>CAZRPT010000167.1:0-6720 GCA_964601985.1 uncultured Verrucomicrobiota bacterium
CCGCCGCTGAGCGCCGGCGCGTTGCCGGGCATCACGCGGCGGCACGTGTTGGCGCTGGCGGCGCAGGCGGGTCTGACCGTCGAGGAAACCGCCGCCCCGCCGGAAGCGCTGGCCCGGGCCGACGCCCTTTTTCTGACCAACAGCGCCTGGGGACTGGTGGAAGTCGCCCGCTGGGACGACCGCGAGTTTCCGCCCTCCCGAAGGATCGCCGCCCTGCGCGCCCGCTGGCGGGCGGACTTGCGGGGGTGAGCTTCCCGTCGGCCGCACGAAAAAACTCGACAGACGACGGGCGAATTGGGCGACCATGTGGCGATATGGAGCAGCCGCGGATCATCCAAGGCGGACTGGAAACGATGGTGGCCACCTGGCCGCTGGCCCGGGCCGTGGCCCGCGCGGGCCAGTTGGGCGTGGTGGCCGGCGCGTTGCTGCCGGTCATCATGGCGCGCCGGTTGCAGCTCGGCGATCCGGGCGGCCATTTGCGGCGCGCCTTCGGGCAATTTCCGTTTCCCGCCGTGGCCCGGCGGGTGTGGAAACATTGGTTCGTGCCGGGCGGCAAACCGGAACCGGAGCCGTTCGCCCCCCTGCGTCCGCCGCTTTTGGAGGAGGATCCCGAGCTGGCCGAGCTGGCCGTCCTGGCGGGGTTCACCGAGGTGTTTCTGGCCCGCGAAGGGCATGATGGTCCGGTGGGGGTGCATTTCCACCCCTCGGCGGAGCTGCCCCTGTTGCCCACGATGTACGGCGCCCTGCTGGCGATGACGCCCTATCTCCTGATCCATCACCGCCATGCTCCCACCGTGTTGGAGCAGATGGAGGCGCTGTTGCTGGGAAAAATCACGGGCTGGAATCTGCCGGTGGCGGACGCGGACTCCGGGGAGGCGCCCGCCTGCTGTTTCAACCCCGCCCGCCTGACGGCGAAACCGCCGCCCCCCCTTCCGCCGCCCCACGTGCTGATCGTGGGCCCCTCGGCCCGCGCGCTGACGGCGGCGCGGGCGGAAACGGCGGGCAGGCGGGTGGCGGGATTCATCTGGCATCCCGAGCCGCCGACCGATTTCCCGGAGGCGGAGGAACTCGCCGCCCTGCGGGCGTTGGAGCGGCCCTTCTGGCTGGCCGGTTTGCCGCCCACTCCCGCTCAACTTCGCGCCGCGCGGCGGGCGGGCGCGGCCGGCTTGGTGGTGGGCACGCCGTTTTACTACTGCGCGGAATCGGAACTCGCGCCGGAATGGAAACGGCGCGTGTTCGCGCGGTTGGCGCCGCCCCCGGAAACCGCCTCCCCGGCGGTTCCCGCCCGGCTGGAGGTGGAGTTCATGGCTTCGCCCACGGGATTCAGCGTGCCGGTGGTGCAGCTTGCCGGCACGGCGGCGGATCCGGAGCAGTACGCGCAGCGCGAGCGGATCTGCGACGTGGGGTTCCTGCGACAGCTTTACCGGCGCCGGGACGGCAGCGTGGGCTATCGTTGTCCCGGCGAAAACCTCGCCGATCACGTGGCCAAGGGCGGCGACCTGCGGGGATCCGTGACCCAGCACTGCATGTGCAACGGTCTGCTGGCCGCCCTCGGGCTGGCGCAGCGCCGGCCCGGTTTCGGCGGGGAGCTGCCCCTGCTTCCGGCGGGGGAGGACTTGAGCGTGCTGGAGCAATTCCGGTCCGCCGCCGACGCCTCTTTCGCCGCCGCGGACGTGGTGGCGCGGCTGTTGGGGAAACCGTCCCGTTGAGCGTCCCGGCTTGGCGGCGGCGCGAGACGGGCCTCACTTTCGCGGAACCGGAGGGCCGGTGGCGGACGGCTCCCGGCTGGCGCCGTCACGGTTTGGCGGCGCGGCGGAGGGCCTCCTTCCGGCGGACGGTTTCGTGGAATTCCTCCGCCACGATGTAGCCCACGCAGTTGGGCGCGCCGCAGCGGCAGGGGTGATCGCGGTAATCGGCGATGTCGTAGCCGTAGTTGAAGGTGATTTCCTCGCCGGGCTGGATGGTCCGCAGGGCCTGAATCCAGATGCGCCCGTCTTCGTTGACCGCCTCGCAGTTGGGATCGCAACTGTGGTTGATGAGGCGTGCCGGATTCCACTCCACGTTGCCGTCCAGATCGAACTCCTCGTTCACGTCGAAGATGTATTCGTTCTGCGCTTCGAGCAGCTTCGACGACTCGGCCTTGCTGATGCGCCGGCCCACGTACTCGATCAACCGCGTGCCCTTGCGGATGCGCCGCAGGGCAAAGGCGCCGGTGCCGTGGATCTTCGAGGCCCGGAACTCGAGGCGCGGGTTGCGGGGCGGATAACGAAGCGGGGGTGGATCGGCGTCCTTCATGGGGCGGCGCAAGGAACTCAATCGAGCAGCAGGGTTTCGCCCTGATGGGGCAGCTCGGCCTCGATGCCGTGCCGTTCGCGGATGCCGTCGCGCAGGGCCTCGCGCCCCCGGGCCTCCCCGTGGGTCAGCACCAGGCGCGGACGGGCCGCCGCCAGGCACTCGAACCAGCCCAGCAGATGGGTCCGTCCGGCGTGGGCGCTGAACCCGCCCAGGGTGCGAATCTTCGCCTGCACGGCGATGGTTTCGCCGTGGATGCGCACCCGTTTCTCGCCCTCGACCAGCCGCCGGCCCAGCGAGCCGTGGCCCTGATAGCCGACGATGAGCACCCACGTCTCCGGACGCCAGAGGTTTTGCTTGAGGTGATGGAGGATGCGTCCGGCGTTGCACATGCCCGCGCCCGCCATCACCAGGCAGGGGCCGGGCACGTTGTTGATCGCCTTCGATTCGTCCGCCGTGCTGGTGGGCTCCACGGAGGAGAGGTCGTGCCGCAACTGGCCCCGCTGCCGCAGCGCCAGCGCCTCTTCGTCGTACAATTCCGGGTGCCGGCGGTAGATGCGCGTGGCCTCGATGGCCATCGGGCTGTCCAGGAAGATGGGGAACTTCGGAATCCGCCGCTCGCGGAACATGGCCGCCAGCAGGTACATGATCAACTGCGCCCGGCCCACCGCGAAGGTGGGCACCAGAATCTTCGCCTTCTGCTCGACGGCCTGCTCCACGATGTCCTCGAACTCCTTCACCGTCTCGTCCAGGGAACGGTGGTCGCGATTGCCGTAGGTGGATTCCAGAAACACCATGTCGGCCCGGTGCAGGCATTCGAAATCCTTCAAGATCGGCGCGCCGCGCGGTCCGAGATCGCCGGAGAAGACCACGATTTTCCGGCGGCCGCCCTCCTCGATCAACAACTGGATGCTGGCCGAGCCCAGGATGTGGCCCGCCTCCGCGAAGCGCGCCCGGATGCCCGGCGCGACCTCGATCGGCTCGTCGTAGGGGGCGGGCTGGAGCAGTTGCAACACCTGTTCCACGTGTCCGATGCTGTAAAGCGGCTCGATGGGCGGCTTGGCCTGGCGCTCCCGTTTGCGGTTTTCCCGTTCCGCGTCGTAGGCCTGGATCTTCGCCGAATCGCGCAGGATCAGGCCGGTCAGGTCCATCGTGGCCGGCGTGGCGAAGATGGGTCCCTGAAAGCCGCGTTTGGCCAGCAACGGCAGCCGGCCCACGTGGTCGAGATGCGCGTGGGTGAGCAGCACGGCGTCGAGGCGGCGGAGGTTGAGACCGCGCGGCACCCGGTTGGAGCGCTCGGCCATCCTGCCGCCCTGAAACATCCCGAAATCCACCAGAATGCCGGCCCGGTCGGTTTGCACGTGATACGCCGAACCGGTCACCCCGTCGGCCGCTCCATGAAGTGTGATTTGCATGACTTGCGTGCGCCGGGCGCCCGGCGACCCCCGTGGCCATCGGCTGCCCTTCGCGGTGCGCCCAGCGTAACGCAGCCCCCGTCGCGACTCAACCGCCGAACCGGCGTTCGCGCGCGCGCCCGTTCCGTCGCGAAGCGCCTGAGAAAAAGCCGGGCCGGAGGGCGGAGGGCGGACGCGGGCGGGGGATCCGCTTCGGGAAGCGGCGGCGCTTCGTATTGCGCCAGCCAAAAAAGACACCGGGGCGGGGTGAGGGTGAGGGGATCGTTGCCTCAAATAACATGACACCGGCGCTTAAGGATTAACTCACCGATAAATCGGGGCCATCAGCCCCTCCGCTTCCTCGGGGATGGGCGAGGGAACGGAGGCGGGTTCCGCCTTAGCGAAACCCGCTGTAGTGGAGTCGCCCATCCCCGGCTCCGCCTTCGTTTCGGCGGCGGCAGCGTGCCCCCAGCGAAAAGCCCGGCGCAGATGTCGCTCGGCTTGCCGCCGCAGGGCAAAGGGGTTGAGTTGCGTTTGCCGGGCCTCCAAGGCGGCCCGGGCCTCGGGCGCCAATCCCTCCCATTCCAGCACTCGCTGGACGGGGGTCCGCGGCCGGTCGTAGCGCTTCCGATAGCGCCCTCCTTCCCGCCTCTTGCTCTCTAGTTTCATCACCGGCACGAAGTAGTTCTTCAACGCACACCACGCCAGGTAGGCGGCGTTGAGGGCCGCCACGCACTCCGGCTGATCCAGCCGTTCGTAACCCACCCAGGAGCGGGCATGCGTCCAGTTCTTCTGCTCCACTCGTGCGTTGTCGTTCTTATGGTAGGGACGACTCCGGGTGAAGGCCACCGCTGGCTGTTCGCCCCGTTCCTGCAGATAGGAGACCAGATGCCAGTTGAGAAATTCGCTCCCATTGTCGCTGTCAAAGCCCCGCAGGGGAAAGGGCAACTGCTGCTCAATGTTCCGGATTTGGGCCACAATGCCGTGCCGGCCTTTGTTCCAGACCGCCCGGCATTCGGTCCATTGGGTGTGCACGTCAGTCAGGTCCAGCGTCCAGACGAAGTCTCCGCTCAGCGAACTCCCGCAGTGGGCCACCGTGTCGGCCTCCAGGTAGCCGGGACGGTCGACCTCGGCGTGATCGGTCCGGATCGGAATCTGGGTCTTGAGCCAGGTGCCCGGGCGGGTGCCGCTCTGGCGGCGGCGCTGTTCGGCGGCTTTGCTCGGGGCCAGCAGGCGGTCCAGCGTCGAGGCACTGATCCGCTCCAGCCGGGCCTTTAGTCCCGGTTCCAGCGGGCCGTGGTCGGCCTCCCAGTGAGGCAGCCACAACGGCAGCATCGGCTGGAGCAGCTTGCCGCAGGGTTGATGGGCGGCCAGCCAGATGGGTTTGATCACCGTCAGTTCTGCGGCCCCATACACGGGGCCCCGGCCCCGCCGACCCCGTGGGGGCGGCAGGGAGCCGTTCATCAGCTTGATGGCGTATTTGCGGTCGTAACCGCAGATCTCTTCCCGCTCGTCAAGCAGGCGGCTGCGCCCCTCTCGGCCCCGTTGCTGATAGCGCCATTTCATCCGTTCCAGATACTCGTGTTTGCTCGTTTGACTCATCGTGGCCTCATCATTCATCCCGGTGTCATCTTATTTGAGGCAACGATCCTTCCGCTCCCTTCCTTCCTCCGCCTCCCCAGTGTCTTTTTTTATGAGGCAATTCGCCACTCAGGGCCAAGTGGACTTCATAATTGAACTTTGCGCTTTCGAAGTGCTCCACTGGGGGAACAAACCCGTCTTGCGGGGAAAACCGGATGTGATATGCTGGCGCGTGGCTTTTTCCATAACGTCCGCGCGATCGTTGTTTTCCGCCATCTGCCTACTGGGCAAGGGGATGCTGGCGGTATGTTTGTTGATGTCCGTGCCGGGGCGGGCGGCTTCTCCCAGTTACACGGGCACGGTGATCCGCCCGGTGTCCATCACCTCTTCGGTGGCGGCGGATGCAAACAGCGCAGCGGATTATCTCATTTCCGACAACAGTGGCTTTACCCCTGCCGGGTTGCAGGACGCCAATGGCAACGCAGTCGTGCTTTCCACCGGCGCGAATTTGCAAACCGCGCTTGCCACTTATGCCTACCGGGCTGGCGACGGTCAGTTTGAATCCTGGTGTAGCAGTTCCGCAAATCCGCCGCCCCCTTCCGAGCATCCCGTCTTCACCTTGGACCTGACCGGTGATGGGAACACGGACCTCCGGTTTCTTCTCCTGTGGCAGTATGGGAACAACGGCGGTGGCGCGAATCGGGATGGTAACGACACCCGGGATTTTTCCCTTATTTTTCATACGGAAGCGGAAGGGGATTCCTTCGATTTCAATTCGGAAGCGGTAGAATTTTCCGGGACGATGGACCGTCCCTCGGGCACCACCACGGAGGGCAATTACGCCCAACTTTTTTTGTTCAACAGCGTCGTCAATGCGCGCTATGTGGCGCTACGCATTGACAACAACTACTACGGGCAGCCCGGGGTCATTGCCGGCGGAGACCGCTACGGGTTGGGAGAAATTCGTTTCGCCATTCCTGAACCGTCGTTTACGTCCGCAGTGCTCGCCGTCTTGGGCGCGACGGCTATCGGGCTGCGCTGGGCCGCCGAAAAACGGCGCGGAGCGTAAACGAAGGTGCCGGCGTTCCAGCGGTGGCTTCTGTCGGAAGGAATACTTGATCGCCGGCAGGGCGATTGTCTTTAATTGATTTGGGGCGGGGGAGTTTTGAGCAGGCGCAGGGCGGCCCAGGGTTTGGCGGCGTGGTGGTGGAAGCCGGCGTTGAGAGTCTCGAAGCGTTGCGCGTCGTGAAGCCGGAGGACGGCCCCCCTCAACAGGGCGAGCACCTGGGCTCCGCCGGCTTTCTTGCGCGGGCGCGAGGCGTCCTCCTTCCCCAGGCTGGCGTCGCGTTTCCAGTGGTTCCTGTTCTCCACGGACCAGTGGCCGCGGATGGATTGCGCGATCCGGGCCGCGCTCCTCTCCCCGTATTCGAGGCTGGTGACGAAGCAGCGGGTC
>CAZRPT010000168.1:0-29261 GCA_964601985.1 uncultured Verrucomicrobiota bacterium
GCAACAGCGGCCGCCGCGCAAAGGGGAACGCTGGGCCGACTGGAAGTCGGCGACACAGCAGGCTGAGAAGCCTGCGCTACCGAAACGCCTGCCTTTTTCGGCCTTCGGCCTTCGGAATTCCCTCGGGCCTTCGGCTTCCTCGCTCCTTCGGCCCTTGCCTTCCTCCTCTTTGCACCCTTTCACGGGCCGCGTGTCCGCTCCGGCGGGACGTCCCGATTTTTCCGCCCGGCCCGCCGGTTGGGAGCGCGTCAGCCGGGGGAAAGCGCGCTCGACCGGGCGCGGGGCCAGCCTTCCTTGCGGAGGCGCGCGCCCACTTCCCGCAGGGTCCGGACGTCCTGCGGATCAATGCTGCCGTCACCGCGCGGGCCGGTGTTGAGCAGGAGGTTGGCGTGGAATTTCGCGGCGTATTCGAGGTTTTCCCACACCGAATCGGCGCCCCGGTGTTTGCCGTCCCGGTTTTTGTGGTATCCCCAGCCGGCGATGCCCGTGCAAATTTCGATGGGTTTGCCGGACTTCAACATGGCCGCCGTTTTTTCCGGGTTGCGCGCCAGCCAGTGATATTCGGGGGCGTAGTAGTCTTCATCGCCGGTGTATCCCCACTTGGCGGAAATCAGGCATTGGGGCTGGAGTTTGCGAATGAGGGCGTAGGTCTCGGGAATCCGAAATTGCTCGATGGGGCCGTTCATGGGCACGGAATAGCCGTCGAGCCACATGCTGGCGATGGGGCCGTACTGGGTGAGCAATTCGGTGATCTGGGCGTGCATGAAGTCCACGTACCGGTTGAGGTCATGGGCCCTGCCATAGTGATAGCGGGGTTCGCGTTCGGCGTATTTCGGGCGGGCGCTGCCGCCCCATTCATCGTTGTTCGGAGCGTCCGGATGCCGCCAGTCGCGTCCGTGGGAGTAGTATAAACAAAGGCCCAGGCCCTTTTTCGCGCATTGCGCGGCCAGCTCCCCCACCAGGTCCCGCCGGGCCGGGGATTTCACGCTGTTGAAGTCCGTGGTCTTCGTGTTGAACAGGCAAAAACTGTCGTGATGGCGCGTGGTGATGTTGACGTACTTCATCTCGGCCCGCAGGGCCAGATCGGTGATGAAGTCCGCGTCGAAATGTTCGGCGGTGAAGCGGTGGATCAATTTTTCATAGTCGGCCACGTGGATTTTTTCCCGGAACTGAACCCATTCTCCGCGGCCCAGGAGGGAATAAAGACCGTAATGGAGAAAGAGCCCGAACCGGGCGTTCCGAAACCACCGCAGGGCGGCCCGGCGGGGATGCTCTTTATATTCGGCGGCGTGGTTTTTCAGGTAGGAGGGCACGGTGGCGGTCCCCGCGCGCAGAGGGGGCAGGAGGGCCACGGAGGCGCCCGCGAGGGCCGAGGAACGGAGGAAGGCGCGGCGGTTCATGTTCAGGATGTGGAGCGGAAGTGAAAAATTCAGCATGCGTTTTTATCCCCGGCGGAAAACGGGTCACGCGGGCCGGACGCCCGCGCGGCCGCACGGAGGGGTTTTTCTTCCCCGGGACGGGATCATACCTGCCACGGGGCGCGTTTTTCGCGGTCGAGCCAGGTGTCGGCCTCGGGATCGCCCACGAAGCGCTCCCGGCCCGGATCCCATTTGAGGGGGCGCCGGTTCCAGTAGGCGAGGTTGCCGAGGTGGCAGACCGTCACCGAGCGGGCGCCGATTTCCACGTCGCAGATGGGGCGTTTCCGCGAGCGGATGGCCCGGGTGAAATCCCGGTAGTGGTTGGTGCTGTGGTAGAGCTGGAGGGGGAGTTTGGCGAGGTCCACCTTGCCCAGCGATTTCGGTTCGGCGGCGAACCGGCCCCGGTCCACGCACACCTTGCCTTTCGTGCCCACGAAAACCACTCCGAACCGATAGCCCGGCAGGCCGGCGTGGTACATTTTCACCCCGTTCTGGTAGAGGTAGGTGAGGTGTTTCACGTCGCGGTCGTTCGGCGGGATGATTTCCACCGGGCCGCTTTCGTCCATGCCGAGGCCCCATTGGGCGATGTCGAAATGGTGGGCGCCCCAGTCGGTCATGCCGCCGCCGGAATATTCGCGGTAGTGGCGCCAGTTGGGGAAATGGTTGTGCACGCCCCGCGGACTGAGGATGGAATTGTAGGGGCGCAGGGGGGCCTGGCCGAGCCACATGTCCCAATCCAAGCCCGGTTCGCCCGGCTCGCCGGGCAGGTCACACCACCGGCTCGGGCCGCCGACGTTGACGTACACTTCCTTGATGTCGCCGATCAGGCCGTTGCGCACCAGCATGCAGGCCCGATAAAAGGTGCCGCCCGAGCGCTGCATCGAGCCGGTTTGGAACACCCGCCCGTTTTTCCGCACCGCGTTCACCATCACCCGCGCCTCGCGAATGGTCAGCGAAAGCGGTTTTTCACAGTAGATGTCCTTCTTCGCGCGGGCGGCGGCCACCACGGTGAAGGCGTGCCAGTGATCGGGCGTGGCGATGACCACGGCGTCAATGCCCGGACGGGCCAGCAGGTCGCGGAAATCCATGTAAGCCGCGCAGCCGCGCCACGGCTTGCCGGTTTTGGCCGTGTAGAAATCCTCGACCATCTTTTGGTGATGGCGCCGGCGGGTGGTGTCCACGTCATTGACGGCGACCACCTGCACGTCCGGGTGCGGCAGGAAGCTGCGCAGGAGGTGGCGGCCCTGCTTGCCGACACCGATGTAGCCGAAGACGAGGCGGTTGTTGGGGGCCGCTTCCCCCCGGGCCATCCACACGGAGGAGGGAATCAGCGTCGGCGTCGCCACCACGGCGGCGGTTTTGAGGAAATTCCGTCGGGATACGTGATGTAAATTTGTCATGGTCTCGCTTCCAAGGTCAGACGCAGCGGCCGAAGCCGCCATTCACTCCGGGCCGCCCGCGCTCCGTCACGGACGCACCCGCGCGTAGCCGATGGTGTGGGGCTCGTCGGCCCGTTCGCCGAGCAGGTCGAGGACCGCGGCGGGCGGCGAGCCGGCCCGGGGGGTGGCGGTGAAGAATTCCCCCAGGGGATGCTTCAACGGCACGCGGACGGGCGGGCGCGCGAACTTTCCGTCCCGCAGCTCGCCCAGCCGGTTCTCGGAAAGCCCCCGCCCGGCGGCGTCCCGGCCGGCAACGTAGAAAATCACGAACAACCGCCCGTCCGGCGTGAGGTGAAAACGCGCGCGGCCCGGCCGTTCGGTGGGGCTTTCCAGGAGGGTGTTGCGCTGGATCACCCGGCCGTCGCGGAGCGCGGCGTGTTTCAGCGCGTAGGACTGGCGGGCGTCGGGGAAGAACTTCGCCCGCAGCCGCTCGTCAATGGCGCGCTCGCTCCAGACCACGTGCACCGTGCGATCCGGCGCCACCCAGAGGTCGCCCGGCAGAATCCAGCCGCAGGTGGTCTCGCGACTGGCGATTTCCACCCACGGACGAAACGGTTCGGCGGTGATGTCGGGCGTCCAGGTGAAGAAGAGCCGGCGGAAATCGTAATCCCAATGGCGGCCGGTGAGCTTGTGTTTGTAGGCGCGCCATTCCGGGTTGGGCTCCATGATGTCGCTCACGCCGCAGAAATAGACCGCCCGCTCTTTCAGGGCCACGTCGGGATAGCAGACCCGGATGGGCTGCGGTTTGGCGTAGTCGGCGCCCCACGGCCATTTGAGCCGGCCCTGCGCGGACCAGTGACCGTCCCGATCCAGAAAGGCCCATTCCGCGTGGGTGTAGCCGATGTTTTGGAACAGGATCAGCTCCCGGTTCGGCCCGTCCGCCGCGAAACTGCGGTAGGAATGCTCGGTGAACTTCGGCTGGCCACGCCATTTCGGACGCAGGACCCGCGCCGGCTTTTCCGGATGCGCCACGGCAAACTCGAAAATCTCCGGCCGCGCCGGGCCGTTGTACGCGCCGGGGACCAGCGTGGGATTGGCCGAGAGGAAGAACCGTCCGTCCGGGAAGACCGCCAACGGGGACGGCTCCCGGGTGCGCCCCTTCGGATCGGCGCACACCTGCTCCCAACCGCCGGTGGCCCGGCGCCGGAACAGCAGCCAGCGGCAGTTGTTCAGCGGTTTGACATTCGGCAGGGTCTCGATGCCGCTGGCGAAGAGCGTGTCGCCGCCGCGGACCAGGCAGGTCGAGCCGCTGCACCACATCGGTCCCGCTCCGTTGTCCGCCGGCGTGTAGCGATAAACCACCGCTTCCGTCTCGACGGCGACTTCCGCCCGCAGGGAGGACATCACCGCCATTGCCGCGACCACGGCCAGCCAGCCGCATCGCGCCGTTCCACTTTCGCGCCCTCTGTTCATCTCGATCGCTGATTGCCCGCGCCGCGACTCTTCAGCGTCTCGCCGAACGGGCCGCGGAGTGGTTTCACCCCAGCGTTGCCCTTGGCGCCGGCGTGTCAAGCCGCGAAAGCCCGAAACGTCCCCGCCCAGGACAGCCACGCCGGCAAGGCAAACGGAAGGAATGCTCACACCGTGGCCGCCGGATGATCGAGGAAACGGGCGAGGAAGCGCAGGAAACGGTGCACGTCGGCGAAGTTGCTGGCAATGCCGAGGGACACCCGGATGGCGCCGGCGCTTTTGTGACGCTTGTGCAGCACCACCGAGAGAAATTGCTCGAAGGTCATCCGCTCCTGGTCCCGGAAGGCCTCCTCCATCTCCTCGGGCGTCAGCCCGTGCGCGATTTCGCCCGCGCCGGGATTGCAAAAACAGCCGGTGCGCAGCGAGATGCGGGCCCGGTTGGCGGCGGCCTCCAAGTGGTGGAAATCAATCAGCTCCCCCTCCGGGTCGTAGCAGTTGAACGCCACCGTGGCGCCGCGTTCGGTCAGATCGGTGGGACCGTAAACGCGCACCAACGGCGCGCCGTTGCGGTGCCGCAGTTGGATCATCCGGTCCAGCAGCCAGCCCGTCAAACAGGCCACCCGCCGTCCCAGCGCCTCCATGCCGACGGCATCGAGGTAGTCCAGCCCGATCCGCACGGCGGGCAGGTTCAGGTAATCCACCGTGCCGTCCTCGAAGGCCGCCTCGTTTTCCGCCAAGGCGTACTGGCAGCTTTGCACCGACGCCAGCGTGATGGTGCCGCCCGCGAACCACGGCCGGTGCAGCTTTTGCAGCGCCGTTTTGCGCGCCAGCAGACAGCCCACCCCGGTGGGGTAGCCGAACATTTTGTAAAACGAGAGACAGACAAAGTCCGGCTTCCAGACGCTCAAATCCAGCCGGTGCGTGGGGGCGAAGGCCGCCGCGTCGAGAAACACGTCCCACCCGCGCGCCCGCGCCCGCTCGATCAGCGTCAGCGGATGCAGCACGCCGGAAAAATTCGACTGCGCCGGAAAGGCGAACAAATTATCCGCCGCCGGGTCGGCCGCTTCCAGAAAGGCGTCCAGGCGCTCGCTGCTCAAGCGCAGATCCGGCGGCAGCACCGGCACGTAGTCCACCTTCGCGCCCTTGGCCCGGGCGAATTCCCGGATGCCGTTGACGGAGTTGTGGTTGTCGAAGGTGAGCAGATACCGCCCGCCCGGCGCGAAGGGATAGGCCTCGCCCACCAGCTTCAACGCCCCGCTGGCGTTGGCGGTGAAGATGGCGGCGTATTCATCCGGCGAGGCGCGAAAGAAGCGATAGACCGCCGCGCGGGTCTCGTCCACCCGGCGGGTGGCGACCGACGAGGCGGGATTCGACGAATGCGGATTGCCGAACACCCGGTCGCGCAGCAGCTCGAAATGCCGGCGCACCTGGCCCTCGCCGTACAGGCTGCCGCCGGTGTAGTCGAGGTACACGTGCCCTTCCCGATCCAGCCGGGCGTACTCGGTCCGGCGCCGTTCGTCGAAGGCCGTCGTCTCCCGAAACGCCGGCCACGCGCGCTCGAACGCCGCCCGCGCCTCCGTTTCGTCCGCGCCCACCGCTTCGGGGCGCCTCACCGGGGTTGCTTCCGCCATGAGAAAAAACCGTTCACCGCGCGGCCTCCCGCCGCCCCGCCACGCTGCCCCGTTCCGAAAAGCGGGTCAAGCCTTGCGCGCTTTGCCGACGGCTGACCGAATTGCCTCATAAGAGCCGGTCGGAAAATGCCGGGTTGAGGAACCCGGCTGCAGCCGGGGGCACCCTTTCCGCAAGCCACGTACCCCCCACACGGCGGAACGGCCCACTTTTCCAACAGGCTCTCTAAAGGAAGCCCCCGGGATGAACGACGGGAGTCCCGCGAGCAATCCCGGGCACCTGAAACGGATGAAATGGCGTCATCCGCAGCAGGATCGAAAAAGGCGCGGTCGCCTGCTCGACGGGCGGGAGGAGGTCCGGGGTTACGGCCGCAAATACGCCCTCAAACTGACGAACGGTTCGCTCTCGCCCTCGGGGGCCGCCGGGAACAAATTTTCAGGAAAAACGGGCGGGAAACGCTTTCAAGGTTGCGAAGAAGGAGGGATTGGCGGCAGACTGCGGGGGTGTTTGAATCGGAAATCTCTCGCCCGGCGCTTCGCCGGGAGGCGGGCCGGAGCGGGGTGGGCCCGCGTTGTGCGACGCGGGAGGGGTGGGTTCGCCCGGCAGGACGGGAGGCGCGAGAAAACCCGAAGCAACACGGAACGTGAAACCTGTTGAATTGTTTCCCCTGAATCATGAGCAAAAACCTCTCTCGTCGTAGTTTTCTGGGCGCGGCCGCCATGGCGGCCGCCGCCGCGCCGCAGGCCCTCACCGCGCAACCCGCGGGCAGCCGGAGACGGGGCGGCGGCCTGGCCCGTCCGCCGCATCGTCGCGTCAAGCTGGGCGTTTCCACTTACTCCTACTGGCATTTCCGCGGTCCCCGGGTGCCGATCGAGACGGTCATTGACAAGGTCGCCGCGCTCGGGGCCGAGGGAGTGGACGTGCTGCACCAGCAGATGGCCATGGAGGAAAAAGCGCCCTTGACCGCCGCCGACCGGGCTTATCTGCGCAAGCTCAAGCGGCACGCCTTCACCAACGGCATTGATCTCATCGCGCTTTCCATCCACCAGGATTTCGTGGACCCCGATCCCGCCAAGCGGCAGTGGGCGGTGGACCACACCAAGAAGTGCATCGAAATCGCCTACGAAATGGGCATCCCCTGCATCCGGCTCAATTCCGGCCGCTGGAACACCATCAAGTCCTTCGACGACCTCATGGCCGCGCGGGGCGTGGAACCGATCATCAAGGGCTGCACCGAGGAAGACGGCTTCAAGTGGTGCATTGACGGCATCGAGCGCTGCCTCGACAAGGCCGCCGAATGCGGGGTGCTGATGGCGCTCGAAAATCACTGGGGGCTGACCAGCACCCCGAAAGGCCTTCTGCGCATCGCCAACGCCATCGAATCCCCGTGGCTGGGGGTGCTGATGGACACCGGCAACTTCCTCGAAAACCCGTACGACAAGCTGGAGCAGATCGCGCCCAAGGCCGTCTTCGTGCAGGCCAAGACCTACTACGGCGGCGGCGAGTGGTACACGCTGGACCTGGATTACGTGCGCATCGCCCGAATCCTGCAAAAGGTCGGTTATCACGGCTACATCTCGATCGAAATGGAAGGGAAGGAAAATCCCGACACCGCCGTGCCGAAGAGCATCGCCATGCTGCGCCGGGCCTTCGCCCAGGCCGCCCGGGCCCCGGGCGGCGGCGGTCACGGCGGCCGGCGGCGCAAGCAGTAATCGCCGGCGGCAAAGAGGCGGCCCGGTCGGCGCGCGGTTCGGCGGATTTCGCGGAACCGGCGGCGGTCGGGCCGTTCGCGTGCCGGCCTCCCCGTTCCGGTTTCTCACTCCGTGCGCGCCTTTCTCCGGCGGAAAAGAGAGATGCTCGTCCTCGCGTGCCTGGCGGTGGGGGGGGGCTGGCGGTCTTCGGGAGCCGCCCCTTGCTGACGGAATGGCGCTTCCCGCGGGAGCCCGCGCCGGACCGGGACGCCCTCGAACAGTGGCGGGGCGGGTCGCGCGGTCCCTCGTCCGCCACGCGGACCTTTTGGCGGCGCGCGTTCGCCGGCGACGTTCTGCCGCATGGGGGAGGAAATTCCGGGTTTCCCGCCGGCGTCACCGGCCGGGCGGAGCGGCGGCGCCGGCTGAAAAACCGCGCTGGTCAGGGGGCCGCCCCCCTGCCACAATCCCCGCCGCAACGTGAGCGAGCAGGCATTTGAACAACTGATCCGGAACCACTACGAGGGGCTGTACCGCTTCGCGCTTTCGCTGACGCAAAACGAGGCGGACGCCGGCGAGCTGGTCCAGGACACCTACCACGCGTGGGCGGAGCAAGGCCGCGCGGCCCGCAACGCGCGCCGCCACCGGGTGGACTTGTTCGCCGATCTCTACCGGCGCTTCCTGGGACACCGGCGGCGGGCCAGCCAGCTCGCGCCTTACGAAGCCGGGCCGGAAACCGAATCGCTTCCCTCCCTGCCTCCCGTGTCCCTCGAGGGCTTGGACGGCCCCGCGGTGCTGGCGGCGCTCGGCCAGGTGGTGGAGGAATTCCGCGAGCCGCTGACGCTGTTTTACCTGCAGGAGCATTCCTGCGCGGAAATCGCCGAAATCCTCGACCTGCCCGTTGCCACCGTGATGCAGCGGATCGCCCAGGGCAAAGCGGCCCTGCGCAAGGCCCTGGCCGCCCGCCGCACCCGGTTGGCGGGCAAACCCGCCGCCCCCGCCGGCGGATCGAACTTCCCGCGGTCCCATGAATAAGCAGGAACTCGCCCTCTTGCTCCAATCCTGCCGGCCTGACGGCCCGGATGCCGGAGATCCCCGGTTCGCCAAGGCCCTCGAATGGGTCCGGCGCCACCCCACCCTGGAACAATGGTTCACCGAGCAACAGGCCTTCGATCGCGCCCTCAGCGAGCGCCTGCGCGCCGTGCCCGTGCCCCCGGAGCTGAAGGCCAACCTCCTGGCCTCGCAATCGGACCGCAAACCCGGCGCGTGGAATCTGGTCGGGGCCTGGCTCACCCTGGCCGCCAGCATGGCGCTGGTCGTGATGGTGGCCCTGAACTGGCGGATTCGGGAAACGCCGGCGGACTTCGCGGCCTATCGCGAGACCATCCTCCCGCGGGCCATCCAAGCCGCCGGGCATCTGGACCACACCGACTCCGACATCGTCGCCCTGGGCCGGGCGCTGACCCAAGCCGGCGCGCCCGCGCCACAAAACCTTCCCCGGGGCCTGCGCCACCTGCACCCCATCGGTTGTCGCACACTCGACTGGCAGGGACGCCGGGTCGGCTTGATCACCTACCTCCCGAACGGACACCAGCTGCTCCTGCTGACGGTCCGCCGCGCCGGCTTTCAGGGCGTGCCGCCGTCCGAAATCCCCTCCGTGGCCCGCGTGGGCGCCTGGTCCCTCGCCTGTTGGACGGATCCCCAAACCATCTACCTGCTGATCGCCCCCCTCAGCCCCGCCGGCCTCCAACGGTATTTGTAACCCGCACCGAAACCATTCGGCGCGGCGGATGAGACGGGAGAAACAAGGAGAGCCCTCCGGTCCGCGGGGCACGGAGCCCCGAAATTCGAGGGACCGAGGGAGCGAAAGGGGCGCCCCTCGACGTACGCAACACGCGCCCGCCCTTGCTGGCCGGGTTCCCCCGCCCCGGCATTTTCAAGCCGGCTCTTACGAATCGGCCAGCAGACGCTTCAGCACGTCGGCGGCCGTGTAGGAATCGCGACCGGGTTCGAGGAATTCGGCCACTTGGGCCAGATCGTCGCCGGCGGTGACGATGGGAGGCTCCACGCCGATGCCGGGGCGGTATTGGCCGAGGCCGGCGGTGGCCATCAGGCCGTTGCAGATGCATTTGCGGCCCTTCGTCTCCTCCAGCGCGCCGCCGTGCCGTTGATAAATCTCCACCGGTTCGGCGGGACAGCGATAGCCCACGCCGCCGTCCGGCTTGCGGTACAACTGCCGCAGGTAACCGAGATCGCACACGCGCGGGCGGGCTTCGTAACAGCGGGGATCGGAAAGGGTTCCCTCCAGTTGCGCCACCTTGAACGGGAAGCCGGTGGGGGAAGCGAGGCGGTCGGTGTACACCCGCGCCCGCCCCTCGCGGCTGAGGGCCAGCATCCGGCGTTTCAGGTCCGGCGCCACGCCGGATTCCTCGCAAAAGGCGAAGGCGGTGCCCACCTGGATGCCGGTGGCCCCCAGGGCCCGCGCCTTGGCCAGGCCGCCGGGCCGCCCGTAGGAACCGGCCAGCCAGAAGGGGCGCCCCAGCGCGGCGATCTTCTTCAGCTCCGGCACGTCCCGCGCGCCATACACCGGCTCGCCGGTTTCGCTGAGTTTTTGCGCGCCGCGGGGCGGGGCGTTGTGCCCGCCGGCGGTGGGGCCTTCCACGATGAAACCGTTCACCTCGCCGTTCGATTTCCGCGCCAGGGTCATTGCCAGGACCGACGAGGAAACGATTCCCAGAAAGCGCGGCCGCTTCAGCGCGGGCGGCTTTCCGCCGCAAAATTCGCGCGGGTCGAAGGTGGACCAAAATTCCTCGCCGGGCCGCGCTCCTTTCACGTCCATCCGCAGACGGGCCGCCTCTCCGGCGGCGAAACAATCCAGCACGCCGGGGATGGAGCGGGGAATGCCGGCGCCCATGAGCACGTAGTCCACTCCCGCCAGCATCGCGCCGTAGATCGAAGGCAGGGTGGGGAGCTGGATTTTTTCGAGGTAATTGATGCCCACCAGCCCTTCGTGCCCCTCTTTGGCAAGGTGGATTTCGACGAAATTGCCCACCACGGTCAGCTCCTGCGACGCCCTCGAAGGGCGGAGGCCGGGCATGGGCGTGGCCTTGAAGGGGGCGTCCGGCGCCTTGCCGCCCTCCACGTAGTAGTCCGCCCACACCCGTTCCGCCATGTCGGGAAACGGGAAATGATCGAGCGCCCGCCGGATGTGTCCGCCGGGATCGCCGGTTTGCAACCGCCGCGCCAGCACCAGGGGCAATGCCGTGCCGGAAACCACGCCCAACTGGCCGAGCCGCGCCACGGCCCCGGCCAGTGTCCAACCGGACACGACCACGCCCATTCCGCCTTGAATGATCAGTGGATCCGCCATGCCGCTGCCTGTTGCCCGCGTTCCCGGAAAGGAACACCGGGGCCTGCGCGAAAAGAACGTTTCCCGGCGGCAAACACCGCTTCGGGAAACCTCCGTTACGCGACCGGCAGCTTAATCGCTTCCGCGTTTTCCGGGAAGCACATTATGTCCCCGAATGCCGCGCGAACCGCGGGGGGTTCTCGGGGAGGCTTTGCATTTCCGCGAGGGAGGAATCAAGGGTTTCCGGTTTCTTCCTTGAAGCGGTCCCGGGAACCGCTCCAAGAGCGCCGGCGGTTCCCTGCCCCGGGAGCGCGGCGGACACCTCGCGGGTTTTCCGAGCGCAAACCAAAGCGCGCCACCTTCCGGGGAAAGCGGCGCGCGCGGGAGAGAAGAGGCGCAAAAGGGGGCGGCGGGTCAGTATTTGTTGCCCTTTTTGCGTTCCGGATTCATGCGCTGGAGCATTTGGGCGTCCGGACCGCCGCCGAACTGTTTCCAGTAGAGCGCCTTCATCGGATTGATCTTCGGGCCGATGACGTATTCGTTCACCATCAGCGGCAGGCATTCGGCCCACCATTGATCGTAGGCGGCGCGCAACCTGGCCACCACGTCGGGGTGCTCGGCGATGACGTTTTTCGTTTCGCCGGGATCGTTTTTCAGATCGTAGAGTTCCTCGTTGTTCACCAACGTCCAGCGGGCGTTCTGGATGGAGCAGCGTTTGTATTTGAACTTGCGGGCCTGTCCGTAGGGCCAGCGCCCTACGTGGGTGACGAGCAACCGGTCCGGCCAGTCGGCGTTCGGATTTTTCAACAGCGGCACGAGACTGAGGCCGTCCACCTGCTTTTTGAGCGCGCCTTCGAGGGGCACACCGGTGATCTCGGCCAGCGTGGGCAGGAGGTCAATGTGGGCGGTGAGGGCGGCGCATTCCACGTTTTCCGGAATGCCGCCGGCGGGCCAGCGGAAGAAGCAGGGCACCCGGGTGCCGCCCTGGTAGGGGGAGCCTTTGCGACCGCGCATGCCGGCGTTGAAGATGGAACAGCCGGCGGTGCCGCCGTTGTCGCTGCCGATGTAGATCACCAGCGTGTTGTCCTCGATGCCCCAATCCTTGAGCCGCTTCAGGAGGGCGCCGAAGTTGGTGTCGATGTTCTCGATCATGCCGAAGAACTTCGCCGTGTCCTCCTTGACGCCGGGTTTGCCGAGGTATTGCTGGTAATACCCCTTCGGCACCACGTGCGGGCCGTGGGCGGCGTTGGGGGCGAGGTAGGCGAAGAAGGGTTTGCCGGCCTGGCGACAGTGATCCATCCACTTGAGCGCCTGGGCGAAGAACAGGTCGGTGCAGTAGCCCTGCGTCTTCTCGAAATGGTCGTTGTGCCAGAGGGCGGGATTAATGTTGCTGTTGCCGGGAGCGTCGCCGCAGGAGCCGGAATAGGTCTGCCCGATGCCGCCGCCGCCGTGGATGTACACCTCGTCAAAGCCCCGGTTTTCGGGCCGGTAGGGCGCTTCATCGCCCAAGTGCCACTTGCCGAAGATGCCGGTGGTGTAGCCGGCCCGCTTGAGCACCTGCGCGAGCGTGATGGTCTTCAGGCTCATCCGTTCCCGCTCGAAAATGGTGTGGGTGACGCCGTTTTTGAATTCGTGCCGGCCGCTCAGCAGCGACGCCCGACAGGGGGCGCAGGTGGGGCTGACGTGGAACTGAGTGAACAGCAGGCTCTTCTTTTTGAAGGCGTCCACCACCGGCGTATGGAGGATGGGATTGCCCAGGCAGGCGTAATCGCCGTAGCCGAGGTCGTCCGGCATGACAATCACGATGTTGGGCCGGGCCGCCGCGGAGACGGAAGTCACGGCCAGCAGCGCCGCGGTCCCCGCGGGCAGGAGCGCCCGGCGCAAAAAAGAAGAAACATCTGTTTTTTTCATGAATTCCACCGGCCCAACCTATTCCGGTTTCCTTTTTCGTGCCAAGCAAGTTTCCCGGGGGCGCAAGGTCCGCGGACGCTTGCGCCGTCGCCGGGAGACTGGTTTTGCGTCGAGTCTCCGCCCGCCCAAGGGGACGGGAGAACCGGTTTCCGGGATTCGGGGAAGGGACGGGGCCGTCCGATCGGTGGCACGCCGGCAACGGTGGCGGTGTTTTTTCGGGTTGCATCCGGGCAAAAGCGGGGCATTGGTGAGGGGAGCGCAGCCATGAAGACCGGGGTTTCGGAACATCGCCCCGTCAGCGAACGGGAACGGGACGCCTTGATCGCGCTGCTGGGGGATGAGGACCCGGCGGTGTTTCGGGCGGTGCGCGACCGCTTTCTGGAGCACCCCATCCAGGCGGCGCGCTGGTTGCGCCCGTTGCGGTTGAGCGGCGATCCGGTCACCCGGCGGCACGCGCGGGAGATCGTGCGGTTGCTGGACCGGCAGATGGCGGATCACCGGTTGCTGGGATTCTGCCTGGGGCACGGCGAGGATTTGGAGCTGGAGACCGGCCTCTGGCTGCTGGCCCGCACCCAGTATCCCGACATCAATCCCGAGGCCTACGGCGCGCTGCTGGACGCCTTTGCCGCGGAATTGCGGGAGCGGCTGACGCCGGAGACGAATCCGCTGAGCAGTCTGGCGGTGATCAATGATTACCTCTTCAACGACCTTGGCTTCCACGGCAACGAGGAGGACTACTACGACCCGGACAACAGCTACTTCAACCGGGTGCTGGACCGGCGCACCGGCAATCCCCTCAGCCTCAGCGCGCTTTACTGGCTGCTGGGACGCCGGCTGGAGCTGCCGATCGTGGGCATCGGCATGCCGGGGCATTTCGTGTGCCGTTTTCAATCCTCCACCGACGCGGTCTTCATTGATGCCTTCAACCGGGGCAAATTGCTGACCCGGGCGGATTGCATCCGTTATCTGCACGAGAGCGGCCACGGGTTTCAGGAGTCTTTTCTGACGCCGGTGAACGGGCGGCGCACCCTGCTGCGGATGTGCGCCAATCTGCACGAAATCTACGCCGATCGCGGCCTGCACGAGGAAACCGCCCGCCTCCGCCGCTATCTCGTGGCCCTCTCGCGGTGAAGGAATGGAGGAACGGCTCCTTCCGCCGGACGGCCAGGCAAGCGGGAGGAAGAAAAAACCGGCCTTGCCGGGAAGACGAGAAGCGCGCCCGGAAGAACGCCCTTTCCGGGGGCGGACGGGGCGCGTTATTTTGGGCTTCACCATGAACATCCGCGCCGTTGCCACCTGGCTGTTGCTGGAAATCGCCGCCGCGTCCTCCGTCCGGGCCGGGGGGCTCGAACCGCTGCTCAGCGCGCCGCAATTCGCGGTTCGGCTCGATCGCGCCACCGGCGCGTGGGCGGTTGACGACCGCGCCGGCGGCGTCACGTGGCGCTCCAATCCCGCCGTGGCCCGGTTCGGCGAGGTTACGGTGCGGATTGCGGGGAAAGCCCCCCGCACCGTGCCGTTGCGCGGCTGCGAGGCGGTGGTGATGCCGGGGCGCGCCCGGTTGACGTTTCACCCGCTGGCGGACGCGCCGGAGGCGGCGGTGTTTGTCACCCTGGCCGTGACGGCGGACGGGCGGGCGCTGGATTTCCGTTGGGACGCCGCGCCGGAAACAGCGGTCGAGCGCATCCGGCTGCTGGATCACGCCCTGGGCGGGACGGAGGCGGAGGGCACGCAACTGCTCGTGCCCGTCCGGGAGGGGATGTTGATTCCCGCCACGCCGGGCAAGACGTTCACGCGCGGTTTCGACACCTACAATTACGCCGGCTGCCACATGGCCATGCTGGGGGTGGTGCGTGACGGCGCGACGGCGCTGCTGACGTGGGACGATCCCTACGTGTTGCCCGAGGTGACCAGCCGCCCGGACGCGGACGGTCACACGCGCCTCGCGCCCAGCCTGGTGCTGCGCGAGACGGCGCGCGGTTTTCGGCTGTCGTTTCCCGGGCGGGGCGATCACGTGACCGTCGCGCGGGCCTATCGCGAGGCGGCGCGGCGAAAGGGCTGGTGGGTTTCCTGGGACGAAAAGCTGAGGGAACGGCCCGATCGGGCCCGCTTGTTCGGCGCGGTGAACTACAAACTCTGGAGCCTGCTGGACCGCCGGATGAGCGAGGACAGCCAGCGGGAGCTTTCCGTGCGGGTGAACTGGACCTTCGACGAGGCGGCCCGGGTGGCGGAGCATCTCAAGCGCGATCTCCAGCTCGACCGGGTGCTCTTCATCATGGGCGGCTGGATTCATCGCGGCTACGACAACCAGCATCCGGACATCCTCCCCGCCGCGCCGGAATGCGGCGGCGACGCGGGCCTGACGGCCTGCGCCCGGCGGGTGCGCGCCCTCGGGTATCTGCTCGGTCTGCACGACAATTACCAGGACATCTACCGCGATTCGCCCTCGTGGGACGAAGCCCTCATCATGCGTCGGCGCGACGGTTCGCTGGCCGTGGGCGGACGTTGGGCCGGCGGCCGGGCCTGCCTCACCTGCGCGCCGAAGGCCCTCGCACTGGCCCGCCGCCCGCAAAACCTGCCGGCGGTGTTCCGGCTCACGCACGCCGACGCCTACTTCATTGACACCACCTACGCCGCCGGTCTGCAGGAATGCTTCTCGCCGGAGCATCCCCTGAAGCGGGCGGACGATCTGCGCTGGAAACAGGCGCTTTCCGACTACGCGCGCGGGGTGTTCGGCATCTTCGGCAGCGAGGACGGGCGCGAATGGGCCATCCCGCACGCGGACTTTTTCGAGGGGCTCGCCGGCGTGAGCGGGCGCGAATACCACAATCCCAAACTGCTGGCCGAGGTGGGCGGCGTGCCGGTTCCCCTGTTCGAGCTGGTGTATCACGACACCATCGCCTGCTACGGCAAATACGGCTACGATCCCACGCAGGCGGCCGGCTACCTCCTGCGTCACGCGCTTTATGGCCGCCCGCTGCATCACCACAACGTGCCGCCGCATTTGTATTGGGAAAACCCCTTCCCCGGCGCGACCTCGGCCCGGGTGTGGCCGTTGCCGCCGCGGGTCGAGCCCGTCGGGCCGCGCGCGCTCCGGTTCACCTGGCGCTGGCGGGTGGAGGCCCCGCCGAAGGACGACTGGCTGGTGTTCGTGCACTTCACCGATTCCGGCGGCAACATCCAGTTCCAGGCGGATCACCGGCCCACGACGCCCACCCATTCGTGGCGGACGGGCGAAGTGGTGTCCGCCCGGACGCTGGTGCGCGTGCCGGACAGCGCGCAGGGCACCTACGACGTGCGGGTGGGATTGTTCACCGCCGGCAGCTTGGGCCGGGCGCGGCTGGCTTGTGAGGACGACGGCGAACGGCGCGTCGTGGTGGGCCGCCTGATTTGCGGGAAGGACGGGGTGTGGTTCGCGGCGGCGCCGCCGCCCAAGCGGTTGCCCGCCGGCGGACCGGATCCCGGCTGTTTCGTTCGCGGCGACGGCGGCTGGACCGCGGGGATGCACCCGTACGACCGGTTCGTGAAGAACGCCTACGAGCTGCTTTCGCCGCTCAACGAGTTGACCGCCCGCCTGCCGATGACGCGTCACCGGTTTCTCACCCCCGACCGGCGCGCCCAGCGGACGGTGTTCGGCGCGGGAACGAATCGCGTGACGGTGACGGTGAACTTTGGTCCCGCGGCCTGCGAAACCGCCAGCGACCTGGGCGGCGCGGTCCGGTTGCCGGCGTTCGGACTGCTCGTCGAGAGCCCCGCCTTCGTGGCCTTTCACGCGCTGAGCTGGGGCGGGCACATCTACGCGGAACCGACCCTTTTCACGCTGCGCAGTCGGGATGGACAGCCGATCGCCGGTTCGCGCCAAGTCCGGGTGTATCACGGCTTCGGCCCGGACGAATTGACGCTGGGGGACGGCCGCACGGCGCGGATCCCGCGCGAAAAAACGGTGAGTTGGCGGGCGGAATGAGAGGGGCGGAAAGCGCGCGGCGAATGAGAGAAGCTTGCCGCGAAAGGACGTGCGTGCCAGTTTGAAGCATGGCAGTTCGATCACAAACCGTGACGTTGACACCCGAGCTGGCTGGTTTCGTCGAGCGCCGGGTGAAATCCGGGCTTTACGAGAATAAAAGCGAGGTCGTGCGAGCCGGTTTGCGCGCTTTGGCCCGCGAGGAACTGGCGGGACGCTATCGGGAGTTCGAGGCCATTTTTCGCCAGCTGCCCCAAGATCCGTTGACCCCGGAAGTGGAGCAGGAAATCGTCCGAGCGGTGCGGAAATCGCGCCGGTCAAGCCGGCGGCCCCGGCGGCGATGATCACGGCTGTTTATGATTGCAACGTGCTGATCGCGGCCATTGGCTGGGGGGGAAATCCGCGTCATTGTCTGCAATTGGTGGCCGGTGGGCAGGTTCGCCTGGTTGTTACCGACGAGGTTTGGGCGGAATACAAATGCCGCGTTCCCGAGGTTCTTGCGCAAAAACGCCCTGAAGTGGACCCTCATCCTGCCCTGGAATGGCTGCACCGGGTCGTGGTTTTTGTGGAAGGGGCTCCGTTGGGCAAACGCCGAAGCCGCGACCCCAAAGATGATCCCTACTTGTCTTGCGCTCTGGGAGCGCGTGCTGAAACCGTAGTGACCGGTGATCGGGATTTGTTGGTGCTGGGGAAACCGTTCGGTGTTTCCATGATGACTCCCGTGGCTTTTTTGAAATGGGTCCGGGAACGCAGCCTGTTCTGACACATGCGCCGCCTTTTCAACTGGCTTTCCCAAGTCGCCGCGCTGGCGTGGTTCAACCTCTCGACCATCCCCCAGCGGCGAGGTTCGGTGGCGGCGGCGTTGTTTGGCATCGCGGGGGTGGTGGCGGTGTTTGTCGGCACCCTGTCCATCGCCGAGGGGTTCCGACAGGCCACCCGGGGCGCGGGCTCGCCGGAGGTGGCCATCGTGATGCGCGGCGGCTCCGACACCGAGATGGTCAGCATCCTGGGCGGCGAGGAAACCCGCCTGATCGCCGACGCCCCCGGCATCGCGCGCGACCGGGACGGCCCGCTCGCCTCGGCGGAGCTGTTCGCCATCATCAACCTGCCCAAACGCTCGACCGGCACCGACGCGAACGTCCCGTTGCGGGGCGTGGGACCGGCGGCGTTTCGGGTGCGTGACGGGGTGCGGCTCATCGCGGGGCGCCAGTTCGATCCGGGCCGGAACGAAGTGATCGTGGGCCGGGCGGCGGCGGCGGAATTCACCGGTCTGGATTTGGGCGGACGGTTGCGGGTGGGGAAGCAGTATTGGCGGATCGTGGGCATTTTTGCCACGCAGGGCGGTCTGGCGGAATCGGAGATCTGGACCGGCGCGCGGGTTTTTCAGGGGGCCTACCAGCGGGGCAACAGCTTTCAATCGGTCCTCGTCCGGCTGCGTTCGCCGGCGGCCTTCGAGCCTTTCCGGCGGTTTCTGGAGCACGATCCCCGGCTGGGGGTGAAGGTGCTGCGTCAGGACGATTACTACCGCGAGCAATCCCAACTGGTGAGCAACCTCATCACCGGCCTGGGCACGATCATCGCCGGGCTGATGGCGGTGGGGGCGGTGTTCGGCGCGCTCAACACGATGTATTCGGCGGTGGCGGCCCGGTCGCGCGAGATCGCCACCCTGCGGGCGCTGGGCTTTCACGGCGGCCCGATCCTCTGCTCGATCATCCTCGAATCGGCGTTGCTGGCGCTGGCGGCGGGAATGATCGGCGGCGCGGGGGCCTACGTGGCGTTCGACGGATTCCAGGCCGCCACGATGAACTGGCAAAGCTTCAGCCAGGTGGCCTTCGCGTTCGATGTGACTCCGAAACTGCTGCTCCAAGGCATGGCCTGCGCGGGGGCCATCGGGTTGATCGGAGGATTGTTCCCGGCGCTCCGGGCCGCCAGAATGCCGGTGGTCGCCGCCCTGCGGGAAAGCTGATGACGCGCCACCCGACGAAAACCCATGACGCCGCCGCCCATTTTAATCGCGCCGAAACCGGATAGCGCCGGTTGCCGCCGCCCCGCTTCGTTCGCGACGCAGCGTGCCACGCTGCGAAACAGCAGGCTGGCAGCCTGCGCTACGCGGTTCCTTGTCGAACGCCGGGCGGTGCGGATGGCGTTCGCTTGATTGCTTCTCCCCATGAAACTGCTCGTCTTCGCCCACACGCCGCCGCCGCATCATGGCCAGAGCTACATGGTGCGGCTCATGCTCGACGGCCTGGGCGGGGACCGGCAGGGTGAAGGAGCGGCGGCGACAGCCGCCGAGAATGAGCGCGGCATCGCGTGTTACCATGTCAACGCCCGGCTGTCGGACGACCTCGCCGACGTGGGCACGGTGCGCGCCGGCAAGCTCTGGGCGCTGCTGCGTTACTGCGGCCGGGCGGTGGGGCTCCGCTTCCGGCACGGCGTGACGCATTTCTACTACGTGCCCACGCCGCCCAAGCGGGGATCGCTGTATCGCGACTGGCTGGTCATGCTGCTGTGCCGGCCCTGGTTCCGGCGGATCATCTTTCACTGGCACGCCGTGGGCCTGGGCGCGTGGCTGGACAAACACGCCCGGCCGTGGGAACGCTGGCTGACCCGGCGCCTCCTGGGCCGCGCCGATCTGGCCCTCGTGCTCTCGGAGTTCAACCGCGCCGACGCCGAGGCGCTGCGGCCCCGACGGGTGGCCGTGGTGGCCAACGGCATCCCCGATCCCTGCCCGGACTTCGCCGAGCGGCTCGCGCCCCGCCGGCGCGAACGCGCCGCCGCCCGCCAACGCCTCTTGGCGGAAAGCGGGCCGGCTCCCGACGCCCTTCCCCCGCGCGGGGACGAGGCTTCTTCGGCGGACGCGAATCCCGCCGTGGCGCGCGTGCTTTATCTCGCGCACTGCACCCGCGACAAGGGGGTGTTCGACGCGCTGGCCGGGGTGGAGCGGGCCAACGCGCAACTGGCGGAGCGGGGGGCGCCGTTGCGCCTGCGTCTGACCGTGGCCGGCAAGTTTCTGGACGCGGCGGAGGAGCGCGACTTCGCCCCCCGACGGGCCGCGGCGGAAGCGGCGGGCTGGCTGCGGATGGCCGGATTCGTCAGCGGCGCGGAAAAGGAGCGCCTGTTCGCCGAGTCCGACCTCTTTTGCTTCCCCACCTACTTCGCCAACGAAGGCCAGCCGGTCAACCTGCTCGAAGCGATGGCCTACGGGCTGCCGGTGGTAAGCACCCGCTGGCGCTCCATTCCCGAGCTGCTCCCGCCGGACTACCCGGGCCTGATCGAACCCCGCCGGCCGGACCAGGTGGCCGCCGCCCTGCTGGCCCTCCTGCCCGAAGACGGCCTCCGCTTCCGCCGGACCTTCCTCGACCGCTTCACCCTGGAGCGCCACCTCGAAACCCTGGCCGCCGCCTTGCGTTCCGTGTAGCCGACGGGCGTCCGGCCACGCGCGTCCCCCACCCCGCCCGCTTTTTCCCCCACCGGCTTCGCGCGCCCCCGGGAAAAAGTTTGTAAAACACGAAGATTCTCCGCTAAGTTGTCCACGCAGCCAAAACCAACCGGGACCTGTGCCATGAATGCTTTTTTATCCCGTCTTGTACCGTTCTTCCTGGTGTTTCCCTCCGCGATCGCCGCCCTGGTTTCCTGGGACGGAGGAGGAGACGGGCATGCCTGGGAGGATCCGCTCAACTGGAGCGCCGACGCCCTGCCCGGGGCCGACGATGACGTGGTCATCGCGGATCCCGCCGGCACGCTGTGGATCACGAATCACGCGGGGCACATCGGAATTCGCAGCCTGCAATCGGACGCGTCGCTGGTCCTCGAAGGGGGAAACCTGAAACTCACGGGCGGCGTTTCCGAGGTGCGCGGAACCTTCATCCTCGGCTCGCGCAAAACCCTGATGGTGGTCGGCGAGGACACGACATTCAGGGCCGTGGGCGCCGTGGGACTGGACGGGGTGCGGTTTACGGTGAAGCATGGGGCCAACCTCACCCTGGACACCCTGACAAATTACACCGACAGCCCCCGTTGTTGCGGCGGATTGTGGTTGGTGGACGGAGAAGGCAGCGTGCTCTCCCTGCCCCGCCTGAGCACGCTGACCGGCAATCCCACGTGGAGCATGAAGATTCAGGCCACAAGCGGGGGACAGGTGTTGCTGCCCCGCCTGGTCACGATCGGCAACAGCCGGTTGGGCTGCCTGGCTGACGGACCGGGCAGCGTGGTGGACCTGCCCGCGCTGGCCGAATTCGACGACAGCGGCAATCGCTGGCTCACCTTGAACGCCCGCAATGAAGGCGTGGTCAACGCGCCGCTGCTGACCGACGGCCGGCGGGTTTCGATTTACCTGCGGGAGGGCGGCGTGATTCCGCTGGCGCAGTTTACCAACTTCACCCGGGGCGCGATCAATCTGGGCGACGGCTACGACTTGACCCTGCCGGCGGTCACGACGCTGGACGGCGCGGACCTGCTGTTGAGCGGCGGCGCGAAACTGACGCTGCCCGGCGTCACGGCCTACGCCGACACCGACGGCTGCTGCGGCGCGGTGTGGAAGGCGGAGGGAGCGGGCAGCGTGTTGACGCTGCCGAATCTGGCCGAACTGACCGGCAATCCGAATTGGGCGATGAACATCCAGGCGTTCGGCGGCGAGGTGCGGCTGCCGGCCTTGAGCGTGATTTCGGACGGTCACCTGCACATCCAGGCCGGCGGAAGCGGCAGTCTGGCGCTGCTCGAAGCGCTCACGAGTTTCGCCGGAAAGCGGCGGTTCACGCTGGAGGCGGTCGGCGGCGGCACGGTGCGGTTGAATCCGGGCACGGTCACGCTGCCCCGCACCACGCTGCGGTTGGAAGCGGGATCCCGTCTCACGGCGGGAGTGATCGAGCTGGGAGCGGAGGGCGAATGCGCGGCGGCGGGCACGCTCGAAGCCGGCCTGATCAACCGCGGCGTGGTGCGCCCCGGGGCCTCGCCCGGACGTTTGGAGATTCAAGGCGACTACACCCAAACGGCGGAAGGACGGCTGGTGATCGAGGTGGGCGGCGAAACGCCGGGGGAGAACCTGGATTTCCTCGCGGTGACGGGCGCCGCCACGCTGGACGGCACGCTCGAAGCCGGAGTGGTGGAGGACTTCGCGGCCACGGCGGGCCAGCGGTTTGCCGTGCTGTCCGCGGCTTCGGTGAACGGCCGGTTCGCGGCGCTGGCGGATTTGTCGGCCGGCTCGGACCTGGAGTTCGCGCCGGAATACGCGGCGGACCACGTGGCCGTGGTGGCCGGCATCGCCGCCGGTCCCCGCGTGGTCGAAGCCGCCCCCACCGGCACGGTTCCGGCTCCGTTGCGCGCGTTTCAGGTGACCTTCAGCGAGATGGTGGACGCGGAGCGGTTCACCGGGGAGCAGGTCGAGCTGGCCGGCCCGCTGGGGGCCGTTCCGGTGGAGCCGCCGACGCGGATCGGCGAAACCACCTGGCGGATCACCTTTCCGGAACAGTTCGCCGGCGGAGACTATGCGCTGACGGTTCACGCGGAGGTCACCGACTACGCCGGCCACCCGATGGCGGCGCCGTTCGTGGTCCGCTGCCGCATCGTGGAAGGCGGTCCGCGCATCGTGGCCGTCACGCCCGAAGGCGAGCTGCCCGCCAGCGTCTGGTTCGCCGAAGTCACCTTCGACAAGGCGGTGGACCCCGCCACGTTCACGCCGGAGGACGCCACCCTGACCGGCCCGGGCGGCCAGGCGATCGCCATCGCGGAGGTGCAATCGCGGGAGGGGGACCAGCGCTATCGCCTGCGCTTCGCCGCGCCGGCGGAGGGCGGCGCCTACACCCTCGGGGTGGGGCCGGAGATCGCCGATCCCGCCGGCAACCTGATGGATCAGGACGGCGACGGCGTGTTCGGCGAAGCGGAGGAGGACCGGTTTGTGTCGAGTTTCGTGGTGCACCCGCCCGTTTGGGAGGGGGACTTCCACCTGGCGCTCGGCCGCGCCAGCGTGTTGAGCGGCGAGGCGGGTTTCGTTTCGCTGCGGCTGGCCTCGCGCAATCTGACGGCGCTGGAATTCGTCCTGCACGCGCCCGCCGCCTGGATGGCCGGGGCCACCCTCGAACCGGTGTCGTCCGATCTGCTCACCGCGTCATTGACGCCCCGGGGAGCGGGGCGTTGGGCGGCGCGTTTCGAGTTCGACCGCGCCGTCCTGATTGACGGCGAACGGGAGCTGGCGCGGCTGCGCTTTCATCCGCCCGCCGACGCGCCCTCCGTGCGGCTGCCGTTGGAGGCGGAGGAGCTCGGCGGCACGGCGTTCGACGGCACGCCCCTGACCGACGGCGTGGGAGAACGCGGACAGATCATCGTGGTGCGCGAGGCGCCCGTGCTGGACTTGCCCGCCGCCGCCGCGCCCCCGACGCTCCACGGCCGTCCCGGCGCCGTTTATGCGATCGAAGCGGTATCCGCGTTCGTCCCCGGCGCGGAATGGACCGTGACGCGGGAAGTGACCTTGAACGATCGCTTTCTCCCGCTGCCCGATCTCGCCCCGGCGGAAGGCAATCGGTTCTACCGCGCGCGGGAGGTTCATCCCCCGCCCGGAAACTGAACGCCTGACGGCACCCCGCCGCGCCCGGGCACGCCCGCCTCCGGCGGATTGCCCGGGGCGATCCGCCGTTTTCCCGGGGCGGGGCGGCAGCCCGTCATTGCGGGCGGGGCGGGTTCATGTTCCACTGGGCGGACGATGAGCAAAACCGCGTTGTTGTTTGCCGGGCAGGGCGCCCAGGTCGTGGGCATGGGCCGGGACTGGGTGGAACAATTCCCCACCGCCCGGGCCTGGTTCGAGCGGGCGGACGCCGCCCTGGGCTATCCGCTTTCGGAAGTGTGCTTTCACGGCCCGGAGGCGGAGCTGACGAAAACGGAGCACGCCCAGCCGGGCATCTACCTGGTGAGCTGGGTGGCGCTGGAGCTGTTGCGCGAGGCCGTGCCCGGACTGCGATTCGCGGCCACCGCCGGGTTGTCGCTGGGCGAATTCACCGCGCTCGCGGCGGCGGGGGTGCTGAGTTTCGAGGACGGGTTGAAGGTGGTCCGCCAACGGGGCCGCTTCATGCAGGAGGCCTGCGAGGCGACCGAGGGCGGCATGGCGGCGATCATCGGCCTGGACGAGGCGGCCACCCGGGAAGTGTGCGCCGAGGCGGGCGTCGAGCTGGCGAACCTGAACTGCCCCGGCCAGCTCGTGATTTCCGGCGCGACCGCCGGCATCGCGCGGGCCGTGGAGCTGGCCCGGGCGCGCGGCGCGCGGCGCGCCATTCCCCTGCCGGTGGCCGGCGCGTATCACTCCCGGCTGATGGCCTCCGCGCAACCCAAGCTCGAAGCCGCCCTGGCGGCGGTCCCGCTGAATCACCCCGCGGTTCCGGTCATCGCCAACGTCACGGCCCAACCCCATGGAGCGCCCTCGGACATCCACCGGCGCCTGGTCGAGCAGGTGACCTCGCCCGTGCGCTGGGAGGATTCCATCCGCCACCTGCTGAGCGAGGGCTTCACCCGCTTCATCGAGCTGGGGCCGGGGACCGCCTTGAGCGGATTCCTGCGGCGGATTGACCGGTCGGCCACCGCGCTCAACGTGGCGGACACGGCCAGTCTGGAAAAAACCGTGCGGGCGCTGAAGGAAAACCCCTGAGCGCCTGACGGAAAAGCGGGCCGTCCCGCCGCGGGGAAGCACGCGGCTTGGGAAAAGGACGCCGCCTGCCCCTTGGCGGCAGGCCGGGTTCCCCGACCCGGCGGTTTCCACCGGGCTCTCAGGGCCGCGCCTTGGGGGGGACGAAGCGCGGGCTTTTGCCTACCGCCACTCGGCGAGGGGGCGGAGGCGGGTTTCCGCCGCCACGGGCGGGCCGGCGTTGCCGGGGCGCAGCAGCACGGCCAAGCGCAGGGTTCCATCCGCCGGGGCGGTGGCGACGCATTGGACCATCACGGTGCCCGGATTCGGCGAATCCCATTCGTGGCGCGGCTTGGCGGTGTCCACGGTTTCCCAAACCGTCTTCGCGGGCGACAGGAGGCGCAACGTCATCCGGACGCCTTTTTGCCGCAGCTCGATTTGTTGTCGGCCGGTGGGGCCGGGCTTCCCCGGGGTGATCATGCCCCAGCGCACCTTCGCGCCCGGGCGGAGACCGGTCAGTTCGTCCTGGATCAGCACCGCGCGCGAGGGGAGCAGGGCAACGCCCCGCCGGGCGGATCGGACCTGCTTTTCATAAACGCTGGTCAGGTCCACGACGGAGTGCGGAAAGGCGGGGTCGTCCGAGAAGGCGATGAATTTGCCGAATCCGTCGGCCTTTTGGAGCTGGCCGTCAATGACCAGCGTGTTGTGGCCCAGATTCATCTGGCGGAAGATGGTCCAGCGATCGGAATTCTGGACGCTGCTCCACAGGTTCATGCCGCGGGATTCAATGCCGTAATAGCCCTCCGCGCCGAGGTCCAGCGCCCAGCGCACCCCTTCCGCGTCGAGCACGAACGAGCCGGTGTCCATCTGGCCGTGGTTGGCGCGGGGCGAGCCGCCCTTGAAGCCGAGGAAGACGCCGTCTTTTTTCCACGAGCTGCGATGGATGCTAATCGGCACCGCGCCTTCGCTGTACCAGTGAAGGGGCAGGCGGATTCGGTCGGGCGGCCGGGTGTCCCGCATCCAAAACAGCACCAGCGGCAGAAAGCGTCCGCCGCTGGAAAGCTTGTTCCGCAGCAAATCGAATTCCTGATACAGCCAGTCGGGCCGGTGATAACGCGCGGCAAACCAGAAGAGGGCAGGCAACGGATGACGCCCGGAGCCGCCGTCGGCGTAGTTGAAGGTGTAGCCGGAGGGGCCGGTGACCAGCGCCGGATACCCGCCGGTTTGATCGAAGCCGGGCGCGCGGGAGAGGCCGTAATCGCCGCCCAACGCGCTTTCGAGGGCGGCGATGAGCAGGACGTTGTAGGTGGTGCCGTAGGCCCAGTAGCCGGGGCCCTCGGGATAGCTGCCCTTGGGGGCGTAGGCCGCCATCGAGCGGGGCACGTTGCGCAGGGCGTTGAGGACGGTCTTCGCGGCGAGGTCGGGTTCGTCTTCCAGCACCGCCAGGGCGGCGACGGTCAAGCCGCCGTGGCAGACCTGGCCCCAGTTGTTGTGGGCGCGAATCCACCCGGCGCGCGCGCCCGCGCCGAACGGCAGCGACAGCGCCTTCTCGACCAGGGCCGTCCGGATGGTTCGGCGGCTGCTTTCCGGGAGCTGGTCGAACAACCAGTCGTAACCGATGCCCAGGGCGCAGGCCATTTCGCCCACGTCGAGGAAGTGCTTGGGGTTCCAATCGGGAAAGGCGGCGGCGGCCAGCATTTCCCGTTCACAACGCCGGGCGTAACGGACGTCGCCGGTCAGGTGAAACGCGGTGGCCAGACACAGCACCCGCTCCACGCAGCGCCGCGACTGCCCCAGCAGCCGCCGGCCCTTCAGGGTGTGCGTGATGGGCGGTTGCTCGAGCATCCCGTTTGCCTTGCGCACCAGGTAGTCCGCCACCAGCCGCTTGAGCGAACCGGCGGGTTGCGGCTCGCGCAGACGGCGCAGTTGGTCGGCGGTGACCAGCACGCGCGGATGCGCCCGCGGCGCGCGGTCCACGGCGGCCCGCACTTCGGCGAGGTCCGCCTGGGGCGGATAGGAAGGAGCCGCCGGATCGGAGGCAAACACCGTCCAGGCGGACAAAACGACACCCGTTCTCAACACTCTGATATTCATGAACATTTCTCAAACACCCGCGGGTTCCTCCGAATCGGGCGCGACGCGCCAAAAGGGAAATCCCGCGTCGGAGCGATACCCCGTTCCCGCCGTTTCCGCAACCCCCTTGCCTCCCGCGCGGGGACGCTTTTCGGGTTGCGATGCGGCGGCGCCCCGACCAAGTTAGCCCCATGAAAACCCGGTCGCTGGCTGCGTTGCTGTTCGCCTCCCTCGTGGCGAATGTCCTCCTGCTGGTCACCCTGCTCCTGATCTGGCAGACCGCGCGCCCCGTGAAGGTGGAACTCATCCGCCCCACGCCGGTCACGAACGTCCTCCGCCTCCTTCGCACCAACATCGTCGTGCAGGCCCGGCCCCTGCGCTGGAGCGACCTGGAGTCCACGAACTATCACCGCTACATCGCCAACCTCCGGAGCGTCGGCTGCCCGGAGGAAACCATCCGTGACATCATCGTGGCCGAGGTGGACGACATCTTCGCCGAGCGCCGGGCGCGGGAGATTGTGACCCCGGAACAGCAATGGTGGCGCGCCCGGCCCGATCCGGAAGTGGCCCGGCGCGCGCGGGAGGCCCTCGCCGCCCTGGAGCGGGAGCGGCACGACATGCTCACCCGGCTGCTCGGGCCGGATTGGGAGGCCGGCAGCGCCGAGACCCTTTTCGCTCCCAACGACCGCCCGCTGGACGGCCCCATCCTGGGCGCGTTGAGTCTCGAAACCCGGCGCCGGGTGCGCGAAATCGAGCGGCAGGCGGAGCATTTCGCGCAAGTCGCCCCGCCCGAAAGCGGCGCCGGCCTTCCGCCCTCGCCCCTTTCGGCGGAAAACGCCGAAACCTTCCTCCGCGCGGCGCTGGCCAGGGTGCTCACCCCGGAACAGCTCGAGGAGTATCTCCTCCGCTACTCCCGCACCGCGCAAACCCTGCGCGAACAAACGGCGGATCTGGACCTCGGGCCGGAGGAATTTCGCGCCCTGTTCCGGGCCGCGGATCCGTACGACCGGCAGTTGGACGCGCTGGCCCAAAATCCCTCGGCCCGGGCCGAACAGCGGCGGGCCGAGCTGCTCGTCGAACGGGAGGCGGCCCTCCTGCACGCCCTCCCCCCCGCGGCGCGGGAGCGCTACACGCTCAGCCAGACCCCTGAATACCAGACCGCCCGCCAGCTCGTGGAAACCCTCGACCTGCCCCCCGACCGGCTCGTGCCACTGGCCCAGATTCAACAACTGGTGGTCGAGGAACGCCAACGCATCCTGAATGATCCCCGCCTGAGCGAGGCGGAGCAAACCGCCCGCTTGCGGACCATCGAGGCCCAGCGGCTCGCCGCGCTGGAAAAACTCCTGGGCCCCGAGGCCTTTCGCCGCTATCAGGTCCAGGCGGAGCAGCGGTGATCCCCTCCGACCGGCGCCGGCGTCCCGTTCGGCCGGGGTGGTCATCGGGGGCAAGTGGTTCTAAGTTGGGGGCGTGTCGGAACCGGATTTGTTCAACCACGCCGCTCCGGAACCGGAACCGCGCGCGACCGCGGCGCCGGAGGGCGGGCCGTCGTCCGGTCCCGCCGCCGCGCCGTTGGCGGCCCGGATGCGCCCGCGTTCGCTCGACGAGTTCGTGGGCCAGCAGCACATCCTCGGCCCGGGCCGGCTGTTGCGGCGCGCCATCGAGGCGGACCGCATCCAGTCGCTCATCTTTTACGGACCGCCCGGCACGGGAAAGACCTCGCTCGCCCAGATCATCGCCCGCCAGACGCAATGCCGCTTCGTGCGGCTCAGCGGGGTCGAGTCGAACGTGGCCGACATGCGCCGCGAGCTGGCCGCCGCCGCCAACCGCCGGGCGAACACCGGCCGCGCCACCATCCTCTTCATTGACGAGATCCACCGCTTCACCCGCGCCCAGCAGGACGTGCTGTTGCCCGACGTGGAAAACGGCGTGGTCCGGCTGATCGGCGCCACGACGCACAACCCCTTTTTCTTCGTCAACTCGCCGCTGGTCTCGCGCTCGCAAATCTTCGAGCTCGAACCGTTGGCGAAGGCGGATTTGCTGAAACTGCTCCACCGCGCCCTGGCCGACGAGGAACGCGGCCTGGGGCATCTGAAGATTCGCGCCGGGGAGGACGCCCTGGCCCACCTGGCCACCGTGGCCGACGGCGACGCCCGCAAGGCGGTGAACGCCCTCGAGATCGCCGCCCTCACCACGCCGCCGTCCGCCGACGGGGTGATTCACCTCACCCTCGAAGTCGCGGAGCAAAGCATCCAGCGCAAGGCGATCGTCTATGACGGCGACGGCGACGCGCATTACGACACCATCTCGGCGTTCATCAAATCCATGCGGGGCGGCGATCCCGACGCCGCGTTGTACTGGCTGGCGAAGATGATCCACGCCGGCGAAGACCCGCGCTTCATCACCCGGCGGATCGTGATCTGCGCGGCGGAAGACGTGGGGCTGGCGGATCCGATGGCGCTGGTGCTGGCCAACGCCGCCCATCAGGCCGCGGAATTCATCGGCTGGCCCGAGGCGCGCATTCCCATCGCCGAGGCCGCCATCTACATCGCCACCGCCCACAAGAGCAACAGCGCCTACCGGGCCATTGACGCCGCGCTGGCGGACGTGCGCGCCGGGCGCACGCTGCCGGTGCCGCAACACCTCCGCGACGCCAGCTACGCGGGCGCCCAACGGCTGGGCCACGGCCGGGGTTATCAATACGCCCACGATCACCCGGAGCATTTCGTGGCGCAGGATTACCTCGGCGCGGACAAACGCTACTACAAGCCCACCGAGCAGGG
>CAZRPT010000169.1:0-14712 GCA_964601985.1 uncultured Verrucomicrobiota bacterium
TCGAGCGGCACGGCTTCGTCGCCCTGCGCGGTGGCGGCCAGTTGCAACCGGGTCCGCCACGGGGCGGGGGCGGCGGCGGGCCCCCGGTTGGTGATCGTCCATGTCAGATTCAACGGCTGGCCCGCGAGCGCGGCGGCGGGCGCGACGAGATCGCGCACGGCCAAGTCGGGCAGGCGCACCTGCAAATGCCCCACGAACGGCGCGGCCATCGGGTTGCCGAGCGGATCGGTGAGGTCCGGGCCGAGGGTGATCGTGTAGTCGCCCTGCGGCAGCGGCCCGGCCAGCGCAATGCGCCACACGCGGTCGTCGAGCGGCTGGACGGCGGTCACCGCCGGCCCGGGCGGGCTGAACGTCACGTCCGTCGGCGTGAAGCTTGCCGCGTTCAGCGGCGAATCGAAGGTCACTTGCAGCCCGGTCACGCGGCCCGTGACCAAGCCCGCGGGCGTGAGGGCCGTCACCGCCGGACCGGTCAGGTCGAGGGTGAGCGTGGCCGTGAAGGCGGCGGCCATCGGGTTGCCCGCCCAATCCGTAATCGCGGGGCCGATGGTGATGCGGTAATCGCCCTCGGCGGATTGCGGCGGCAGCAACACTTCGAACCGCGTGTCGTCCCCCGGATCGAGGGGCTGGATCGTGAACCCGGCCGGATCGAGCGCGCCGTTCGGCCCCTGCACGGCGAGGTCCGCCGCCGTGAACGATGCCGGGTCCACCGGCTCGCTGAAGGTGAGTTGCAGCCGTTGCCACGCCCGATTGAGCGCGCCCGCGGGCAGCAGTTCCGTGAGGGCCGGAGGCACGTGGTCCGGCTGCACGGTGACCGTGGCCACCCGGCTGGTCGCCGCGCCGTAAAGGTTGGTCACGACCACGAAATACGGCCCCGCCTGGTCCGGGGTGACCCGTGACAGTTCGAGCGTGGCCCCGGTCGCGTCCGTCAACGGCGCGTTCCGGAAAAACCATTGGTACCCCAGCGGCAGCGCGCCGGCGGCCCGCACCGACAACCCCCCGTTGCGCCCGGCGAGCAAGGTCACGTCCGCGGGCTCGTGAAGGATGGTCGGGACGGCCTGCGCGCGGCCCGCGCCGGCTTTTCCGTTCCTGTAGAGCGCGGCGATTTCGTCGTCCCGCAGCGTCCGGTCGAAGAACATCAGTTCATCCACGGCGGCCGTGCTGTGGGCGCCGCATTCGGCGTGCTTGCCCATGACCGGCCCGGCGCTGGTCACGGGGATCGGCCCCGGACCGTCCGCGATTCCGGCGGGCAGGCCGTCAATGAAGAAGCGGATGTTTTGCGCGACCAGGTTGCCGTCGTACACCACCGCCACGTGGTGGAACAACCCGTCGTCCGGCACCGCGATTTCGGAAGCGCGACTGCCGAATGGCGACGAGCCGAAATAGAGCTGCCCGATTCCGCCCCCGCCGCCGCTGTCGCCCCGGTTGATGCCGAAGTGGTAGGACAGCGTGCCGCAGCCGTCGCGTTTCGCGAGGATGGTGTCCAGCCGGCGGTTGCCCGTGGACGTGTAATCCACCTTCACCCAGGCCGCGAGCGTGAGGCGCTGGTCCGGCACGGCAAAGACGGGAGCGTTCGGCAACGCCACGAAACTGTCCGGCGCGTCCCGGAACTGGATCGCCCCGCCCGCTTCGCCCGCGATGAATTGCGCGCCGGGGCCGAGGGCGCCGTCCGCCTCGCCCGCCCTGTCCCGCGCGTCCCCGTCCAGCGGCCACCAACCGGCCAGTCCGGCGGGCAACGGCGCGCCGGGGAGGGCTTCCGCGCTCAACAGCGTGACGCGGAAATCCACGCCGACGCGCTCGCCCAGGTTGCCGTTTTCACTGAGCGAGACGAGCGCCAGTTCGAGGTAATCGCCCGCCTCGACGCACGGCGCGAGGACGTCCGCCCCGCCCGTGCCCCGCTCGAACCGGAACGGGTGGTCGTGGTCGCATGGATCGCCGGCGAAGACTTCGCCGGCGGAAATCACGAGGCCGTTGCGCCGCAATTCCCAGCCCACGCGGCGCCCCTGTTCGGCGAGCATCCACACCCCGCCCCGGATGAGCGCCACCCCGGCGCCGGGACTGGTCCAGCGCACCTTGGTCACGGCCGTGCCGGTGCGGTCCCGTTCGGCGGTGTGAGCCCAGACTTCGCCGCGACGAAGCTGCTCCTGGTCCGCGCCCGTCCACCTGCCCCAGACCGGCACGTGGGCCGGTTCCGGCTGGGGCGCCGCCGCCCAGGCGGGGATCAGGCGGCCGTCTCCCGTCCAATCCGCCTGGTGCGTGGTGAACAACGCGGTCTCGGAGCGGTAGAGCGCCCACGCTCCGTGCGGGTTTTCCGCGTCGCTCCAGTCGGCGGCCAGGTCGTATTCCGCGCGTTGCGCGGGAAGGACCGTCAGGGTCAGCGCCGCCTCGCCCGTGCCGAACGGATTGGCCGCGCGCAGGGTGATGACATGCCCGCCCGCCGCGGCGACCGTGCCGGTGATGAGCCCCGTGGCCGCGTCCACGCTCAGGCCGTCCGGCAGGTTCAGCGCCGCGAAGGATCGCGGCGTCAGCGTGCCGGTGATCTGGTACCGGAACGGCGCGCCCGCCAACGCCGCGGCCGCAGCCGGGCTGGTGATGGTGGGCGCGCCGGGCGGGCGGTCGAACTCGACCACGTAGCCGTACAACCGCGCGGTGTGCTTGATGTCGTTCCACACCGAGCCCGTCAAATGGCCCGGCGCGAAAAAGCAAACGCGGTCCTCGTGGCCGTCGTAATTGTTCGGCTCGGTGCCCGGCCACGCGCCGTACTCGAACGGTTCGCCGGTGATCCACTGCCAGTTGCCGCGCGGCTCGGGCGAGTGTTCGGGCTGGAACCCGCCCAGCCAGGGGCCTTCCCCGTTGCCCGCGCCGTCGCGAAACCACAGCGCCGGATCCGCCACGATGTGTTCGGCCACGAAGGCATTTTCCCCGGCCGAGGTAATCACCCCCAGATGCCCGCCCAGGCTGGCCGCCGAGTCGCGGGCGTGCGCCCAGTCGAGCCCCGGCGATCCCGCCAGCACCGCGCGGTAGCCATGTCCGTTGCCGCCTTGCGCCGGCGGCCAGACGGTCCACAGGCCGCGCGGGCTCGGCGCGTAGGCGAGGTGGTCCACGGCGAACCCCTCGCCATCGTCACTGACGAGTTTCACCGTCTCGATGGCGTCGGCGCCGGTGGCGTCGAGCTTCAAGTAGCCCAGCCGCCCGTGGGACGGCGTCAAGCCGCCCACCTCCGCGAGCGGGCCCAGGTTCGCGCCGTTCACGACCAGATGCACCGCGGCCCCTTCCACCCGGGCCAGGCTGAACGCCACGCTCCGCATGGGCACGGTGAATTGCAGCACCACGGCGCCCCAGTGTTGCGGCTCGCCGTACGGGTGCGACTGGTTGTCCGCCGTGTTGAGCAGAACGCGCGCTCCGTCCCAAACCCCGCGGGTGAACGCCGTCCCGAACGCGTCCTCCGCCGGCGCGAACCCGGCGGGCAGCGTGAGCCCCGGCGCCGGGCTTCCCGCCGGCGTTTCCCACCCGATCCGGAGGTGCGGCGCCAGCTCGGTGTCCTCGAAATCCTCGATGATGAATCCCGCCACCGCCAGCGCCCAGTCGTCAGCGGCCCAGTGGGAGGAATCGGTCCCCGTGACGGAAATGCCGGCTCGTCCGGCAAGCGGGGCGGACGAGAACCCCAGTAACATGAACAATGAAACGCACCCCGCCGCGCCATGAAAGATACGTTGACGCATACAGTTGTTTCGGTTGGTGAATCAATGCACAGCATAGGTGAAACAACCGCCGGAAGGCAAGTGTTGATCGAAGCCGGGCGCGCGCGGACTTCAGGAGGCCGCGGGCGGGGTGCGCGTCTTTCACGCGGCGATTTTTTCGCGCAACACGATGTCCCGCTGGATGTTTTGAAGGGGGCCGGCGGCGTCCATGGCTGTTTTATTGCGCATGGCCGTTTGGCGTGGAAGCAAGGGGCCGCGGCTCGTCCCGCGCGTCCAGAACGCGGGCGGCCAGTTCGCGGGCTTGTTCGATGAGACGGAGGTCGGAGGCCAGGTGGCCGAAGCGGAAGTCCGGCAGGCCGCTTTGGGACTGGCCCAGCAGCTCGCCGGGACCGCGCAGGCGCAGGTCGGCCTCGGCGATGGCGAAGCCGTCGGTGGTTTCGGCCAGCACCTTGAGCCGTTGCCGGGCCTCCGCCGTGCGGGCGCCCGCCACCAGAATGCAGTGGGCGTCCTCCTCGCCGCGTCCGATGCGGCCGCGCAACTGGTGCAGTTGCGCCAGCCCGAAATGCTCGGCGTTTTCCACCACCATCACCGTGGCCCGCGGCACGTCCAGGCCCACCTCGATGATCGAGGTGGCCACCAGGGCGCGAACGCGGCCTTCGCGGAAGTCGCGCATGACCGCCGCCTTTTCCTCCGAGGCGAGCCGTCCGTGCAGCAGCCCCACCGGATGCGGCGCCAGGGCCGCGACCAGTTTCTCGTGCTCCTGCCGCACCGCTTTCAGGCCGGTCTTCAGGTTGTTTTCCTCGACCCGCGGATAGACCACGTAGGCCTGCCGGCCCCGGTCCAGCTCGCGACGGACGAATTCCCACACCTTCGGCAGGCTGGCCTCGGTGCGAACGTGGGTGTGGATTTTGCCCCGCCGGGCGGGCAGGGCGTCAATGACCGACACGTCCAGATCGCCGTAGAGCGTGAGCCCCAGGGTGCGCGGGATGGGGGTGGCGGTCATGACCAGCAGGTGCGGGTAACGCCCCTTGCGCACGAGCCGTTCGCGCTGGACCACGCCGAATTTGTGCTGCTCGTCAATGATGACCAGCCCGAGCCGGTCCGGGGCGAAGCCCTCCTCGATCAGGGCGTGCGTGCCCACGGTGACCGGCGGCAACGGCGGCCCCTCCGGCGGCGCGCGAAACAGCTCCGGCGCGGCGGCGTCCCGGACCTCCCGGCCGGTGCGCAGGGCCACCGGCACGCCGAGCGGGGCGAACCAGTCGCGCAGGGTCCGCCATTGCTGGCGGGCGAGGACCTCGGTGGGCGCCATGTAGGCCACCTCGAACCCGCTCTCCACCGCCATCAACGCGCAGCAGGCCGCCACGACCGTCTTGCCCGAGCCCACGTCGCCCTGCAGCAACCGGCGCATGGGATGCGGTCCGCTTTGGTCCCGGCGCAATTCGCGCAGCACGCGGGTCTGGGCGTCGGTCAGCCGGAAGGGCAACGCGGCGAGAAAGGGGCGGATGAGGCGGTTGTCGCCGCCGCAGGGAAGGCCGCGGGTGCGGCGTTGCAGGTTGCGCCGCCGCCGCTGGATGCCGAGTTGCAGGGCGATGAATTCCTCGAGGGCCAGCCGCTGGCGCGCCTGCTCGGCGGCCTCGAGGTCGTCCGGAAAATGCAACTGCCGGACGGCCTCCGCGTGGGAAGGGCGGTCGGGGATGGTTATTTCCGGCCACGGCTCGCGCAACACGTCGCCGAACCGTTCGAGCGCCTGCCAGACCAGCCAGCGCAGCCACCGCTGGGTGACCCCCTCGGTGGCGGGATACACCGGCACCACGCGATGCAGGTGGATCGAGTTCGCCTCCTCGCCTTCGAGGATTTCGGTCTCGGGATGGTCCATGGTGGGCGGCTTGAGGTCGCGGACCTTGCCGTACACGAACAACTCCTGGCCGACGCGAAAATAGTTTTCCATGAAGGGCAGGTTCCACCAGCGGCAGTGGAGCCGGCCGGTGCCGTCCTCGAGGATCAGCTCGAACAAAGAACGCCGCCCGCGCCGGTAGCGTTTCGTGCCCATGGCCACGATGCGCCCCCGGGTGGCGGTGGTTTGCTGGCGCTCCAGCTCGGCGATCGTCCGGCAGGCGCGGCGGTCCTCGTACCGCCGGGGCCGGTGCCGCAGCAAATCCCGCACGGTGTGAATGCCCAGCCGGGCCAGCAGCGCCCGGCGGTCCGGGCCCACGCCCCGGAGCACGGCCACGGAACTGGCCAGCGGATCAGCGGCATCCTGCGGCATGGACGATTTATAGCCGCTGCCCGCCCGCCGGCCAAGCCGGAGAAAGATCCGAAACCGGGGGACCGAGGGAAATCCGGAGCCCCGAAGTCCGGAGGCGCGGAACACCACGAAGGACCCGGGAAAAAAAGGGCGGGCGCGCGGCGGCGGCCGCGGGGAAAAGCCGTTGACCGGGCTCCGGAAGGGCTGTTACCGTGCGGCCATGATGAGCGCCGCCCCGGCCGTGGTTGTGGTCCGTGTCGTCCCGCGGGATTGACGCGACCGCCGGCCGTGCCCACCGCTCGCAGGTCGCCCGCTGTCCCTCCCCGAGGAAGGCGGGTTTTCTGTTTCGCGGGCGGGTGAAGCCGGGCGGCGGCTGCCCGGCGGCGGAGAACAACGGCGCTCGACCGACGACGACAAAGTCATGCGACATACCATCTCAGTGCTCGTGGAAAACAAGTTCGGCGTGCTCACGCGCGTGGCCGGCTTGTTCAGTGGACGCGGCTTCAACATTGATTCCCTCAACGTCGCGCCGACCCAGGACCCCACCATTTCGCGGATGACCATCGTCACCCGCGGCGACGACGCCACGGTGGACCAGATCGTCAAGCAGCTCGAGAAGCTGGTGGAAACCATCAAGGTGCATGATTTCCGGATGGGCGAGTACGTGGACCGCGAGCTGGTGCTGGTGAAGGTGAAGGTGGATTCGCGCAGCCGCGCCGAGGTGATGCAGATCACGGACATCTTCCGGGCCCGGATCATTGACGTGCAGCCGAAGAACCTCACCATCCAGATCACGGGCGACGAGAGCAAGGTGAGCAAGTTCATCCAGTTGATGGAGACGTTCGGGATCAAGGAGCTGACCCGCACCGGCACCGTGGCCCTGCCGCGCAATTGAGACACCCGCGCGGGACGCGTTCGCCGGGGGAGGCGCCTCCCCCGGCGGAGGAGCGCGGTTTCGCGCGCCGGGCCCGTTTTTTCGCGGATGGGGCCGGCTTTTCCCCGCTTGCCCCCCCTCTCCGCCGCCGTTTCGCGGCGGGCGGGGCAGGGGAGGGCGGGGGAGGTGGTCTGCCGGAAGGGGCGTTTGCTTGTTTGCGGCGACGCCCGCGGCCCGCGGCCCGATCCGCCGGAGGCGGCGCTGCCCCGTCGAAAAAACTCCTTCTCCAAGGGAAAGGAACAAAATCAAACTTGAAATGGGGAAACCCGCGGCGCGGCGCGGAAGTGGAGAAAGGCCTCATTTTCAGCGTCGTCTGGCATGGAACTGGCTGCGACGACGCGAACCCGCGAGACCGGGGAAGAGAAACGCGGGCGGTGTCCGGACGTGGCGTCCGGCGTCCCGGGCCGATGGTGATGACGAACGAAGGCATGTTTTACCGCAACGCAATGCAGGGAATTTTCCGCGGGGCCGCGAATCCGGGCGCCGGCGGGGTGAACGAACCAACGCGGACGGGTCTGGGGAAACGCGGGCGGAGCAGGGGGGCGGTTTTTCCGGAGTTCAAACCAGTAAAACGGCGGGGACGGGGATTTTTCTCGTGGGGCGGCGGGGCGGCGTTGCTGCTGGCGGCGGTTCTGCCGCTGCGCGGGGGCGTGGTCATCAGCGAGTTTCTGGCGGACAACGTCGGCGGGCTGCGCGATGAGGACGGCGACAGCTCCGACTGGATCGAGCTGCACAATCCGGAGGCCACGCCGGTTTCGCTGACGGGCTGGCATTTGACCGACGACCCCGATGATCTGACCCGCTGGACCTTTCCGGAAACGACGCTGCCGCCGGACGGTTACCTGGTGGTGTTCGCCTCGGGCAAGGACCGGGCGGAGGCCGGCGCGGAGCTGCACGCGAATTTTCAGCTCAGCCGGAAGGGCGAGTTCCTGGCGCTGGTGCGGCCGGACGGAACGACGATCGAGCACGCCTTCGCGCCGGCTTATCCCGTTCAACGGGCGAATGTCTCCTTCGGGCCGGGCCGTGAAATCGCCCGCGCGCGGTGGATCACCAACGGCGCTCCCGCCCGTTTTCTGGCGCCGGTGGACGACCGCCTGGGCGAGGCCTGGCGGACCGTTGATTTCGCCGCCGACGACTGGGCGCGCGGCCCGATGCCGCTGGGATACGAAACCGCCCCGGGCGAAGGCGCCTCCGGGGAGGGAACGCCCGTGCTGCGGCTGGATTTCAACGACGAGGACGACGGCGAGTCCGGCGCGGACAACACCGAGGCGGGTTTTCAAACGATGACCCTGGCCGACCCGCCGGCCACGTTCGACGGCATCACCGTCACCCTCGAGGCGCTGGGCGGGGCGAAGCTGGACGACCGGGACCGCGCGGCGCCGGTGGATGATCCGCCCGCCTTCACCCAGGATCAGCTTTACGACGATTTCATCTTCGCGAACGGGACCTTCGAGGGCGCGGGGTTGCGGGTGCGCCTGAGCGGGTTGCCGCCCGAGACGGATTACCGGCTCACGGTGTGGTCGTTTGACCCCCTCAGCGCGGGGGCGCGGGTGTCGGACTGGATCGAGACCGCCAGCGGGCGGACCAATGTGCTGATCCGCGGTTACACCTTCGACGGCACGGAGCCGCCCGCGAACGACGGCGACGACACCTTCACCGCCGTGGTGCGCAGTTCGCCGGAAGGGACGCTGCGAATCGAGGGCCGCCGCCACGGCGGGCGGTCGCACGGGGTGTTTCTCAACGCGCTCCAACTGACGCCGATCGGTTACGGCGGCGCGTTGCGAACCGACGTGGGGGCGGCGTTGCGCGGGCGGAACAGCACGCTCTACCTCCGCGTGCCCTTCACCGTGGAGGATCCGGCGGCCTGGGAGCGGCTGCGGTTGCGGGCGCGCTATGACGACGGGTTCGTGGCGTATCTCAACGGGCGGTTGCTGGCGGCCCGGCTGGCCCCGGAAAACCCGGTCTGGAACAGCGCGGCCACCGGCGTCCGGCCCGCCCGGGCGGCCCTGACGCCGGAGGATTTTTTGTTCGTCAATCCCGGACGCTGGCTGGTTCCGGGGCGCAACGTGCTGGCGGTGCAGGCGCTCAACGTCCGGGCGGACGACGACGATTTTCTCTGCGGCTTCGAGCTGGAGGGCTCGACCGAGCGGCGGCATCCCGCCCGCTGTTTTCAGCCGCCCACCCCCGGCGCGCCCAACGACGCCGGCTACGCGGGCTGGGTGAAGGACACCCGCTTCAGCGTGGATCGCGGTTTTTTCGCCGCTCCTTTCCTCGTGACGGTGGAAACGGCCACGGAAGGCGCGGAGATTCGCTGGACCACCGACGGCAGCGCGCCCGGCCCGACGCACGGGCGGGTTTACACCGGCCCCATTCCCGTTTCCGGCACCACCACCTTGCGCGCCGCCGCGTTTCTGTCCGGTTATCTGCCCACGGACGTGGACACCCAGACTTATGTTTTTCTGGATCAGGTGACGCGACAGGCCGCCGAGCAACCCGGTTATCCGGAGCGCTGGCAGGCCGGTTACCCGGCGGACTACGGCATGGACCCCGAGGTGGTGAACCACCCGCGGTACGGCGCGGAACTGCAGGCGGACCTGCGGGCGATTCCCACCCTTTCGATCGTGGCGGATCACGACGATCTCTGGGGTGACACGCGCGGCATCTACAATCACGCCACCCGGTCGGGGGTGGCCTGGGAACGGCCGGCGTCGGTCGAATTGATCGGCCCGACGGGGGAGTCGCGGTTCCAGGTCAATTGCGGCCTGCGCATGCAGGGGCATGCCAGCCGGGACAACGTCCGCACGCCCAAGCACTCCTTCCGCCTGCTGTTCCGCGGCCGCTACGGCCCCGCCAAGCTGCGCTACCGCTGGTTTCCGGACACCGAGGTCGCGGCGTTCAACACCCTGGTGTTGCGGGCCTGTTTCACCGACGCGTGGACCACCCGCTATTCGCCGGGCAACGACACCCTCCCGCTGGGCGCCCGCTATCGCCCGGAGGACTCTTTATATCTGCGGGACATCTGGATGAAGGATTCGCAACTGGCGATGGGCTGGCCCTCCGCGCACAACACCTTCGTGCATTTGTACCTCAACGGCCTCTACTGGGGGCTCTACAACGTCTGCGAACGGCTCGACGCCTCCTATTTCGCGGCCACGCTGGGCGGACGCGAGGAGGACTGGGACGTGATCCGGGATTTTCACGAGCTGCTCGACGGCAGCCGGCGGGATTGGGACGCGTTGATGGCCCGGGTCAACGCCGGCATTCACAGCGAGGCGGATTACCAGGCCCTCCGCGCGCGGGTCAACATCGAGAACCTGATTGATTACATGATCCTGCATTTTTACGGCGAGGCGGAGGACTGGCCGCATCACAACTGGTACGCCGCCCACCGCCGCGCCAGCGCCACCCGGCCGGCCACGCCCTGGATCTTTCTGGTGTGGGATCAGGAGATCGTGCTGGACCGGCTTTACCGCCGCAACCGGGTGGGGGTGGACAACAACAACTCGCCGGCGCGCATTTACGCCCAACTGCGGAAATGGCCGGAGTTTCGGCGCGAGTTCGGCGACCGCCTCCAGCGCCACCTGTTTCACGACGGCGCGCTGGCGACCGCGAACGCCATCGCCCGGATGCGGGCGCGGGCGGCCCAGATCGAACGGGCCATCGTGGGCGAATCCGCCCGCTGGGGGGACGCGCGCCGGGAGGCCGTCGCCCCCAATCCCGGCACCGGCGAGACCTTCACCCGCGATGAATGGTGGCGTCCCGAGCTGGAGAAACTTTATACCGAATGGTTCCCCGGCCAGGCGGCGCTGACGTTGAAACGCTGCCGGGAGGCCGGGCTTTATCCCGCCCTGGGCGCGCCGGAGCTGTCCCCCTTCGGCGGCCCCGTGCCGGCGAATTTCGCGCTCACGCTGAGCCATACCAACCGGACGGGGCGCATTCTTTACACCCTGAACGGTCCGGACCCGCGGGTGTATGGCAGCGGCGAGGTGGCGGTCGAGGCGCGGACCTATACGGCCCCCGTTTGGTTGTCGGGCCCCACCCGGGTGCGGACGCGGGTGTGGAACGCCGGCGAATGGAGCGCGCTGGTCGAGACGACTTTTTATCCGGCCCAGGATTGGAGCGGCCTGGTCCTGAGCGAAATCATGTACCACCCCCCGGCGGCGCCGGAGGGGGGCGGCGACGCGCTCGAATTCGTGGAGCTGTGGAACGCGGGCCAGCGGACGCTGGACCTGACGGGATTGCGCTTCACGGAGGGCATCCGGGCGGAGCTGGACGCCGGCGTCCGGTTGCCGGCGGGCGGATACCTGGTGCTGGCGGCGAATCCGGAGGCGTTCGCGGCGGCGTATCCCGACGTGCCGGTGGCCGGCGCGTTTGCCGGCCGGCTGGCCAACGGCGGCGAACGGTTGACCCTCGCCGACGCCGCCGGCGCGGTGGTGTGGTCGGTGGCCTACGACGATGCGCCGCCCTGGCCCCCGGCGGCGGACGGCGACGGGGCGTCCCTCCAACGGCGGGGAAGGAGCGGGGACCCGAATGATCCGGCCCAATGGCTGGCCGCTCCGCCCACGCCGGGCGGCCCGCCTCCCGCGTGGGACGGCGACGGCGACGGCCTGCCCGACGCATGGGAGCGCGCCCATCAACTGAACCCGGACGATCCCGCCGACGCCGACGCCGACGCCGACCACGACGGCCTCCGCAACCGCGACGAATACCTCGCCGGCACGGATCCGCAAGATGCCCGCAGCGTGCTGGCGTTGCGGCTCGTGGAGACGGAGACCGGGGGGTGGGGATTGGCGTTTCGCGCCGCGCCCGGCGTGGTTTACGTCCTGGAACGCGCGGAGGATTGCGCGCCTTCCCGCTGGGAGAAGTGGCGGGAATTTTCCGCCGCGCGCCAGCCCCTGGAACACCGGGTTCCGCTGGGCGCGGCTTCCGGAGCGCGCCGTTTTTACCGGCTCAAGGCGGTCCGTCCGTGAGGAAGAAGTTCGTCCGGAACGCGCGCGCTTTTCGCGTTTTCCGGCGGCGGGGCGGGGCGGCGCGGAGGGGGGAAGTTTGACAGCGCGCGGGCGGGTTGCTGGGTCAGGCGGTCGTGATGCGGAATTCATCTTTTGGAGCGCGGTCCGGGGGACCGCTGTTGGCGCTGGCCCTCTGGGGCGGCGGAACGGTTTGGGGCGCGGACGCGGCGGCGCCGGCGGTGGACAGCGGGGACAATGCCTGGATGCTGGTCAGCGCGGCCATGGTGCTGCTGATGACGGCGCCGGGGTTGATCCTGTTTTACGGCGGCTTGGTGCGGAGCAAGAACGTGCTCTCGACCATGATGCACAGCCTCATCCTGATGTCGGTGATGTCGCTGCTGTGGATGGTGTTCGGCTACAGCATGGCCTTCGCGCCGGGGAACGCCTTTTTCGGCAATCCGCTGACCTTTTTCCTCCTGCGCGGCGTGGGCACGGCGCCGGATCCCACCTACGCGGCCACCATTTCGCATCAATCCTTCATGCTGTTCCAGATGATGTTTGTCATCATCACGCCGGCGCTCATCAGCGGCGCGGTGGCGGAACGCATCCGGTTCAAGGCCTACCTGCTGTTCATGGTGCTGTGGGTGACGGTGATTTACCTGCCGCTCTGCCACATGGTCTGGGGGCCGGGCGGTTTCTTTAACTGGGCCTCGGGCGGGAGCGTCCCGCTGCTGGATTTCGCGGGCGGCACGGTGGTGCACGTGAGCTCCGGCGTGTCGGCCCTGGTGCTGGCCCTGGTGCTGGGCAAGCGGATGGGGTATCCGCACGAGCCGATGATGCCGCACAACGTGGTGTACAGCCTGGTGGGCACCGGCCTGCTGTGGTTCGGCTGGTTCGGGTTCAACGCCGGCAGCGCGCTGGGCGCGGGCGAGCTGGCCACCAGCGCCTTCGCGGCCACGCATTTTTCCTCGGCGGCGGCCGCCCTGAGCTGGACGGCGATGGAGTGGTGGCAGAACGGCAAGCCCAGCGCGCTGGGCGCGGCGTCCGGCATGGTGGCCGGGCTGGCCACCATCACGCCGGCGTCCGGCTTCGTGACCATCCCCGCCGCGACGCTGATCGGGCTGGTCGGCGGGGTGGTGTGCTATCTCGCCGTGGCCAGGCTGAAGACCCGGTTCCGGTATGACGATTCGCTGGACGTGTTCGGCGTGCACGCGATGGGCAGCATCACCGGACTGCTGTTGCTGGGCTTTCTGGCCAGCGCCGCGGTCAATCCCGCCCTCGCCGATACGTTCATGCGCGACGGCCGGGCCGTTGCGTTGACCGGCAGTTTGGGCCAGTTCGGCAACCAGCTCATCGGCGTGCTGGTGACGGCCGCGCTGGCCGGCGTGGGCTCGCTGATTCTGGTCAAGCTCGTGGGCGCCGTGACCGAGCTGCGGGTGCATCCGGAAGACGAAGATCTCGGACTCGACGTTTCCCAGCACGGGGAGCGCGCTTACAACGATTGACCCCAGAGACGCTCATGAAGAAAGTCGAAGCCATCATCAAGCCGTTCAAGCTGAGCGATGTCAAAAGCGCCCTGCAGGAGGTGGGCATCATCGGCATGACCGTCACCGAGGTGAAGGGATACGGGCGGCAGAAGGGGCACAAGGAAATCTACCGGGGCAGCGAGTACACGGTGGATTTCCTGCCCAAGGTGAAGCTCGAAATGGTCATCGAAGACCGGCAGGAAGAGGCGGCCATCAAGGCCATCCTCGGCGCCGCCCGGACGGGCAAGATCGGCGACGGGAAAATTTTCGTCGCGCCGATCCAGTCCGCCATCCGCATCCGCACCGGCGACCGCGACGAAAAGGCCATTTGAGCGCGGCCGCGCCGGGGTCCTCCCGGCACGGCGTTTTCAGACGGGCTCTCAGGGCCGCCGCAACCCGATTTGCTCCAGCGGCAGCGGCTTGAATCCCACCGCCCACGCCGGCGCGTCCGGTTTCAGGGCGAAGTCGCGCGGCGCGGCGGCGTCGGTCGGAAAGTGGACGAAACCCGGATCCCCGCCGGTCCAGTTGTCCGCGATTTCCTGATCCTCCTCGCGGGCGTGCCACCGCACGGTGATCCACTTGCCCACGCAGACGTTGTGCCGGACCACGTTGTGCTCGGGCGGCACGCCCTTGAAGGCGTCGCCCACGATGGCCGGCCCTTCCGGCGGACCGTAGTAGCGGTCCAGCTCCTTCAAGGCGGGATAACGCCCGCGATACAGGGCCTGGGGCACGGCGTGGAGCCGCTGGCGCAGGGTCTGGTCCGACTGGCGATGCCACGTCGGCGAGGGGTCCACGCCGCGGCCGTCAATGTCCACCGCCGGATCGCAATCCACGAACAGGTTGTTGACCACCCGGTGATCCCGCCCGCCGCCGAGGAACACCGCCCGGTGCACCTTGAACAGGAGGTTGCCGTAAATCTCCGCGCCGCTCATGCAGTCGTCCATGTACACCCCCATCGCCCCCATGCCCACGCCGCCGATGTGGTGCAGATAATTATACCGGATGCGATTGCCCCGGAAGGTGTAGTCGCGCCCGGCGTAAATGGCGCCCACGTCGCCGGTCTCCAGCGCGATGTGGTGGATTTCGTTGTACTCGATCCGGTGCTCGTTGCCGCCGAACAAAATCGCGGCGTGCGGGTGGTCGTGGATCAAATTGTGCGCGGCGAGCTGCCCCACGCCGCTCAACTGAACGGCCGGCACGTAGCATTTCGACCAGCGGCCCTGCCGGGCGAAGTGGCAGTTTTCCACCCGGTGCCCGGACGGCTCCAGGGTTTTCCGGTCGCCGCCGGACAGCGACACGCCGCCGTCGCCGGTGTCGAAAATGTCGCAACCCGCCACCACGTGACCGTGACCGCCGTTGA
>CAZRPT010000170.1:0-1540 GCA_964601985.1 uncultured Verrucomicrobiota bacterium
TTGAGAGCCGCTCCATCAAGGGGAGCATCCCGCCGCGTGCCGGCCCGCAGCCCGCGGAAAGGGCGCAAAATGCCCTGGGTTCGCAGGCCGGGTTTTCCCTTCGGCGTTTTCCGACAGTAAATCGTTTCGTGGGAAAAGACACCGGAGAGGCGGGGAAGGGGAGCGGGAAGATCGTTGCTTCAAATGCGCGGAATGGACGATCAGGCGGCGGTGGGGGCTGCGGACAAATGCGAACATCTGACGCGGAGGAAATGGGGGAGTCGGCGGCGGGTCGGGGAAACCTGAGCTGTCCGGACACCGCGGAGGCTTTTCGCGACAGGGGGTGATTCAAGGGGGGATTTACGCGCGGTGGTGGCGGGCGCGTCGGCGCGGGCCGGGGCTTCCGACTTGTGAACGACGCCGGACCGGGTAGGCTCCCGCGCATGATGAGAATCGGCTTGGGGCGATGGTTGTGGCTGCTGGGGGCGGTGATGAGCGCCATGGGCGGGGATTGGCCCATGTGGCGTTATGACGCCGCCCGATCGGCCAATTCGCCGCATGCCCTGCCGTCCGGGCTTCACCTGCATTGGGTGCGGGCCTATTCCCCCCGTCAGCCGGTGTGGGACGATCCGTTGAACCGCGATCTGATGCCGTATGACCGGGTGTTCGAGCCGATTGTGCTGGGAACCCGTTTGTTGGTGGCGTTCAACGACACGGATCAACTGGTCGCTTTGGACACCCGCACCGGTCAGGAGTTGTGGCGCTTCACGGCGGATGGCCCGATCCGGCTGCCGGCGGCGGGAAGCGCGGACCGGGTGTATGTCGTTTCGGATGACGGGCATCTTTACTGTCTGCGGGTGGAGGATGGCAAGGTCGAGTGGAGCGTCCGCGGCGGTCCCACGGCGCGCAAGGTCCTCGGAAACGGACGGTTGATTTCGGCCTGGCCGGCGCGGGGCGGGCCGGTGATCCGGGACGGGGTGGTGTATTTCGCCGCCAGCATCTGGCCGTTCATGGGCACGTTCATCTACGCGCTGGACGCCCGGGAGGGCACGGTGCGCTGGGTGAACGATGGAACGGGCGCGGACTTCATCAAGCAACCCCACGGCGCGCCCGCGTTTGCCGGGGTGGCGCCGCAAGGCGCCTTGGTCGCGACGGAACAGGTGCTGCTGGTGCCCGGCGGGCGGTCCGTGCCGGCGGCGTTCGACCGGGCCACGGGGAAGTTGCTGCATTTCGAAATCAACGCGGGCGGCAAGGGAAACGGCGGCTCGTGGGTGATCGCGAACGAGCGGGAGTTTTTCACGCACACCCGGCGACGGGGCGTGCGGGCGTTCGACTTGCGGAGCGGGAAGAAGGGAAGTTTCACGTGCAACGAACCGGTGCTGGCGGGCGATTGCCTCTATACCGCCCTTCCGGAAGGAGAACTGGGTCGGGCGCGGGAAAAAGTGGAGGCGGAATTGGGGGCCGCCAACTACGGAGTGACCCGGTGGGAAGTGGAGCTGCGGGAGGCGCGTTTGACCGATGACGAGGCGGGAGAAATCAAGGCCCGGGTGGCCTTGCTGAA
>CAZRPT010000171.1:0-6456 GCA_964601985.1 uncultured Verrucomicrobiota bacterium
CAGCGGCTCAAGTCAGCATACTGGAAGTCTGCGCTACCGAAACGCCCGCCTTTTTCGGAATTCGGAATTCGGATTTCCTTCGGCCCTCGGGTCTTCGGTCCCTCGGATTTCCCCCCTCCTGTAGGCCGGCTGCCCCCAGCCGGCGTTGGGAGGGCGGCGGGTTCTGAGCGGCGGGCAGGATGCCCGCGCTCCTTTTTTGCCGCCTTCTTGCGGCGGCTACGAGGAGCTTTCGGGATTCGGGATTCGGGATTCGGATTTTCTGTCGGCGGGCCGGAGGAGGGCGAAGACGGCGGTTTGGGGGGTGAAGTATTTTTGGGCGGCGGCGCGGGTGGCTTCGCGGGTGACGGCGGCGAAGCGGGCGTCTTCTTCGTCCACGCGGGCGTAGCCCAGGCCGTAGAGTTCGTCGAGGGCGGTGATCATGGCGTAGTAGCCGAGTTCCTGCCGGGCGATTTTTTTGTGCCCGATCAGTTTGGCCTGCGCCCGTTTGAGTTCCTCGTCGGTCAGGCCGTCGGCGGCGAGGGCGGCGACTTCGCGGCGGAGTTCTTCCTCGACCCGGGCGGCGTGTTCGGGGGCGGTGCCGGCGTAAAAGGCGAAGTAGCCCGGCACGAGGCCGATGAAGTTTTGCGCGCCGACGTAGTAGGCCAGGCCGAGTTCGTCGCGGATGCGGGCGAAGAGGCGGGAGCCGAGGTCGCTGCACGCTTCCTGGATGAGCTCGAGCGCGAACCGGTCGGGGGAATCCAGGGTGACGCCGGGAAAACCGAGCGCCAGCACGGCCTGCTTTTTGTCGCGCGTCTCCTCGACGCGTCCGGCGGCGGGCGGAGCGGCGGCTTCCGGCGGAACGGGCACGGCGGGTTCGGCGGGGACCGTCCAGTCGCCGAAGCGGGCTTCGACGGCGGCGCGGACGGCGTCGGGCTCGACGTGGCCGTAGATGGCCAGCACGGCTTGATCGGGTCGGACGAGGCGGGCATGGGCGGCCCGGAGCGCTTCCGCGTCGAGGGCGGCCACCGTCTCGGGCGCGCCGAGCAGTTCCAAGCCGTAGCCGCGCCGGCCGAACATCCGCCGGCGCAGGGCGCGAAAGGCGCTGGGGAGCATCTGGTCGTTTTGAGCGCGCAGGGCGGCGAGCTGGAGGGCGCGTTCGCGTTCGAGGTGTTCGGCCGGGAAGGTGGGCCGGCGGAGGACGTCGTCCAGCAGTTCGAGCCCGAGGGCGAAGTCGTCCTTCAACACCTCGGCGGAGAGGCCGAAACTGTTGTTGCCGGCGTAGCCGTCGAGGTGGCCGCCCACCGATTCGATGGCGGTGGCGAGCGCGTCGGCGTCGCGCGCGGGGGTGCCCTGCAGGAGCATGCGGGCGAGCAGGTGGGTGACGCCGTTTTGTTCGGGCGATTCGGCCAGCACGCCGCCGCGCAGGACGGCCCGGAACTGGACGAACGGCAGGCGGCGGTCGGGTTTGACGAGCAGGCACAGGCCGTTGGGGAGGGTGAATTTCCGGATGGGCTGCTCGGCGGCGGCCCGGACGGTCACGGGGGCGGCGGGCGCGGCGCCCCGGGGCAAGAAGGCGTAGCGGGTGCGGCCGGCGGGGCGGAGGTGGCGGCGGGCCACGCGTTGGATCGTCTCGGGGGTGGCGCGGCGGACGGCGGCGAGGTAGCGGGCGGAGAAGTTCAAGTCGCCCGCGGAAAGCCAGTTGCCGCCGAGGTCCTGCGCCTGGCCCGCCATGGTCTTGCGGGTGGCGAGGGTGCCGGCCACGAACTGCTTGACCGCCTTCGCGACTTCGTCGGCGCTGACCGGCTCGTCGCGGAGGCGCTCGATCTCGGCGCGGATGGCCGCGTCCGCCTCGGTGAACCGGTCGGCCTCCAGCACGGCGCTCACGCCGGTCAATCCGGAGTTGCCGGGGTGATAGGTCCAGGCCTCGATCGAGGCCACGAGGCCCCGTTTCTGGCGGACTTCCTGAAACAGCCGCGAGCTGCGTCCGCCGCCCAGCAGCACGCCAAGCACGTCCAGCAACGGCACGTCCGGATGGCGCACGTCCGGGATGTGCCAGGCGTAATGGACGTGGGCCAGCTCGGTCGCGCCTTCCTCGGTCACTTCGCGCGGCGCGACCTGCGGCGGCTCGGACGGCAGGACGACCGGCGGCAGCGGGCGGGCGGGTTCGTCGGCGAAGGCTTCCTTCAGTTGGACGATCACCGCCCCGGCGGCGAAATCGCCCACCACGACGAAGAAGAGGTTGTTCGGGGCGTATTGGGCGCGGTAGTAGGCGAGGATGTCCTCGCGGGTGAGGCGGTTGAAGATGTCCGGGTAGCCGATGACGGTATAGCGGCAGGGGCTCCGGGTGTAGGCGGTCTCGAAGAGGCGCTGGCTGGAATGGCGGCCCGGATCGTCGTGGCCCATGTCCATCTCGCGCCGGATGACGTCCATCTCCTTGGCCAGCTCGTCGGCGGGCAGGGTGGCGTGGCAGGTGATGTCGGCCAGGACGTCGAGGGCCACTCGGAGACCGTCGCTGGGGACGTCAATGTAGAAGACCGTGCGGTCGAAGGAGGTGTAGGCGTTCATGTAGCCGCCCACGTCCTGGACCTCGCGGTCAATCTGCCCCGGCGGCCGGGTGGCGGTGCCCTTGAAGAGCATGTGTTCGAGCACGTGGGAAAGGCCGGCGCCCAGCCAGCGGCCTTCGTGCATGCTGCCGGCCCGGCACCAGACCTGGGCGGAGACCACCGGCGCGGAGGGATCTTCGCGGAGGATGAGGGTGAGGCCGTTTTCGAGGGTGACCAGCCGGACCCCTTCGGGCAGGGCGGGGAGGGCGTCGGGGGCGGGGGCGGAGGAATCCATGCGGCGGAGGGCGGGGCGTCAACTGGCGGGCGAGCGCGGCGGGCGGGGATGATCGTTGGACAGGCGGGAGGGCTTGAACGGCTGGCGGAAGGTTTGCTCGAAGTCGTAGCCGTTCTGGAAATCGGCCCGGCTGTCTTCGTCGGTCTTGCTGAAGATCTGGTGGTCCACGAGGTTGAACACGATCTCGCCGATGTCCTCGCAGCGGTGGATGCCCCATTCGTGGAGGAGGTCGAGCGTCATGGGACCGAATTGTTCGAGGGCGTAGTCGCGGACGCCAGCGAGCAGCTCGGGGCCGCGGATGTGGCGGGGCTTGCCCTGGTTCTGGCGGCTGACCCGTTGCAGCGTGTAGGCGACCGCTTCGCGGATGAAGTCGTAGGCTTCGCGCGCGTAGCGGGGGTCCTGCCGCACAATTTCGTCGATCGTTTGCTCCGGATCCCGTGATTGCATGTCGTTCAAGGCGTCGCCGTGGCCGCGGGAGGCGCGGGCGGATGCGCGGTACGCCAGGCCTTGACGCCCCAGCCCAACAGCAGCAGGCCCAGTGCCAAACACAGCACCCATTGTTCCTGGCGCGTCAGGCGGTTCATCGCGGGACAAGATAGCGCGTCGCTCAGCCGGCGGCAATGTTCACCAGCTTGCCCGGCACCACCACCACCTTGCGAATGGTCTTGCCGGCCAGGAAGGTTTTCGCCCGTTCGGCGGCGAGGGCGGCGGCTTCGAGCGTGGCGCGATCGGCGTCCGCCGGAACGCGGATGTGGTCGCGCACCTTGCCGTTGATCATCACCGGCAACTCGATCTCCTCCTCGACCAGCCGGTCGGGATCCCACGCGGGCCAGGGCTCGTAGGCGAGGCTGGGCGGTTCCTGCCCGAGCCCCCGGTGGAGCAGCGCCCACAATTCCTCGGCCAGGTGCGGCGCAAGCGGGGCGAGCAGTTGCAGGAAGGTCCGCATCGCTTCGGCGGGCCGGACCTTCCAGCCGTTGGCCTCGTTCACGAAGACCATCAGCGCGGAGATGGCGGTGTTGAAGCGGAGGCCGTCGAGGTCTTCGGTGACCTTTTTGATGCAGGCGTGGAGGGCCTTGAGCTGGGCGTCGTTGGGCGCGGCGTCCTGGATGCGGGGGCTCAGGCGCAGGTCGGCCAGAAACTCCGCCGCCCGCTCCGGCTCGGCGGCGCAGCGCTGCTCGAACTCCTTCTCGGCGGCCTCGTCCACGAACAACCGCCACACCCGGCCCAGAAAGCGGTACACCCCCTCGACCCCCTTGGTGTTCCACGGCTTGGAATCCTGCAACGGCCCCATGAACATCTCGTAAAGCCGGAAGGCGTCCGCGCCGTATTCGACGAGGATGTCGTCGGGATTGATGACGTTGCCGCGGCTCTTGGACATCTTCTGGCCGTCCTCGCCCATGATGAGGCCCTGGTTGACGAGCCGGAAGAAGGGCTCCGGCGTCGAGACGTGGCCCAAGTCGTAGAGCACCTTGTGCCAGAAGCGGGCGTAAAGCAGGTGCAGGACCGCGTGCTCCGTGCCGCCCACGTAAAGGTCCACGCCGGGGGCGGTGGCTTCCGCGCGGGAAGCCATCCAATACCGCTCCGCTTCGGGGCCGACGAAGCGCTCCCCGTTTTTCGGGTCGAGATAGCGCAGGTAGTACCAGCAACTGCCCGCCCATTGGGGCATGGTGTTCACCTCGCGGGTGGCGCCGTCCGGGAGGTTCACCCACTCCGTGGCGCGGGCCAGGGGCGGCTGGCCGTCGGGGGTGGGCTTGTAATCGTCCAGCTCGGGCGGCAGCACCGGCAGGGCGGACTCGGGCAGCGCCTCGTGATACGGCGTGCCGTCGGCGTCCGTGCGCCAGACGATGGGAAACGGCTCGCCCCAGTAGCGTTGCCGGCTGAAGAGCCAGTCGCGGAGCTTGTAGTTCACCGTCTTCTTGCCGAGCCCTTTGGCTTCAAGCCAGGCGGTGATTTTGGCCTTGGCCTCCGGGGTGGGCAGGCCGTCGAGCGAGATTTCCTCGTTGGCGGAGTTGACGGCGGTGCCGTTGTCCACGAAACCGCGCCAGTCGGTTCGCGGATCCGGCGGTTGCACCACCTGCACGATGGGCAGGTGGAATTGCGTGGCGAACTCGAAGTCGCGGGTGTCGTGGCCGGGCACCGCCATGATCGCGCCGGTGCCGTAGCTGATGAGCACGTAGTCCGCGATCCAGACCGGGACGCGCGCGCCGTTGACCGGGTTGATGGCGTAACCGCCGGTGAAGACGCCGGTCTTTTCCTTGGCCAGGTCGGTGCGTTCGAGGTCGGACTTCTTCGCCACCTCCGCCTGATAGGCCTCCACCGCCGCGCGTTGTTCGGGCGTGGTGAGTTCCGCGACCAGCGGATGCTCCGGCGCCAGGACCATGTAGGTGGCGCCGAACAACGTGTCCGGCCGGGTGGTGAACACCCGGATGACCGCGTCCGAGCCGTCCACCCGGAAATCCACCTCCGCGCCCTCGCTGCGCCCGATCCAGTTCCGCTGCATCCCCTTGAGCGACTCGGACCAGTCAATCGTGTCGAGGTCGTTCAGCAACCGCTCCGCGTAGGCGGTGATGCGGAGCATCCACTGGCGCATCGGCTTGCGCACCACCGGGTGGTTGCCGCGTTCGGAACGGCCGTCCACCACCTCCTCGTTGGCCAGCACCGTGCCCAGGGCTTCGCACCACCACACCGGCGCTTCCGACACGTAGGCCAGCCGGTGGGCGTCGCGATGCGCCCGGCGCCTGGCCTCGGTGTCGCATTCCGGCGGATACGGCAGCGTCTCGATGGGCTCGGCGCGGTTCGTTTCCGGGTTGAACCACGAGTTGTAGAGCTGGAGAAAAATCCACTGGGTCCAGCGGAAGTATTCGGGATCGGTCGTGTTGACCTCGCGCGACCAGTCATAGCTGAAGCCGAGGCATTTGATCTGGCGCTTGAAGTTGGCCACGTTCGCCTCGGTGGTCGTCCGGGGATGCTGGCCGGTCTGGATGGCGTACTGCTCCGCCGGCAGGCCGAAGGCGTCCCAGCCCATCGGATGCAGCACGTGCCGTCCCCGCGCCCGATGATAGCGGGCGAGGATGTCGGTGGCGGTGTAGCCCTCCGGATGGCCCACATGCAGGCCCGCCCCCGAGGGATAGGGAAACATGTCGAGGATGTAGTACTTCGGCGGCAGATCCTCCGGCGCGACGGCGCGCCCGTCCAAGCCGTGCCGCCGCGCGAAGGGATGGTCGGCGGGGACGGCCTCGCCCGGATTGAACGCGCGGAAGGTCGCCTCCGCGTCCCAATGCGTCTGCCACTTGGGCTCGATCAAATGAAACGGATACTGTCTGCGCATGCCCGACATAAGACGGCCATACTGACCAAAGCCCCCGCCCGGAAGCAACGGCGGAGTTGCCGGGCCGGGGAAAAGGGGTGAATCGCGCCCCCTTTGCTCGTCACTTGGCGAGGGGATGCGATCTCCTCGGCTTCTCCGCGCCGGGAAGGAAACGGTCTTGCCAAAAGGCCGGCCGGCCGGGCAGGATGTGGGGCCATGAAATCCAAACTGGCGATTGCTGTTCTGCTTGTGGTGGCCGTGATCTTGGGCATTGGGTGGAGAATCCAATGGCAACAGGATTCGGTCCGGGAGACGAACTTGCTGACACGAAT
>CAZRPT010000172.1:0-5930 GCA_964601985.1 uncultured Verrucomicrobiota bacterium
CGTTCGCGCCGGAGATGACCGCCGTGTCGAAGCCGAACAACAAACCGCCCAGCGCCGCCACGATGGCGCTGCGCAACAAAAACGCTCTGGCCGAAGCCGTCGAGGTGGTGGTTGTCATGCGGGCCGCATGATGCGATGCGCCGCGCCGCCTGTCACGCGGATTGCCGCGCCGCTTGAAGTCGCCCGGCGGGCGGGCGTATCCTCGCCGCCATGAACGCCCCAAAATTTTCGGCCGGGTCGGGTTCCGCGAAGGCGCGCTTCCGCCGGCGTCTCGGTCTCCTGCTGGGGGCCGGGCTCGGGACGGCGGCGGCGGCGGTTCCCTCCGGACTCCGGCAGACGGACGTCTTTGTTTCCGGCCGGGACGGCTACCACGCCTACCGCATTCCCGCGATCGAGGCCCTGCCCGACGGCGTGTTGGTGGCCTTCGCCGAGGCCCGCAAATACAACCTGGGCGACCCCGGCGCGAGCCGGCAGGACATTGACCTGGTGTACAAACGCAGCTCCGACGGCGGGGTGACGTGGTCGGCGATGCGGGTGCTGGAGGATCCCGGCGAGTGCTGGTCCGCCGCGAATCCGGCCACCCTCCGGGACCGGGCGAACGGGCGGCTCTGGGTCTTTTACGTGCGTTGCCGCCCCGGACGCGGCACCGCCCGGGCGCGGCCCGGCACGGACGATTTGAGCAACCTCGCCCGCTGGAGTGACGACGAGGGCCGCACGTGGTCCGCGCCGCTGGACCTGACCGCCATCGCGCGGGATTTCGCCGATCCCGCCTGGCGGGCCAGCATTCCCGGACCCGGCGGCGCCATCCAGACCCGCGCGGGCCGGTTGCTGGTCCCGATGTGGAAGGCGCCGTTCGAGAACTTCGCGCTCTTTTCCGACGACCACGGCCAAACGTGGGAACGCAGCGCGCTGGTGCCCGACCCCGAGGGGGGCAACGAAAACCAACTGGTGGAGCTGTCCGACGGCCGCCTCTTGATGGACATCCGGCAAAACCGCGGCCCGCGCCGCTGGTTTTCCGGGAGCGCCGATGGCGGCCGGACCTGGAGCCCGCACCGGCCCGGGCTCGCGGTGACCCGGGTCATGTGCGCCATTGAGCGGGTCCCGCTGGCGGAAGGAAGCTGCCTGGTCTGGACCGGGCCCGGGGGGCCGGAGCGCCGCCGGTTGGTGTTGCGCGTGAGCCGGGACGACGGGAAAACCTTCTCGCCGGGCAAACAGATCAGCGGGCAATTCGCGGCCTACTCGGATTTGACCGTGCTGCCGGACCGCGGCGTGGGCGTTTTCTGGGAACGCGGCGTCGAGCGGGGCTACCAATTTCTCACCTTCACCCGTTGCCCGCCGGAGTTTTGGGAAACGCCGGCCCCCTGAGCGCCGGGCGGAAAACGCCGGGTTGGGGGAAGCCGGCGGCGGTTTCGCGAGACGCGGGCGCCTCCCCCGGCGAGGGGCAAATCCTCTTTTTGCCGGAAAAGGCGAGAATTCACGGGGGCGGGCATCAGACAGGCCCCGGGCAAGGGCCGGCCCCGGCGCGTGATTCCGGCATGGACAGGAGGAAGGGGGGCTGCCTAGCCTGCGCGACCGCGAAGCGGCCGGAAAGGCCGCCCCAGTCACGTTGCGAGTCCATGAGCGAAAGCGGGCCGATCCAGTTCCGCGCGAGCGCCCCCGGGGTTGAGCCCGGAGGGAAACAAGCCGGTCCGCCGCCGCGGGCCGCTTTCCCGCGCCCGAAGCTTCCTTTTCGGGCCTCCGGCTTTCGGCTTTCGGCTTTTCCTCCGGGAGGGCGCTCGTGAACGCCGCCGCCCATTTGAGCGTCGCGGACTGGTTCGTGGTGACGCTTTACCTCCTGGGCGTGGTGGCGTTCGGGACCTGGATCGGGCGCGGCCAGAAGAGCACCCGCGATTACTTCCTCGGCAGCCGCAACATCCCGTGGTGGGGGGTGGGCATGGCCATCGTGGCCACCGAGACGAGCGCGTTGACCTTCATCGGCGTGCCGGCGATGGCCTTCGCCGGCAACCTGGCCTTCATCCAGATCATCATCGGCTACGTGCTGGCGCGGATCGTTCTGGCGGTGGTGATGGTGCCCCACTATTTCCGGGGCGAGGTCTATTCGCCCTACGAACTGTTCGCCAACGCCTTCGGCGCGCCGGCGCGGCGGATGGCGGCGGGCTTGTTTCTCCTGGCCGGCACCCTGGCGGCGGGGGTGCGGGTGTACGTCACCTGCATTCCGGTGCAGCTCATCTTCGGCCTTCGCGAGGAGCAAATCCTGTGGGCCATCCTGCTCTTCGTGGGGTTGTCGCTGATCTACACCTACCTCGGCGGGGTCAAGGCGGTCATCTGGACCGACGCCGTGCAGTTCGGGCTGTTCGTGCTGGGCGGGGCGTTCACGCTGTTCTGGGTGCCGCACCTGCTGGAAGGCGGCTGGCGCGAGGCGTGGCACGCGGCCGCGGCGGGCGGCAAGCTCGAATGGTTCAACGGAAGGTTCTCCTGGTCGGCGCCGTTCAACATCTGGATGGGCGTGGTGGGGGCGACGTTCCAAGTGCTGTCCTCGCACGGGGCGGACCAGCTCATCGTGCAACGGGTGCTCACCTGCGGTGGCGTGCGCGAGGGACGCAAGGCGCTCCTGCTCAGCGCGGTGATCATTTTTCCGCTGATGCTGATGTTCCTCGGGGTGGGCGTGATGCTGTGGGTGTATTATCAGGCGCACCCCGGCTTCCCCATTCCGGTGCCGGAGGCGCGGCCCGGTTTTCCGAAGGACGATTACGTGTTCCCCATCTTCATCATCACCGCCCTGCCGCCGGTGCTGCGGGGGCTGTTGATCGTGGCGATTCTGTCGGCGGCCATGTCGTCGGTGAGCGCGGCGCTGGCGGCGCTGGCCTCGGTCTCGACGATGGATTTCGTGAAGCCGCTGCTGCGCCGGGAACGCGACGCGCAATGGTTCCTGCGCTTCAGCCGGGGTTCCACCCTCTTCTGGGCGGCGTGGCTGGTGGTGGTGGCGCTGCTGACCCGACAGGTGACGTCGGTGCTGAACGCGGCCTTCGCCCTGAACGGCCTGACCAGCGGGGCGCTGCTCGGCGGGCTGATGCTGGTGGTGGGCTGGCGCCGCGGCCCCGCCGCGCCGGTGGTCGTCGGCATGGCGGTCTCGCTGGCGGCCATGACCGCCCTCCATTTCCGGGGCGGCGGCGTGATTTACTGGCCGTGGTACACGCTCATCGGCTGCGTCATCACGCTGGTGACCGCCGCGCTGACGCGCGCCTTGCTGGGCGGGAAAAAAGGAGCGGGGACACCGGACGGAGGGTGAGAGCCTCAGCCAAAACTATGTGGCGTCTGGGGCCGAGTTGGGGGAAGTGGGAATGTCTGACCGGTCGGGAGGCGCGGAAATTCGAGGGACCGAGGGAGCGAAGGCCCGAAGGAAATCCGAAGCCCCGAAATCCGAAATCCGAAAGGGAAACGCGCGCGTTTCGGTAGCGCGGACTTCCAGTCTGCTGTTGCGCCGGCTTCCAGCCGGCCAAGCGGGCGAGGAAAAGCGGCCGCCGCGTAAGGGGAAAACCCGGCAGATTGGAAATCTGCGATACAGCAGGCTGGAAGCCTGCGCTACGGAGGGGAGCGCACGCGCCCTCGCGTGCCCCGAGGGGCGCCCCGCCCCTTGGTCCCCGCGACCGATTTTCGCGGCCGCGCCGATTCCGCCCCTTCAGTGTCGGTCGGGAAACGCCGGGTCGGGGGACCCGGCCTACAGGGGGCGTTCCGCCCCCCAGGGCATTGCCCGGGCCAGCCGGATGTCGTGTCTCCGGCGCGGAGAATGGTTCGGATTTCGGAATTTGGATTTCCTTCGGTCCTTCGGCTTCCTCGGTTCTTCGGATTTATCCCCGTCCCGTTCCGTCATTCCCGTGGCCCCCCCGGGTAGCACCCGCCTCTGGCGGGTCGGCTTCGGCGTCCCGCCGAAGCCTTCCCCGCGTCCTTTAATCGCGGTCGCTTCAACGGCGGCACGTGCGGCGGAGCCGCCGGGGCCGTGAAGGACGCGCGTTCCGGAAGCGAGAACCTCTTTCCCGTGCGGCGGGAGCCGCAAGATGCGGGCGCTGACCCGAAAAGGAAATCCGAATCCCGAATTCCGAAAAAATCACGCTCCTCGCAGCCGCCGAGGTGACAAGGCGGCAGGCCCTTTCTCTCTCTCGTTCTCTCGTAGCGCAAGCTGGTAGCCTGCTGTTTCGCAGCGTGGCACGCTGCGAGGCGACCGATCCTCCCGCCGGCTGAGGGCAGCCGGCCTGCAGAGGGACGACACGTGGCCGCCCCTTGTAGGCCGGATTCTCCGACCCGGCGTTTTTCGACGGCTCCCGGTCGGCATTCCTCGCCTTGTCCCTCCGGCGGCTGCGAAAGGAGTTCGGATTCCGCCGTTTGCGGCGCAACCCTTTGTCCTCGTCACGTTGCTTCAAAATGTCATGAGAGACGCGGAACCGCCCACTGTCGTTAGCTTGGGGAATAGAGACCATTCGCCACCCGGCGCCGCGCCCGGAGTTGCCCCGGTTCCCCGCTGACGGCATGGTGAGGCCGGACATGCGCATCGGATCGCTGGACATCGGCTCGAATCTGTTTCTCTCGCCGCTGGCGGGCTACACCAACCTGCCCTTCCGGCTGACGGTGCGGGAGCTGGGCGGACTCGGCCTGGCCACCACCGATCTGGTCAACGCCCGCTCCCTGCTCGAACGCCGCCCCAAGGCGCTGAAGCTCATCGAGACCCACCCGGACGACCAGCCCTTGGCGGTGCAGCTGTTCGGCGGCCGCCCCGAGGAAATGCGGGACGCCGCCCGGTTGCTCGAATCGCTGGGCGTCGCCTGCGTGGACGTGAACATGGGCTGCCCCGTCCGCAAGGTCTGCCGGGTGGGCGGCGGCTCGGCCATGATGGCCAACCTCCGGGAGACCGCCCGGCTCGTTCAAGGCATGGTCGAGGCCGTGCGGATTCCGGTCACCGCCAAGATGCGGCTGGGCTGGGACGCCACCCAGATCACCGCGCCGGAGCTGGCCCGCGCGCTGGAGGACGTGGGCGTGGCGGCGGTGTGCGTGCACGGTCGCACCCGGGCGCAGGGCTTCGGCGGACGGGTGAACCTCGACGGCATCCGGGCGGTGGTCGCGGCGGTGCGGCGGATTCCGGTGATCGGCAACGGCGACGTCACCACCCCCGAGGCGGCCCGGGTGATGCTCGAACGGACCGGCTGCGCGGGCGTCAGCATCGGGCGGGGCGCCTTTTACAACCCGTGGATCTTCGCCCGGACCCGCCGCTTCCTCGACACCGGCGAGCTTCCGCCCGAGCCAAGCTTCGAGGACCGGGTGCGGGTGATGACCCGCCACCTGGAGCGCATGATCGAAATCTTCGGCGAGGCGCGGGGCTGCCGCATGTTTCGCAAGGTGGCCCCGTGGTACGCCCGGCGGTTCGGGCCGTCGGTGCAATTCAAGCGGGAGGTCGCGCGGTTGTCGAGCCGGGCGCAATTCGACGAAATCCTCGCGCGCTACCGGGCCTGGCGCGCCCCGTTCCTCGACGAACACGGCGAGCTCAAACCCGCCTACCGCCCCCCCGAACTCACGCCCTCCTTCCTCCGCCCCGACGCGGATCCGGGCGGGCCGGAACCCGGCCTCCGCGTCCCCCCCGGCGCGGTGGAATGGTGGTGAAAGGCAGCAGGTCGTGCCCGCGCCGACAACGATTCGGCGCGGAACGCAGCGTCCCCCTAACGCCGAATCGAAGCACCCGGCCGGCAACGGGGAGACGCGTCAGATCCGCTGAAGGCGGCGGCCTTCGGAAAATCAGTGTTCGTCCTGCCGGGTGCGCTCTTGGAGCAGAGCCAAGGTTCCCGGATCGTTCTTCCAGCCCCGCGCCAGTTCCCGGAGCGCCGTCTCCCGCACGAACGCATCCTCATCCTGCCGGGCGCGTTCCTGGAGCAGGGGCAGGGTGT
>CAZRPT010000173.1:0-21802 GCA_964601985.1 uncultured Verrucomicrobiota bacterium
GGAATCAACCCGTCGGCGTTGAACTTCAATTGGTCAAAAAAACTCATAGACGCGGCCCTGTTCTAGGCGAACCGCGGCCCCTTGCAAACCGGAATCGGCGGCTCCCGCCCGGGAAATCCGAAACTTCCCGCGCCGAAGGCGCAACACCCATCAGTCCCAGGCAACGCCTGGGGGAACGAGGCACGCCCTTTGCAGGCCGGGTCGCCTGACCCGGCGAGGCTCCCTCCGCTTCGTGTTCTTCGCGCCCTTCGTGGTGAAATTGGGCGGGGAGAAAATCGGCCGCCGCGCAGCGTGCCACGCTGCGATACGGCAGGCTGCCAGCCTGCGCTACCGACGCGCGCGCGCTTTCTTTCGGAATTCGGATTTCGGGATTCGGATTTCCTTCGGCCCTCGGCCCCTCGGCTCCCTCGGATTTCTCATGCTCCGGCGCCGGGCTTGATTCTCCCCTCTTCCATCATTTTCCGGCCGGCTCTCAGGGGGTCTCCGGCGCCGGAGGCGGGGGCGGGGGCGCGTTTGTCGGCCCGGGCGGCGGGGGCGCGGGAGGAGGAGGCGCCTTGGGGTTCCGCCGCGCTTTTGGGGGCGGACCTCCTAGTTTGCCGTCCCGTCCCCGGAAGCGTCCTCCCCCGCGCCGGCCCCGGTCGTGTTGTTTGAACAGCTGCTCCATGCGCGCCCGTTGTTTCTCCGTGAGCACGGCGGCGATGGCGGCGCGGGTGTTGCTCATTTCCTGTCGCGCCTTGGGGATGGTGGTGCGCCAGATTTCGCGCATGCGTTTCTGGGAGGATTTGATGATGGCGTTGATGCGTTCGGCCTGATCCGCCGTGAGCTGCAAATCCCTGGTCATCCGTTGCAGGAAACTCAACCGGGGGCCGGAGCCGGGTGGCGGGGGTTCGCCGCGCCGGGGTTGCCGGGTGGGGATTTCGGAAACCTGCCACGTGTCCCACAAACGCTGGCCCATCACGCCGGAGAGCACTCCGGCGAAGAACAGCACCAAGGCGGCGACAATCGCTTTCCAACGGATCACCACGGGGTTTCAGGGTAATCCAGGGCCGCGTACACGGCGGTTTCCAGTTCCTCGCTCAAGGTGGGCTGGTGGGGGGCGCCGGTTTGGAGGGAGAGGGCCAGGGCGCACAATCCCACGGCCACGGCCACGCAGGGCACCGCCGCCCGCCAGAGGGCGCGCGCCCACGCGGCGCCTCCGTCGGCGGGTTGCCGGCGCGGAAGCCGCGCCATGACCCGCTTTTCGAAAGCGAACGGCACGCGCTCGTCCGCCGAGCGGGCGCGCCCGGCGGCCAGCAGCTTTTGTTCCAGTTTGGCGATGTTCATGGCACCAGTTTCAACAGACGGACCTCCGCGGGGTCCGGTTACGGTTTCCACGGTACTACAAATATTGGTCGCGCGCGAGACGGCGAAGGCACCGCCGCATTTCCGCGCGCGCGCGGAAGGCCCGGACCTTCACCAGCGGCACCGACCAGCCGGTGAGTTCGGCGATTTCCTTCACGCTCCGTTGTTCCAACTCCAGCAGGGTAATCACCAGGCGGGCCTTGGGCGAGATCATTTCCAGGAGGCGTTGCACCAGCGCCCGGGCGGCGTCCGTGTCTTCGGAGGTGCTGTCCGGCGCCTTCAGGGTTCGTTCCAGCCAGTCGTTTTCGTCGTCGGTCAGCTCGGTGAAGGTGGATTCGGGCCGGCGCTGATGGCGGCGGAGATGGTCGTAACAAGTGCGCACCGCCAGCCGCATCAGCCAGTGTTCGAACGGGGCGTCCCCCCGGAAGGTGTCCAGCTTCTGGAAGGCCTTGATGAACACGTCCTGGACGATGTCCGCCACTTCGTCCTCGCGCCGGGCGTACCGCCGGGCGGTGGCAAAGACGCGCGGCTGATACTTGCGTACCAGCGGCTCGAAGCTCGCCGTGTCTCCACTTCGCACGGCGGCGATCAGCTCCGCGTCGTCCTTGTCTTCCACGGGGCGCAGTGTGTCATTCCGGGGAGACGGGCAAAAGAGGAAAGCCGGTTTCGCGCCCTCTCGTGCCCGCGCCGCCCGGACGCGAACGGGTTTCGGCTCCGTCCGGCGACGGAGCGGCCTCACGGCGGTTTGCCGCGGGGGTTGGACGCACGGAGCGCCGGGCGGCTTCATCCGGGGGCCGCCGCGGGGGATGGAGCGCGGCAAAGGCGGGCGGTCCCCGCCCCCCCCGGATTTCCGGGGAGGAAAGAAAGGCGGGCATCCTCGCAAGGATGCCCGCCCAACCCAAACAACCAAACTTACCTCCTCCCCACCGGAATGCTCCAGTGGTCCACCGACCGTTTCGCGGGAGAGGTGGGACCCGCGATTCACGGCCGGAAATCCGCAATACGTGGGGTGAGACGTAAAGGTTTCCGGCTTTGTTCAAAAAATTTCGGGGTTTTTGCGGAACCGAATTCCGGTCCGGACCGCCGCCTGTTCGGGCGTTCAGGGAGGGCGGACGAAGGGGCCGGAAAAAGGCGAAAGCCGGCCGCCGAAGCGCGCCGGATCCGGTTCCCGGAAAGGGTTTCGGGAGGTGCTCCGCGTTGCGGAAAACGCGCAAAATTTTCCTTGCCGAACAGGAGAACCGATGAACCAATGCCGTGTGGTGAACGGGGCTTCCTCCGGAACAAGATGGCGTTCGTCCCCCGGTTGGGCGGTTTTCAGAACGCCATGTGGGGTTCGGAGGGAACGCGCTCCGGTGAGCGCCGGGATTTTTTTGACGAGCAGGCCTGTCACGCGCCCGGAAATTGCATGCGGTCCTGCCGGGGATGACGCATATGGGTTTCTCATTCAGCAGTTTGTCATTCAGCGGGGCGCATAAGAATTTTCTTTTGCGGGGAGTGGCGCTGGGGATGGCCGGCCTCCTGGGAGGCGGTCTGGCGCGGGCGCAGTGGCTGACCCAGGAGCTGCCGTTGCGGGCCGGGTGGAACGCCGTGTTTTTGCGCGTGGAGCCGGAGGCCTCCGCCTGCGACGACTTGTTCGCCGGGCTGCCGGTCGAAGGGGTGTGGCGTTGGAACGGGAGCGACCGGACGCTGCAATTCACCGAGTCGCCGAACCGCCTGCTGCCTCCGGACGACGACTGGCTGGTGTGGCTGCCGCCCGGCCATCCCCAGGCCGGCTTGAGCACCCTCCACGCCCTCCACGCCAACACGGCCTGTCTGGTGAAGGTGGCCAACGGGACCGCGCCGTTTGTCTGGCGGGTCAAGGGGCGGCCGCGCCTTTTCCGTCCGGAATGGCGGGTCCGCGGTCTCAATTTCACCGGCCTGCCCGTGCCGGAATCCGGCGCCACCTTCGCCGGCTTCTTCCGGGCCTGTCCGGCCGTCGCGCTGACCCGCGCCGAGGGCGGGGCGATCCAAATGGTGCAAAGCGACGGACGCGGCGCGCCCGTCTGGACGCCGGCCCGGACGCGGATCGAGCCCGGGCGCGCGTATTGGATTTATTCCCGTCGGTCCAGCGATTTCAGCGGGCCGTTGCGGGTCGAGACGGATTTTGGCAACAGCCTCGTGTTTGCCGCCGGCAAGGGGGAGCGGTCGGTGACGATTCGCAACGTCACGGACCATCCCCTCACCGTGACCGTCCGCCTGCGCCCCTCCGAACCGCAACCGCCGGACGCGCAATACGCCGCCCTGGTGGGGCCGGCGCCGTTGAGCGTGGTGGAGAAGGACTGGAGTCAGGGACGGCCCCGGACGGTGTACGCCCCGTTTGCGGAACCGCGCCGCCGGACGCTGGCGGCGGGGGAGGAGTGGACGCTCAAGCTGGCGCTGCGACAGCGCGAGCTGCGGGCGGACGGCCCGGACACCGTCCGGTTGAACCTCCTGGAGATCAGTGACGGGGAGAATTTCCGGGACGTCGTGGGAATCATTGCCCGGGGGGACGCGGAATGAAGCAAGCGATGCAAAGCGGAGAACGCGGCGGAAAGGCGCGACGCGTCCGGCGGACGGGCGCCGGCTGGGGGCTCGTGGCGGCGGTTTTACTGGCGGGCGTGACGGGGCGCGCCGCGGCGGCGAAGGCGGCCCATGCCGGTTTGTGGGTGGGCACGGTGACGATCGAGCAGATCAACCGGCCCGGGCCCGCCTCCGCGCCGTGGGACACCGAGACCCTGCAACCGGCGGCCAACCCCTTTTCCTTCCGGGTGCTGCTGCACGTGGACGCCGAAGGGCAAACGCGCCTGCTGCAACGGGTGCTGGCCGTCTGGAACCCGCACGGCGAGGTGGTGACCAACGCCCTGACGGCGCAGGTCGAGACCAACGGCTTTTACGTCCTGTTGCGGGACGAGTCGCAGGTGACGCAATACCGGGAGGCGAACGCGGACACGAAGGTGTTCCGGATCAGCACGGTGAACCTGCCGCTCATGGATCCGCTGCCGTTGAACGGCCGGTTCGGCGGGACGAACCAGCTTTCCGGCACGGTGACCATCCCCTACGACCGTCCGGACAACCCCTTCGTCCACGTCTTCGCGCCGCTGCACGACAATCAGCGGACCCGCAACGGGGTGACCACCAAACTGCCGGCGGGGGAGGAAAGCTGGACGATCATCCGCGACGTGAATTTCCGCTTTGCCGCCGAGGACCCCGAGCAGCCCGGCAACCCGGCGTGGGACGCGCGGGAAACGGGCGGCGAATATCGCGAGACCCTGCGGGGCATTTACCAACCCATCCGGCTGCGGGGCAAGTTCCGGCTGGAGCGGCTGAGCGCCATTGATCATTTGGAACCCTGAACCCGACCTGAATTTTTATATGAAAAGAACACCCTCCTCGAGCTTCAGTGTGAGAATCGCGGTTCTCTTGGCCGGCGGGGCATTGTGCCTCGGCGGGGCGGAAACGACGCGGGCGGAGACCGTGGTGATTCCGGAACTGATCAACTACCAGGGGCGGCTTGAGACGCAAAACGCCGCCAAGGCCTACGCGGACGGGCTTTACGATCTGGAATTCCGGCTGTGGAACCAGGCCAACGACGGCGAGCTGATCTGGGGCGAGAAATACAGCGTGTATGTAAAGGGCGGACGGTTCAACGTGGTGCTGGGGGCGGGGGGCAGCCCCCTGGACGGGGAGACGCCCCGGTGCAATTCCCTGCGCGCGGCGCTGCGGATCACCCCGGCGGAGAGCCACAAGAAACGGTATCTGGGGATCACGGTGTTGCAGGATGAAAACCGCCAGCCGTTGGATGATCCCACCGAGAGTTTTCCCCGGCAGCAGTTGCTGACCTCCGGCTATGCGGTGCAGGCGCAGTATGCCCGGTATGCGGAAGAGTCGAGCGCGCGGTTCGTGGCGACGCAGGGACTGCAAGTGCTGGGCGCGGTGGCGACGTTCAGCCAGGGCATTCAGGTGAGCGGCGCGCCGGCCGAATTGCAGGCGGGATTGCAGGTCTCGGGCGGCAAGGCGACGTTCGCCGGGGGATTGGAAGTGACGGGGGGGGAGGCGAATCTGGGGACGGGCGTGACCGTTTCCGGAGGAAAGGCCCGGATCAACAACGGACTGGAAGTGCGGGGCGGGAGCACGCTCTCCGGCGGGGGGCAGTTGAACGGCAAATTCGTCGTCAAAGGCGGACAGATCCAGTTGGACACCGGTCCGGACAAGGGGATCGGCTTCCCCGCGGATCCTTGGGACGGCAGTGGCGACGGCGCGTGGCTGAGTTATTACCGCCCGGGCGATTCCGGCGAGGCCGGCATGCTCTCCCTCGGCATTGCCAACGATGCCGATGACAATCTGGAGCTCAAGGCCTCGGGAAAGGTTCTCGTGACTTCCCGGAGAAACAACGTCGAGATCAGCGGCAGAACAAATGTGGTGATTTTCGGGAGAAACAACGTCGAGATCAGCGGCAGAACAAATGTGGTGATTACCGCCTCGAAGGGCGACGTGAGAATTGACACTTCGGCTTCGGAGGGCAGCGATGTCATGTTGGACGCGGGCTCCGATGACATAATTGTTCGCGGGCGGGTGAAAATGTTCGCGGGTATTGCAATGTTGGCGGACAAGAATGATGTGAATGAAGTGGCGAACCGGGACTCTTTCTACATGGTTTACCTGGACAATGGCCGTTGCACCGTGGACATCAGCACCGGTGGGAACGGCAGTTTGCATGTTTTTCTCCGCCATGTTCGGGATGATGACTGGAACAATGGGTTTTATATATTTCCCGTGGCCAAAGGGAACCGGTTCCACCTTCATAACATCGCTCGCACCGATAGTGACGAAGACTGGAAGCTCCAGGTTTTTCGCCGCGATTTGGGGATCATGTCCGATTGAAGGAAAATCGGGAGAAAGTGAAAACGCGCATGACAAGAACCGGCCAAACCGTTGCGGGAAGCATGAGTGTGCTGGCGGCGGGTTTGCTGGCGCTGGCGGGCGGCGGGACACCGGCCCGGGCGAACGGCGGAAATGCCGGCCCGGGCGGAGGGGCGGTTGCGGCGGTTGCGGCGGACCCGGCGGCGCTGGACCGGCTGCGTGACACGCTGGCGGGAGCGGACCTGCGCGAGGTGCACCGCCGGTTGATTCAAGCCCGCCGGGCCCGGGCGGTGGCCCGCCGGGCGCTCCAGTCCGTTTCCGCCGCGGCGGAGCAGTATCATCGCCGGTACGAGGCGAGCACGGATTTTGAGGAAACGCGCGCGGCGGCCCGGGAGTGGCTCAAGCTGCTGCCCCTGGTGGAGGAGAACCGCGCCCGGGTGGCGAAACTGGAAGCGCGTTTGGAGGTGGTGGAAACCGCTTACCTGGCCCGGATTCGGGCGGAGCTGGCGGAAGTTTCCGCGGGCGGGAGCCGGTCCTCCGAAGGGAAGAAAAAGCCATGAAATGCTGGGTTGCCGAGTTGCGAGGCGGAACGGGCGGGCGAGTGGCGCTCGGGCTGGCCGGTCTGTGGGCGGGGGCGACGCTGACGGCCGCCACCGTGGTGACGGATTTTCAAAATCCGTGGCAGCCGCGGAGCCACGAACGCACGGAGACCACGCCGGTGGCCACGACCCTTTACGGAGGGAGCGGCCCGCAGGACGCCCCGGTCAACCAGGCGGCCAACCTGCGGATCGCCGAGTCGCGGTTCGGCATGCCGCTGGGCGCCTTGGAGGCCAACTACAGTTTCGGCGAGGAATTGCCTCCGCCGCAGGGCGCGGATTTGAGCCAGGCGCCCGAGATCGAGACCCTGGGCGGGGAACCGGCCGCCGTCTGGCTGGATTACGCCCGCGCGTTGTACGCCATTGACCGGGGCGCGGTGCGGGTGCGCTGGCACATGCGGAACACCTCGGCGCTGTATCCGGTGACCTACACCATCGCCAACGCGCCGGACCGCCGGCCCGTGCACCTGTTCTGGACCGAGAGCCCCTACAACGCGCCCACGGTGCAACTGCCCTCGGCGCCCATCAAGCCGGTCATCCATTACAACCAGCAGATCAGCGGCACCAATCAGGTCTGGCTGGACGCCGGCAACATGCTGCACGCGAAGGCGGGGGCGCGCGGGAAGTTTCTGCTGACCTTTTCCTCGAAGGACGAGAAGGGGCGCGAACAGCTTCAGGCGGTCGAGGTGGTGGAGGTCCTGGAGCCGACGGTGACCGAACAAACGGTGGCCCTGGGCAAGCGGTTGCTGCCGGCGTCGGTGGCGGAGTACGGGACCGAGGACCTGTTCACCCGGGTGGTTCGCGGGCTGGGCGATCCGCAGACGCAGGACGAGAGCACCCGGTTTGTTTACCAGCACAACGAAGGGCGGCAAAAGGGCTGGCTGTTCGGCATTCGCAAGACGGATGCCTCCTGGCAGGTGGAGGTGTACTGGATGGCGCGCAGCGAGCTGGACGTGATCTGGCCGTTCGAGATGGACCACTACAACCTGGACTGGGGGACGGACATGCAGCGGTTCGTGCGGACGCGGCCGGAGAACGGCGGTGATTACGGTCCGCCCCAGCGGTTTCCGTCGGACCTGAGGGTGGAGCTGATGGATTACCAGGAGCCGGCGGGGCACGCCCATTTGGCGGACAACGTGTTTCAAACCACCGCCACCGGGCGATGTCTGCTGAAATACCTCGCGGGTGACGAGGTGTGGTTCGAGGCGGTGCGGACGGTGTGGAACACCGACGCGTCCGAGTTTGATCTTCACCCGTGGACGTGGGACATCGGCGCGGAACTGGCGCCCCGGCTGGTGCGCGAACACACCGCCCTGCGATTCGCGGGGGGCTGCGTGGAGATTCCCGGAGCCGGCGTGCCGACGCCGGCGCGGGCGATGACGATCGAGGCCTGGATCCTTCCCCGGGGCGAAGGGTGGCGCACCCTGCTCAAGAAAGGCGCCGATGGATACGGCCTGTCCCTCGACCCGGAAAACCACCTGGGGTTCTGGGTGAACGGGGAGCCGGATCAGGTCCTGCTCTCCGACGCGGTCGTGCCGGCGGGGCAATGGTCCCACGTGGCGGTGGTGGTTCAGACCGGACCGCCGGGCGTGGCGCAGTTTTATCTCAACGGCCAGCCGGCCGGGAGCGTCAACTCGCCGGCCGTGGCGATCGCGGACGGCGAAGGCGGCGACCTGATTCTGGGGGGCGAAACCGGGACCTTGGAGCGGAAATTCGACGGCGACTTGGACGAGATCCGCCTCTGGGATTTCGCGCTGCCGGCGCGGACGATCGCCGACTGGAGGAACCGGGTGCTGACGCCGGAGCACAAATTCGCCGCCCACCTGGTGGCGCATTTCCCCTGCGATGAAGGGGAGGGAGGCGAGACGCGCAACGAGGCGCGCGCGGGCGCCCCGTCCGGGGCGCTGTGGGGCAACGTGCGGTGGGTGGTCAGCCAGGCCGCCCTGCGCGAGCCGCCGGCGGTCGAGGCGGCCTACCAGGAATGGCCGGGCTACCTGTATTCCCCGGCGGGCGATCGCTACAATCCCCATTTGTACCACTACCCGGAGGCGGCGGTCAGCACGCCTCCGCTCTCGCAAATCTTCCCCGTCAACACCGGCCGGCTGGAGGTGTGGTGGGCCAACCGCAGCCGGCTCGAGGGGCTGCCGGCGCCGGTGTACTGGCCGTCGTTGGTCAACCGGTATGAGGCGGTGTGGCCGGTCGAGCCGATGCAGATCGTCATGGCCGGCGAGCGGGGCAACGAATCCGCGGCCCTGGAGACCGAAACCTCCGGCTGCCTGCTGTTCGACGGGCAGGGCGCCCACCTCACCGTCCAAGACGCGCCCAGCCTGCGGTTGCGGGACCACTTCACCCTGGAATGCTGGATCTATCCCACCCGGGCGGACGCGCCGTTGACGATCCTTTCCAAGGGCAACGATGAATACACCCTGGCGGTGCGGAACAACCGGCTGGCCTTTTATGACGATCTCAGCCGGGAATGGCGGTTTTCCGACGCGGAAGTGCCGGTGAACCGGTGGAGCCACGTGGCCGTCAGCTACGCCGTCGGGCCGGAGGGGTTGCGTTTTTACCTGAACGGCGAGCCGGTGGGAGCGGCGGACGTGGCGGGGCCGTTGGCGGCGTCAGTGGTGGCGCAGACCGACTTTGCCGAGCTGCCGGGCAACGTCCGGTTGTGGGGCGACGCGTTTTGGGATGAGCAGACGGAGAGCGTGACGTTGGCGCCCAACCGGAAAAACCAGAAGGGCAGCTTGATTTTCGAGTCGCCTGCTGCCTTGCGGGGCGCGAAGGAATTTTCCGCCCTCTGGCGGTACCGGCTGACGGCGGGCTCGCCGGCCAGCGGCGCGGACGGGTACAGCTTCTGCTACGGCGACCTGCCCAACGAGGCCTTCGGGGAGACCGGGGCGGGCAGCGGGCTGAAGGTGGAATTTCTCACCTACGATGGCCACGGGCCGGACCGGGTGGAGGTGGTTTACCGGAACCAGCAAATCGCCGAACTGGTCGGGCCCCAGCCCTTCGGCGAATGGACGGAAGCGCGGGTGGAGGTGCGGGCCCGGCCGGAGGATCCGGACGTCTTTGAAGTCCGGGTGGCGTATGGGAACGAATCCGCCACCGGCTGGGTGGAGCTGCCGGACTGGCAGCCGCAAACCGGGTGGCGGTTCGGCTTCGGGGCCCGGAACGGGGGCGCCTGGCAGCGCGACGAAGTGGACGATGTGCGCCTCGCGGTGGGGCCCGGCGGGATGTCCCCCGGGCCGCTGGCCGTGGGCCAACGGGCGCCGGGCTACCGGGACGACGAATATTTCGCCGGCAAGATTGACGAAATTCGGATTTGGGACGTCGTGCGCACCGCCGGCCAGATCCACGACAACCAGTATGTCTGGGTGTCCCGGGATGATCCCGATCTCCACGCCTATTACTACTTCGACATTGACGAGCCCACGACCACCGTGTTCACCGACTGGAGCACCTACGCCAACCTGGCCGTGAACCACGGCGCCGAGCGGCTCCATCCGGGCATTCCGTGGCTCAATCCCGGCATGAGTTTCCAGGACCGCCATCCGGTGGTCTATTACCAGAACGATCCCGCTCAACCGGGCTACAATCCCAATGAAGAACACGCCCTGGTGCAGGAGGAAACCGTCTTCGCTTTGCGGGACGACCTGAACACCGCCGACTCCTCCGAACCGTACGTGCTGGTGGAATACACGGACATTGATCACGACGCCCGCCCGGCGATGGCGGTGTTCCAGGTGGTGCGGACCAACGCGCTCTACCAGTTCCACAAGGACACCGTGGCGGGGTCCATGATCCAGGCGCCGCTGCCCATCAGCCGGATGGCGCCGCCCAACTGCGCCGAAAACACCTTCGACGGCGAAGGCGGAGAGGACCCGCCCGCGTGGCGGGATCGCAAGAACGACCTCTGGGCGCATCGCGCCGGCCATGACGGGGGGCGGCTGGAGTTGACCCTGCGTTTTTACTACCCGGTGTTGGACGGCTTCGCCTTTCCGGGACGGCCCGCGCCGCCGGTGGGGGCGCATATTCCCTGGCTGAACCCGGACGTGAACGGCGCGCCCATCCCCTACGGCTGCACCGTTTCCTGGCCGGAGGATCCGCCGGTGTTGAACACGGTGAGCACGCTGGTGGAGGCGCGCGACGGATTGCCCGCCATCCGCGGCCAGCGGAGCGTCACCCTGGTGTACCAGCAATCCGAGCACGACGGCCAGAACGGCCAGAGCGTGGAGCTGCTGGATCCCACGCGGGTCCGGACGGCGGCATTGTCCGCCGTGCCCGCGGCCCTGCGGACCTACGTGGATCCGGCGACCGGGATGACCCATTTCAGCGACCTGCCGCCGGATTTGCGCGACCGGCTGGTGTACAATCCCTTCGCCCCCCTTGGCGAGGAGCTGCAACTGTCCGGCCGGTACGTGCAACTGACCGACGCCCGGTACAATTATCTGCGGCTCAATTTGTTGACGGACGCCGAACGCGGGGCGTTGCGGGAATTGCCGGGCGCCAACGACGCCTGGCGGGAGGCCGTCAACAACCTGCCGGGCACGCCGGTCATTCTGCCGGACGACCGGACGCCGTTTGATTCCCTGGCGTTGTCCGCGGGCGTGGCGCACGGCACGGGATATGTGACCCTGGCGTTCAACAACAGCGACAACCCGGACATGGTGGATCCGGGGCTGCCCATTGACGTGAAGATCATCCGCGTGGACAACCCGCCCTACGAGGGCAAGCTGGACGTGATCCTTTCCGCCAACCCGCTCGATGAACGGCTGAACCTCCGCTACACCGCCGATTTTGCCGGCCGGCCCGAGCAGTATGAATTCGAGTGGCAGTACGCGCCGGGAAGCGCCCCGGAGGAGTGGGCGCACCTGGACACCGCCGCCGGGCGGGATCGCTGCACCATCGGCGAATCGGGCATCTTCGGGCTGGCGGATCACTGGGTGCGTTGCCGCTACCGGGCGTTGGACAACCAGGTGAAGGCCACCATCGGCGAGGCGTGGAGCGCCTGGACCCGCCCGGCCCTGGCCGAGGGGTGGATCAAGCGGGTGATGAAGGCCATCACGCCGTTCGAGCAGCGGATCAAGGATTTCCGCTCCGGCCTGTTGACCACGCTGGACATGATCGCCCAGGCCGGCCCGCCCTACCGGGGCGACGTGCCGCTGAACCTCGAGGCCCTCAACCAAAACGGCCTGATCGCCATCTACCAGACCATCCTCGAAAAGGGCAAGCAGCTCAGCATCCGGGACGGCTACAACGATCGGGACGTGAATCTGGCCCTGCTGCTGGCGGCCGGGCGGTTGTCCGATCTCTACCTGCTGCTGGGCAACGAGGCCTACGCCGACGCCCTGGATCCCACCATCGGTCTCGGCACGGGGGACGAGGTCTTCGGCGAGGACGCGCCCTCGATCTTCTGCTTCATGAACCAGGTGCCCACCTTGCTGGACGAGGAACTGGCCCTGCTGCGGGGCCGGGATGACTCCGGCAACCCGCCGCTGGACACCTATCCGGTGTACAATCGGCTGTTCTGGAACTTCACCAAGGACATCACCGGCGGCGAAGTGGCCTACGCCCTCAATTACGACATTCGCGATCCCCACGGCAACCGGGACGGCTTCATCAACGAAGAGGACGCCATGCGGATGTACCCGCAGGGACACGGCGACGCGTGGGGGCATTACCTCTCCGCCATCAAGGGCTACTACCGTCTGCTGTCCAACACCAACTTCACCTGGATTCCGCAGGCCGAGGCCCTCAACGTGGGCGGCGATCCGGTGACGGTGTCGTTTCTGCACGAACAGCGCTTCTGCCAGGCGGCCGTGGCCCGGGCCCGCGCCGGCGAGCGGATCGTCAGCGACACCTGTCGCGCGCGCTACCCGCGTGATCCGGCGGAGACCTGGACGGTGATGCGGGACAGCGACACCAACCGGATGTGGGGCGTGGCCGGCTGGGCCAGCCGGGCCGGGCAGGGGGCGTATCTGGACTGGGTGGTGGCCAACGCGCTGCTGCCCGCGCGCGACACCGTGCCGGACCACGAAGGGGTGGCGTTGATTGACCGGCGGACCGTGCCGGAATTGCCGGAACTGGCGTTGCAGTACGCGGCCATCCAGCAGCGGGTGGACGAGGCGGACGGAGGGCTCAACCCGTTGGGGCTGGTGAGCGACGGGGTGCCGTTCGACATCAGCCCGGCGGAGATCGAGGCGGGCAAGACCCACTTCGAGCAGATCTATGAACGGGCGCTGGCGGCGACCCGCAACGCGCTGGCGATGTTTGACCGGGTGCGGGCCAACAGCCAGGCGCTGCGGGATCAATCCCGCTCGCAGGCGGATTTTGAACGGGCGGTCTATCAGGCGGAACTCGAATACACCAATCAACTGGTGGAGATCTACGGCTATCCCTACGCCGACGACATCGGGGCGGGCCGGCTCTATCCCCGGGGCTACCAGGGCCCGGATTTGATTCACTATAATTACGTGGACATTGACGATCTCATCGGCGTCCGGGAGACCGGGCGGGAGATTGAAGTCAAGCTCAAGCAGACGGAATACAGTGACGAAGGAGGAGGAAGTCTGGAGACCACCACCCGCAAGGTGCGCTTTTTCATCTCAAACAGCGGGCTGCCCAGCAAACCGCCCTCCTACGTGGGGCAGCGGCGGGCCGAGGGACGCATCCAGATCGCGCTGATGAATTTTGTCCGGGCGGTGGTGGAACTCCGGAAGGGAATGCGCGATTACGACCGGCTGACCCGGGAGATCGAGGAACGGTTCGAGTTGCTGGAAGCCAAGGTGGACGAAAAAGACGGGGTGCTCGAAGCCTTCACCAAGGAGGCGGACGACTACGAGGACAAAGGCTGGTTGCAAAAAGTGGAAAAGCAAAACAAGGACCAGCATGAAGCTCACATGAGTGCATTGGATCTAGAGGTGTCGGCGGAAAGCGTGGACAAGATTTTCGAAGCCTTGACGGAATTCATTCCGGAGAATTTTGAAGAAGCAACATGGGGCGGCGTGTTTATCAAGGGGGTCTTCAGGTACGCCGGCGCCCTGTTTTATCTTATAGCTGAAAAATCAGCGATCGATTACGAGGGAAAGGTGTTGGAAGCCACCCACAAGAAAGAGGAAGCCGCGATCGAGGCGCAAGTGAAGTTGCTGGAAGAGCAATATGGTTATGCGGTCGAGGCGTTGACGACGGACTTGAAACTGGCGCTTCAGCAACAGACGGTGCGGGAGGCGGAGGTGCAGGCGCTCATCCAGGCGGCGGAGCAGGCCCGGATGGAGTACACCAAGGTGGTGGCGGAAGGGGAGCGGCTCCAGGTGCGCCGGCAGGTCTTTCGCCGGCAGTCCGCCGGCTCGCTGAACGCCGGGCGGTATCGCAACATGGCCTTCCGCATCTTCCGCAACGACGCGCTGAACAAGTATCAAGCGGCCTTCGATCTGGCGGCGCGCTACACCTATCTGGCCGCCCGGGCGTATGATTACGAGACCGCCCTCGATGCCGGCCAGCCGGGCGCGGTGCTGGGCAGCGACCTCTACCGGCAGATCGTCCGGGCGCGGGCGCTGGGGCGGTTCAGCAGACCGGATGCCACGTTCCTGCCCCCGGAACCGCTGCCCGGCGGACCGGCGGGCGATCCCGGGCTGGCGGACGTCCTGGCGCGGCTCAAGGCGAACTGGGACGTCCTCAAGGGGCGCTACGGGTTCAACAATCCCCAGCGCGAGACCGGACGGTTTTCGCTGCGCACCGGGCTGTTCCGCATCGCCCCCGGCCCGGAGGGCGACGCGGCCTGGCGGAACGAGCTGAACAAGGAGCAGTATTATGTGAAGGACCTGGCCCAATGGCCGGTGTTTCAGCGCTACTGCCTCCCCTTCGATCCGTTGGCGGGGGACGAACCGGCGTTGGTCATCCCCTTCAGCACGACCATCGAGTTCGGCAAGAACTTCTTCGGCCGCGATTTGGCGGCGGGGGACAACGCCTATGATTCGAGCTATTTCGCCACCAAGATCCGCGGCGTGGGGGTCTGGTTCCGCAATTTCAACAACGTCTTCGGCTCCGGCATGGCCAATCAACCGCGGGTGTATCTCATCCCCGTGGGGCTTGACCTCATGCGCGCGCCCTCGACGGAGCCGGACCGGGTGCGGGCGTGGCGGGTGTTCGACCAGGCGCTGCCGGTGCCGTATCCGTTTTCGCCGACCCAGTGGCAGGAGCCGAACTGGGTGCCGTTGCAGGACTCGCTGGGCGGCCAGTTCGCCCGGGCGCGCAAGTATCCGGCCCTGCGGGCCTATCACGACGGCGGCTTCGACGAGTCGCAGGTCATCACCAACACGCGGCTGGTGGGCCGGTCCGTCTGGAACACCCGGTGGCTGCTCATCATCCCGGGCGGCACGCTCCTCAACGACGGCGCGGAGGGGCTGCAACGCTTCATCAACGGCAATGAAACCGCCCCCGGCGCGCGCGACGGCAACGGGGTGAAGGACATCCTGCTGTATTTCCAAACCTACTCCTATGCGGGGAATTGAATCGTGAAACCTGCGAGCATGAAATGTTTCCTCCGCCGGTTCCGGTCCGGCGCGTGGCGGTGGGCGGCGGTCCTGGCGCTGGCGGGGTGCTGGGAGGCGCCGTCGGCGTTCGCGCGGCTGCCCCTGGCCGGGTGCGTGTACTACGGCCAGGCCCGCGACGAATACGGCCGCCCCTACACCACCAACGCCGAAGTGGTCCTGCGGCTGAACGGACGGGAAGTCACGCGCCGGAAGATTCGCCCGCTGGCGCCGGGGGTGAACTTCCGCCTCACCCTGCCGCTGGATGACGGAACGGGCGAGCGCTACGCCGCCCACGCCGCCCGGCCCGGTGACACGGTGGAGATCGTGTTGTGGGCCGATGGCGGGGAGCGGCTGCTGGCGTGGACCGACGCCCTGGCCGCCGTCGAGCCGGGGAAACTGATCCCGGTGTACGTCACCGCCGGCAGTGACACGGACGGCGACGGCCTGCCGGACGCGTGGGAATGGGAGCTGGTGCGCAACTCCCGCGGCCGGCTTCACGACCTGGCGGACGTGCGGCCGGAGGACGATTTCGACGGCGACGGCGTTTCCAACGGCGACGAGTACCGCGCCGGGACGCTCGCCTTTCTGGCCGAGGACGTGTTGTCGGTCGAACAAATGACCTGGCAGGCGGACGGCCGGGTCCGGCTGCGGTTCCTGACCGCCCCCGGCATCACTTATGAAGTCGAGGCGGCCACCGCGGTGGGCGCGGACGCCGACTGGCGGCCCGTGCCGTTCGCCTTCGCGGCCGGCGCCGAGCCGCGCCGGCAAGCCCTGTTGGGCGACGGTTTTTACGTGGACGTGTACGTCCCCGCCTCGGAGACGATCCGCTTTTTCCGGCTTTCAGCCCGTTGATGCACCATGAACTCTGATCCTTCCTTGCGCCTCCCTCAGCCGGGCCCCCGCGGTCCCGGGCGTCGCGGAACCCGTGCCCTCGTGCTGGGCGCGCTGGCCGGCCTCTGGCTGGGCGGCTCGGCGGGAGCGGGAGAGCCGCCCGCGCTGGCGGTGTCCCTCGCCCGCAACGGCACGCTCCAGTTCCAGACCCTGCCCGGCTGTACCAACTACGTCGTCGAATGGGCGCCCACCGTGCACGGCCCGTGGAGCCGTTCCTGGGACGCGCTGAAAGACCTGCGCCCCGCCGGCCCGCAAATGACGGTGGCCGTGCCGATGTTTTACCGGGTGGTGGCGCTGGGCCACGGGATTCCCGTGCCGCCGGGCATGAAATACGTCGGCCCGGGCGAGTTTCTGATGGGCGACGAACACGGCCTCGAATCCGACGCCCTGCCCACCCGGACGGTGAACGTGAGCGCGTTTTTCATGGACCGGTTTGAAGTCACCAAGGCCCGCTGGGACGAGGTGCGCGCGTGGGCGGTGGCGCACGGCTACGTCTTCGACTCGGCCGGCGCGGGCGCGACCGACCAGCACCCCGTCAGCAACGTGACCTGGCACGACGCGCTCAAGTGGTGCAACGCCCGTTCGGAACAGGAGGGCCTCGCGCCGGTCTATTTCACCGACGCCACCCGGCGGACCGTCTTGCGCACGGGCACGCCGGACCTGGGCAACGCGGCGGTGGATTGGACGGCGGACGGCTACCGGCTGCCCACCGAGGCGGAATGGGAAAAGGCCGCCCGCGGCGGGCTGACGGGCAGCCATTTCCCCTGGCCCAGCCCCGACGCCGACCACCTCGCCCAGATCACGGGCGAGCAGGCGAATTTCTGGGGCAGCGGCGACCCCTACGACAACGGCGCCACGCCGGTGGGCTATTACGACGGGCACCAGTCCATCGGCGGCCGGGACATGGCCAACGGCTACGGCCTCTACGACCTGGCCGGCAACGTGGCCGAGATGTGCTGGGACCGCTGGGCCGCCTATCCGCCGGGGGCGGTCACCGACCCGCGCGGCCCGGACACCGGCGCGGCCCGGGTGATGCGGGGCGGCTCGTGGTATGACAACCCGGAATGGCTGCGGTGCGCCGCCCGCCGCTCCTTCCTGCCCGGCAGTCGCGGCGCGCACCTGGGCTTCCGCTGCGTGCGCCGCGCGCCCTGAGCAGTGAGAAAGCCGGGCAAAAGCAATGACGGCTGGCCCGGCCGTTTCGCGGCTCAAAGAGGGAACGCAACCCAACGCCCCCATGCCGCAGCGCCGGCTTCCCAGCCTGCCGTGTCGCCGACTTCCAGTCGGCCAGGCGGACGGGAAAATCGGCAGCCACGTAAAAGGGAAAGCCTGGCAGATTGGAAATCCGCGACCCGGCAGGCTGGGAAGCCGGCGCCACCCGGGGAGCCGCGGGATGAATTTCGAGTGACGCTGTTTTCAAAAAAATTGAGATGAAACTGTCACGCCTTTTTCCGGGGGGAATGATGCTGGCCGGCGCGCTGGCCGGCGCCCCGGTTTACGGCGCCGTGGCCTTCGTCAGCACCCGCGCCGACATTCACGCGGACGATTCCTTGGACTGGCAGGTGCTGGGGAACAGCGGGACCACGGTGGCCCAGCCCTTCACCCTGGCAACCACGACCGGCGCCCGGCAGGTGACGGTGGCGAAGGCGAGCGCGGGGGCTTTCAGGCGGGTGGATCAGGGCGACGGGTGGAACGGCAACTTCACCCACGGCGACGCGTTGCTCTGGACCGACGGCACGGCGGGCCCGATTTCGCTGACGTTCGATCTGCCGGTGCGGGCGGTGGGGATGCAAATCCAGAAAAGCGATCAAACCAATCCCAGCTTCACCGCCCGCATCGAGGCGTTTGATTCGGCGGACAATTCGCTGGGCGCCTTTTCCGCGGATGGAACCAGCAATGCCAACGCCGACGGCTCGGCCCTGTTCATGGGCGTTTCCAGCTCCCTGCAGGACATCGCCCGTGTCGAGATCACGGAAATCTGGGGGGAGGACTTTGCCGTCAACTGGGTCTCCATTCACATCCCCGAGTCGCGTTCCGGACCGCTCATGCTGGCCGCCGCGGCACTTTTCGTCCTCCGCCTCCGCTCCCTCTCCCGCCGCTCCCGCCCTCACTGAGAAGGAGTTTCCCCAAGGGGAAAGTTTCAGAACCGGCGTGCCGTCGGGAATCGCGCTGCTTTTCCCTGACAGCAAACACAAATAATACTCATCAACAAAACCCAGCCATCCCACATCGTGCAAAAAGCCCTGATTTTTCGGGGTTTCCGCCCAATCCCTGTGGAATGGTTGTGCCGATCCACCTTTGTGCAGAGAAGGCGGAAATTGACTGCAACGGGGATTACAACGCCAGTCGCGCCCGCACTCCGAAAATCAGGATGAGGGACTGGTCCGGGTTGTAGGTGGGGGAGATGAGCAGTTGGAGATCGGGGGAGATTTGCCACAGCGGCGTAAACTGCCAGCGATAAAACAGCTCCACCACGCCCTGGCCGTCGTGGTCGGTGGCGGCGGGGGTTCCCCAGCCGAAGGCCACTCCCAGCCGGTCCAGGGGGCGGCCGAAGGGCTCCGTCCACACGATGCCGGAGGTGCCCAGGTGCCGGACCGCCGTGGCCGCGCTGCCGGAAAAGGCGTACCGGGCAAACAAGCCGCAGGCCTTTTCCGGATGCCATTCGTAGGTGACGGCGATTCCGTCTCCGTCCGGGAGGGCGCGATCGCGGTCGCCGGGGACGTACCAGCCAAACACGGCCAGGGAGTGTCCCTTGAGTTTTCCCCGGGAGGGATGCCAGCCGATCTCCATGCCGGAAAAAAGGTTCTCGCCGCGCGCGAGCGGCCGGAGGCCGTCCTCCAGCTTGAGCCGCCGGGTGTTGCCGCCGCCGGTGATGAAGTGCCAGTCCGGCGCGGGTTTGACCAGCGTTGCAAATCCCGCGCCATGATCCGGAAAAGCCACCGCCGGGTTGTCGGAAAAGGCGCTGTTGAGAAAAAAGGATTTGGCGCTGCGATAGGAGTAGGTGTCGAAGTGCTGATCCAGGAAGATCTCGCCCACGCGGAATTGCAGATTGCGGTCCAGAAAGTACTGGTCCAGATAAGCCTGGGTGACGGCGAATCCCGCGTCGGAAAAACCGCCGGTCACCGGCCACAGCGAGCCCACCCGCCGCCCCAGTTGCGAGGGCGGGGCGTCCGTGTAGGCATGGCGGTCCCGCAGGTTGAACCCGAGGGTGCCCGCGTTGCCGCTTTCCCGGCCCCAGACATGCCAGCGGCCGAAGAAATCAAAATCGCCGCCCGCGCTTCCCCGATCCCCCCCGAGCGTGTCGCCGGCGCCCAGGCCCAGGGAGGTGTAGGCCAGCCCGAGCCGCAACCCCAGTTTCTTGTCCAGCCACTCCTGCGTTTGAAAACAGCGGCGCAGGCCGATGAGGCGGTGAAATTCGCCGATCCATGCCGCCTGGATCTCCTTGGTTTCCTCGATCTGGGCGCTCACTCCCTCGGGGCTGGCGGTGCTGATGGTTTCCTCCGCGGGGGGCGGCGGGGGCGGGGGCGGGGTGACGTGGCCGGGCAACGGCTGTTCCTGGCCGGCGATTTTCAACTTTTCCACGCGGTCATTGGGAATGCGCAGCTCGCCCTCGCCATAGATGGTGCGGAAGATGATCTCCTTTTCGCCGCGGTTCAGCACCCGTCCTTTGAGCGTGTCGCCCTTGACGGTGATTTCATCCCATGCCGGTTTCTCGGGGGCGGCGCTTTGCGCGGCGGTTCCCGGGACGGGCGGGGCCGGGGGGGCTTCCTCGTCCGCCGCGATGCCGAGCCACACGCCCAATCCCACGCCCGCCACGCCCCGCAGCACCGTCCGCGCCACCGGCGAAAGCCCGCTTCCCGCCTTCCGGGGCGCGCCTCCGGCGTTGCTCGTTTGCTGGCGGCGTTTCATCGGGAATTGACGGTTCCCCTCCTGCTTTCCGCTGCCAAGCAAAAACCGCGAACGGGCGGAAGCCGGCGCCCGGGAAAAACGCGGGCCGGCCGGCGCGGTTCATTGCCAATACCGCCGGACCGCCCACCGGTAAATCAGCAGGACCAGCAGCAGGACGCCCGCCGCCGCCAGAACGACCTGGATCGCCCGCCGCGCGGCGTAATCCACCCACGCGCGGCCGTGGGATTCGGCGGTGTCCATCGCTTCCGCCGCCTGCCGGGACAGGCGGCGCAAATTGGTGGAGCCGAGGGTTTGGTCCAACCGGTCGAGCAGCGTGGTCAGCTCGCGCGCCGCCGCCTCGAAGGCCGCCGCCGCCTCGGTGTAGTCCTGGACGCGCGCCGGCTTCCTCGACGCTTCGCCGGAGGCCGGCGGGGGGAAGTGTCGCAACACCCGTTCGAGGGTGTGCAGGGTCAGATCGGTGTTGGTGGCCAGCGCGTTTCCTTGAACCAGGGCGGCTTGGATCTGGGCGACCAGTTTCGCCAGCCGCCCCGTTTCCCGGGTCAGGGAGCTCAGGATGGCCTCGCGCTCCGCGCTGAGCTGATCCGGCAGGGTGGCGGCCAGCCGCCCGATTTTTTCGATGCCGCGGGCCACGGCGAACGTGTTGGTGAGGGTTTGTTGCGTTTCCGGCGCGAGGCGGATCTTTTCCCCCAGCAGCTCGATCTGCCACCGGAGCGTGAACGGCATGCGCTGGCCGATGTACAACGCGCGCTCGGCGAACAACCGGGCCTCGGTCAACTCGCGGGTGGCGGGATCCAGTCCGGCCAGCGGATCCAGCGAGAGAAATTGAAACACGCTGGCCGAAGGCTCCGAAGACTGCGCTTTCCGTTGCCGTTGCCGGGCGAATTGATGGCTCAAATCCAGCGCCCGGGCGAACAAGATGTCGCGGGCAAACGGATGCGTCTCCCGCCAGTGCCGGATGGCCTGGCGCAGCTCCTCCTGCTGCTCCGGAGTCAGGACGCGCTCGGCGATCCTCCAGAGTTCCTGCTCGCCGGTGGCGGCGGCCCGGACGAGCGGCTGAACCGCCGGTCCCAGTTGCTCGGACCATTGCTCCTCGGCGTACTGCCGGCTCAAGGACAACACCACCAGCATGTCCAGCAGGTTGGCGTAGGCGTTGGCGCCGGAGGCGATGGCCCACAGATCGGAAGTCAGGGCCACTTTGAGTTCCCGCAAAAAGAGCTGCTGGGCGGGGGAGGCCAGGGCGACCGCCTCGCGAAAGGCGGTGACAAACCGCGCCACCTGCTCGTCTCCGTAGCGCATCAACTGCCCCTGCAGCTCGAGCGGAGTGTTGCCGGCGGGAGGACGCTTGTCCGGCGCGACCACGCGCACGGCCTTGCCCGGGAGATCGGCGGTGCCCTTGATCAAGCGGCAGCCGGCGGACGACAACAGCAGGCCCGCGCCCAGCGCCATCCCCGCCGCCCGGACCGCCCGCGACCAGCCTTTCGGGGAAGGCCGGGACCGCGGACCCCGGAACCTGCCCCGCCCCGGAAAAGGCTGATGGGGATGGTTCATCACGGGCAGAGATTTCGCGCGATTTCGCGTCGCTGCCAAGCGCAAACCCGCCCCCGCAGGCCCGAAACCGCCCGCGCCGAAAGCGCGCCCTCCGTCAGCCTCCGGGCGACG
>CAZRPT010000174.1:0-3594 GCA_964601985.1 uncultured Verrucomicrobiota bacterium
TCATTCCCGCGCCGAGGGCCGACCACTGGGTCCCGTCCCACTGGGCAATATTGTTGGCCCTGACATTCCCCGCCGTGGTGAACCTGCCTCCCGCATACAACGTCCCATTCGAATCCACCGCCAGCGCATAGACCCAGCCCCGGTCGTTCCTTGTCCCTAGTCCCGCGCCGAGGGCTGACCACTTGGTCCCGTACCACTGGGCAATGTGTTTGGCCTCGACATTCCCCGCCGTGGTGAACCAGCCTCCCGCATACAACGTCCCATTCGAATCCACCGCCAGCGCATAGACATAGCCGTTCATTCCCGAGCCGAGGGGCGACCACTTGGTCCCGTCCCACTGGGCAATGTGTTTGGCCTCGACATTCCCCGCCGTGGTGAACCCGCCTCCCGCATACAACGTCCCATCCGGCGCCACCGCCAGCGCAGAGACTTTGTCGTCCATTCCTGGATACTCACTTATGCTGATCCAATTGGCGTCGGTGAAAGTGGGATCAAGACGCACCGGATAGGCCGCGCCGGCGTCCTCCACCACCACCGCCAGCCGGTGGCCCGCGCTCACTTCGAAATGCGCCGGGAGCGCCCGCCCCGTCGCGTCCGTTACCTCCAGCCGATGATACGTCAGTTCACGCCCCGTCTCGTCCAACGTCAATCGAACGCGGGAAGTAATCCCCCATCCGCTTCCCGCTCCGCCTCGAGAGGGGAAGCTCCCCTTGTCCCGGCCGCCGGAAAGCGCGCTTTCAGACGGCAAGTCACGCTGCGCCACCGCTCCTTCGACCCTCAACTCCACCCGCAACCGTCCTCCGCCCGGGGGCGGTTCGCTCACCACGAAATCCTGCCGCACCCCGTTGCCGCTCACCGTGTATTCCTCGACCAGACCGGGGCGCAGATACCGCGCCCGCTCCCCGGCGCAGACCACCCGGCCCCGCTCCGGCAGGGCCACCATCGCTCCGCCATCCCGTCCCACATAATCCGCCACCACCCGGAATGGCGCGGGAGCCTTGCCCCTTTCCCTCGAAACAAGCCGAAGCCCCTCCGCCGTCACCTCGCCTTCCAGCCGTTGAAACACGCAGCGCAGCCGCGCGCCTTTCCGGGTGGGGGTCACGGCCAGCCCTTCCCCCTCATACTGCTCCGCCACTTTCGTCCCCAATTGATCGAAGGCGATGGCGGCAGCCCGGGGCGGCGCGCTTTCCGCCACCCACATCCCCTGGGCACTCAGCATTCCTCCCACTAACACCGCCCAACTTTCACCGCGAACGGGAAACCAACGAAGCATTCGACTGATTTTCATGATCACACCTCAAAACAAACCACCCCCCTCTCTCCTGCCCCCGGGCGCCCTCGGCCTGCCCGCTGTCGCCCAATTGACGAAACATTTGTCCTTCTGCTTTTCCTTGCTAAAAAGTGCATAAGTGTCCGGGTTGTTAGCACACAAATGCGCCTTCATCGCAGCAGATCTTGTGCCATTAGAGCACCGAAAGTTTATGCACCTCTTAGTAATTGGAACTCAGAGAAAAGGACGGGAACTCCGTGTCATAAGAGGAAGAGAAGACGCAAGAAAAATCCATGGATTTTTGGCCACTCAAAAGGCCAAAAACCGTGGGGCAACTCGAAAAACCATCTCGTGGTCCTTAATAACGCCGAATGTTCGGTTTTGGTGTCCCGCTACGGACGGCGTTGCCGGGCGGAATACTGCACTGATTTCCGACCGGCCCTGAAGGGGCGGGAATCGGAGCGGCCGCGGAAATCGGTCGCGGGGGACCGAGGGGCGGGGGCGCCCCTCGGCGCACGCGAGGCGCGTGCGCTCCCGCCGTAGCGCAGGTTTCCAACCTGCCGTGTCGCCGGCTTCCAGCCGGCCGGACGGCCGAGCAAAAGCGGCCGCCGCGTAAAGAGGAAAGGCCCGGGAAGACGCCACCACCTCTTCGTGTCCTTCGGGGTGAAATCGCGCGGGGAGAAAAAAACGGACGCCTCGCAGCGTGCCACGCCGCGCTACGGCAGGCTGGCAGCCTGCGCTACGGAGGAGACGATCCATTTCCGACGAACGCGGGGCGCGAAGGTGAAGCAGCCGCGATCGAAGGCCGGGGGAGGGCTTCGGCGGGACGCCGAAGCCGACCCGCGAGACGCGGGTGCCACCCGAACGCCGGGTCGGGGGACCCGGCCTGCAAGGGCGGCCGCGCATCGCCCCCTCTCTGCAGGCCGGCTGCCCTCAGCCGGCGGGGGAGGCGACCGCCTCGTCACCTCGGCGGCGAAGGGGAACGCTCCTTTCGGATTTCGGGACTCGGATTTCCTTCGGTCCCCCGGCTCCTCGGCCCCTCGGATTTCTCCGCGGGTTGGGAAACCCGGCCTGCAGCCGAGGGACATTTCGCGCCATTCCCGCGGGCCGCGTGTCCGCACGCGGCGGGCTGTTCCACTTCCCCTTCCCACGCCGGGTCGGTTGAGCAGCGTGACCCGCGTCCCATTGAAGTTCAAGCAACCATACAAGTCCCCATTGCAACCCCCGGCGATGTTCAACCGCACCGTCACTTGTTGAGTTACCCCATCCGCCGGGATGCCGGTTACCGTTCGCGTGTCACTCCAAGGGCGGGGGTTGCCATCCGGAATACCCCCCACCGGCAAAGCCTGAATCGAACGGATCACATATTCTCCCGCTTGCGCGGGGAAACCGCCGCTCCAACACAGCATTCCCGCCGACAACGCAACCTTCAGGAATCATTCCCAAGTAGAAAGATTCAGGGCACGTCCGCGTATGAATTCAGCAGCTCGGATTCAGGGCAGTAAACTGCGGTAATAGGCCATGCCCGCTGGCGGACTGGGATCGGTATAGCTGAAGGAACCGTCCGCGTCGGCATTCAACGGACTGCTGGTCAGTGTGGTCCAAGTTACCGGTTCGTTCAGGCTGGTGGTCCGTTGCACGTGATAGGCGCGGCCCGGAACGCCGGAGAACTTGATCGTCACCGAGCCGCCGGAAACGGCGATACTCCAAGCGATGCCCCCTTGAGCGGTCACATTCACCGTGATGATGCCGGTCGAAGTGCTCTCCCCATTGCTTACGGTATAGGAGAAGGAATCGTTCTGATCGTGGCTCGGCTCGTAAAAGAGGTGGGTGTTGTCCCAAGTGACAGGCGTGCCCTGGACACTGGGGCCGGCGGAGACCACCGTGACCGGATTGCCGTTCACCTCCGTCACCACGTCCGCCAAGGCCACCTTGAGCGAAAGCCCCCGCGCGCGGACATAGGTGGCATTATGGGCCTCCAGCCCGGTGAGCAGCGCCTTGGCCACAAAGTCCGACCTCTTGTCCCCCGCCGTGAAGAATCTCCCGCCCGCATACAACTTTTCACTCCTCACCAACGCCAGCGCATAGACATCGTAGTCCATTCCCGCGCCGAGGGGCGACCACTTGGTCCCGTCCCACTGGGCAATATTGTTGACCTCGACATTCCCCGCCGTGGCGAACTTGCCTCCCGCATACAACGTCCCATTCGAATCCACCGCCAGCGCAGAGACTACGCCGTCTATTCCCGCGCCGAGGGCCGACCACTGGGTCCCGTCCCACTGGGCAATATGGTTGGCCTCGACATTCCCCGCCCTGATAAACTT
>CAZRPT010000175.1:0-16496 GCA_964601985.1 uncultured Verrucomicrobiota bacterium
CGCCTACCAGACCCACCCGCTGCATCGCGAATTCCTGGAAGAAGTTTTCCCGCGGGTCTGCGCCAGGGTGGTGGTGTACGATTTCGAGTAACCCCCCCCTGCCGGAAGCCATTCGGCGCGCGAGGTGGAACGGGAGGGACGGGTGATGGCCCGCCCGCCCCGCTGGCGCGAAAATCCGCAATCCGAGGGGCGGAGGGCCGAAGGAAGTCCGAAGAAAGCGTTTCGCTTTCGCGGCCGTCGAAGGGGACGGGGCGGAAGCCCCTCCCCCCCATGCGGCGCGGGGCTCAGGAGGTGGAGGGCGGTTTGGGGGTGTCCGCGTGCTCTTCGGGGAAGGCGGTGGGCGCGTCGCGTTGGGGATTCTCGATGGCCTTCAGCCGCAACCGGGCGGCCAGGTGAAAGTAGGAACCCGCCAGATTGCGCACCCGGTAGCCGCGCTGGCTCAGGAAGCGGCAGGCAAAGTAGCTGCGCTGGCCGCTCCGGCAGTAGGCGATGATTTCCTTGTCCCGCGGCAGTTCATCCACCCGCGCCCGCAGTTCCGGGAGGGGAATGAGGGTGGCGCCGGGGAGGTGGCCCGTTTCCCATTCGTCCGGATTGCGGACGTCCAGGAGGAACTGGCGTCGGGGATCGAGGGCTTCCACATCCGGCCAATGGGCGAGCCGGACGTCGCCGCGCCGCACGTTTTGCGCCGCCATGCCGGCGAGGTTGACCGGATCCTTGGCCGAGCCGAAGGGGGGCGCGTAGCCGAGTTCCAGCTCCGCCAGGTCGTCCGTGGTCAATCCCGCGTGCAGGGCGGTGGCCAGGACGTCGAGCCGTTTGTCCACGCCCGCCGCGCCGACGATCTGCGCGCCCAGCAGTTTGCCGGTGTCCGGCGCGAACAGCACTTTGAGGCTGATGGGATGGGCGTCCGGATAGTAACCGGCATGGGAGAGGGGGTACAAAAAGAGGGTCTCGTACGGGATGCCGACGCGCCGGAGGGTTTTCTCGTTGGCGCCGGTCATGCCGGCGGTCAGCCCGAACACCCGCACCAGGCCGGTGCCCAGACTGCCCCGATAGCGCGAATCCCGCCCCAGGAGGTGGTCCGCCGCGATGCGGCCCTGGCGGTTGGCCGGGCCCGCCAGCGGCAGGAGGGTCCACTCGCCGGTGATCCGGTCCCGCACTTCGACGGCATCGCCCACGGCCCAGACGCGCGGATCGCTGGTCTGCTGGTGTTCGTTGACGCGAATGCCGCCCCGGGCGCCGATTTCCAAGCCGGCGGCGCGGGCGAGGTCCGCTTCCGGGCGCACGCCCAGGGCGAGGATGACGAGGTCCGCCGGCACGCGCCGGCCGCTGAGCAGGACCACGGTGGACGCCTGGGCGGCCTCGTCGGAGGCGGGCGCTTCAAACGCGGCCACCGGGTCGCCCAGATGCAGTTTCACGCCGTGTCCCCGCAGCTCCCATTCCAGCCAGCCGGCCATGTCCTCGTCCAGCGGCGCCATGACCTGCGGCAGGGCCTCGACGAGGGTGACTTCCAGTCCGCGCCGGTGGAGTTGTTCCGCCATTTCGAGCCCGATGTATCCGCCGCCGGCGATGACCGCGCGCCGCACCGGGCGGGTTTCGAGCCAGGCGTTGATCTGGTCCACGTCCGGCACGTTGCGAACGAAGAAATGCCCCTCGCGGTCAATGCCGGGCAGGGGCGGGCGGATGGGAGCGGCGCCGGGCGCGAGCACCAGCGCGTCGTAGGCCTCGTCGAACTCGCGGCCGGCGGTTTCGTCGCGGACGCGGATCGCGCGGGCGGCGGTGTCCACGGACAACACGGTGTGCCGCACGCGGACGTCAATGTTGAAGCGGACGCGAAAGTCCTCGGGCGTCAGGAGGAGGAGTTCGTCGCGATCGGGGATTTCCCCGCCCACGTGGTAGGGCAGGCCGCAGTTGGCGAAGGAAACGTAGGGGCCGCGTTCGAACACGGTGATTTCCGCTTCCTCCGACAAACGCCGGACCCGGGCCGCCGCGCTGGCGCCGCCGGCCACTCCCCCGACAATCAACACCCGTTTATGACTCATGAATCAATGTGCGTCTCGCGATGCGCTTCCCGCCACCGCGCCCGCAAGGCGTGGTGCAACCGGTCGCGAAAACCGGTCGGCAGCTCCATTTCCCGGCCGTCCCGATAGATGCGGATGGTCTTGCGGACGGTGTCCACCACCACCTGGCAGGTGCTGCACCCGGCCATGTGCCGTTCAAACTCCTCGCAGAGGGCGGCATCCACCGCGCCGTCCACGTAGTCATTCAGCACCGCAAGCAAATCTTGGCATTTCATGGCAAAGGCCCTGCCCCGTTTGAGCCGCGAACCGGACAAAGGTTACATTTCCCGCGCGCCGGGGACGCCCCCCGCCGGGAAGGATCGGCGCCGGCGCCGGCGCCGCGGATCGAGGGGGCCGGGCCTCAGTGAGCCGGGACGGCGGCGGGCGGACCAAACTCCAAAAAGCCGAACCGGCCGGGCTCGTGGAAGGAGGGGCGGCGGGTGGGCGACCAGGCCTGCAGCTCCGCCGGCTGTCCCCCGCCCCGGTTGAAGCGGTAGAAATTGCCGCGCCACACGGCGCCCGGCCGGGGGGCCGGGACGCCCAGATCGGCGAAGGGGAGGCGCACTTCCGCCTGCCAGCCGCGGTCGGTGTCGGTCGCGTCCCCCACGGTGCCCTCCACCCGCACGGCGTGGCGCATGCCGGCGGCGGTGAAGCTCCAGTCGCCCGTGAATTTGCGGGAGAGGCCGGTGGCGGCGTCCAGCTCGTTGTGAATGCGCGCGTCAAAAACGCCGCCCAGCGGATTCCATTGCAGCTCGTAGTAATCGCTCAAGGCGCCCGGGGTGAGGAAAAACTCCGCCACCTCCTCCTCCCAGAAGCGGCTGTCGCGCGCGGTGAGGGTGGCTTGAATGTCCGTGTCGCGGCACGTCCAGCCCAGATGGAGGGCGTCCCGGTCGTACCACAGCCGCACCGTGGTGGCGTCCCGGACCGCGCCGGAGCCGTCGTTCAGTTCCAGCCGCACGCGGGCGGCGGCGCGCCACACCGGTTCGTCCAGCCGCCCGTCGAGCGTGATTTCGCCCGTCAACCGCGGCACCCGCACGCGCCTGGGCGGCGGCACGGAGGCGCCGGGCGCGGTCTTTTCCGCCGCCGCGCCCGGTCCGGCCAGCAGCAGCGCGGTTCCCAGCCCAACAAAGGTCGTTTTCATCATGAAGTGAAGGCGGAAGCCTGAAGGGAAAAGCAAAATTCAGGAAGCGTTTTCCCGGGCCGCGCCCGGCCTATTTCTTCGGCGGCGGGGTGAGTTTCCGGATTGCCTGTTCGAATGCCTCGACGGCCCGGGCATCGCGGGCCTTGCGGGCCACGGGAAGCGCTTCCTGGTAGAACGCCAGGAGGCCGGGCCGGCGCCGGTGTTCCTTGAAGAATTCCCGGTACACCTTCACGGCGTCGCGTTCACGCCCGGCCCGGGCGTAAGCGCGCGCCAGCTTGAGCTGGAGCAGCACTTCCTGCTCGGGCGTGGGCTTCAACTTCAGGGCCGCTTGGTAGGCCCGGAAGGCGTCCTTCCAGTGACGCCCGGCCTGCCACAGATCGCCCAGTTTTTCCTGCAGGATGGCGCCGCGGCGGGTGAGGGGATGGGCGGCCAGCTCGCGCGCGGCGGCTTCGGCGGTGAGGCCGCCCTTTTGCAACCGGCGGTTGAGCTGCTGGAGGAGCAGCCATTGGGCGGCTTCGTCGGTGCGGCCGGCCAGCTCGATGGCCCGTTCCGCGAGGCTCACGGCGGCGGGCCGGTAGAGCGGATCGCCCACCACGGTGGTCTGCCACGAGAGCACCGGCTGGCAGGCGTAGGCGGCCTCGCCGAAGGTGAACCCCTGCTTCAGGAGGCGGTCGAAAAACACGCCGACGTCCGGCGAGGCGGAAAGGTAGGGCTCATAAACGCAGCCGAGGGTGGCGGTGACGCCGTGGGCCAGAAAGGGGCCCACCCAGTTGGCGGTGGGGCTGCGCAGGTTGACGGCGCTGAAGGAGTGGAGGTGGTAGGCGATGGCGCCGGGCATGAATTCGACGCGCTTCGCCCCGAACGGCCCCGTGGCCCGGCCGGCGTACCATCCGGCGTAAAGCGCCACCTGCGGGAGCGGGTAGCCGGGGGGGAACACCGCCCCGCGCTCGTCCACCACGGTTTCGAAACCCAGCTCGCGGGCCGTCTCGCTGGCGGCGCGAATCCAGTCGTCCCCCTTTTTGTACCCGCCGTTTTTCAAGCCGCGCAGGTCGAACCACGCCCGCCCCCACAGGCCGTTTTTCTCGGCGGCCACCGCCTTGTCCACCAGCGCGCGGGCGATGTCGGGCGTCGGGCCGTCCAGCCGGGCGACGAGAAAGATGCCGTTGGGCGGCGTCATCCGGGAGGCGACGGTCGTCCGGTAAAAGGGGTTGTTGCCGGGGCCGGCCACGGAGGCGCCGCGTTCCAGCGCCCCCAGGCACGCCAGCTCGCTGTCCACCGCCGCCTCGTCGCGGACCAGGACCTTGTTCTTGCCGGGGGGGGCAGCGCCGTCCGCCGCGTGGGGCGAGCGCGCGATGCGCACCGGCACGCCGTAGCAGAGGACGAGATAGCGAATGCGCGAGGCCACGATGGCGGTGACCACCCGGCCGGGCCGGTCTTTTCGGGCGGGGATGATCACCTGTTGAAACTCCACCAGCCCCCGCTCGCGCAGCTCCTTCACCAGGGGCTTGCGGAGGTCGTTGTCGAACTGTTCGCGGGTGATCGTGTATTGGCGCGGAAGCCACAACCCGATGAGGCGCTCCTTCGGCACGTTCCGCACCCTGGCGTAATGCTCGGCCACGAAGACCGAATCCGGGCCGCCGCCGCGATTGTAGATCACCGCCACCTCGTTGCCGCCCGCCGCCCGCAAGCCCGCCGTTCCGGCCAGCGCCAGCACCCCCGCCAGCCATGCCCGCCCGGCGTTCAACCGCCGGGTTCGCCCTTGCTCTCGCTTGTCTCGCACGCGGGCAGTGTAACACGCCCCTCCTCCACCCGCACCCGCAAGCCGTCATACGCCAGCCAGACGCCGGGCGGCAGTTTCGCCTGGTCCACGTCGTGATCGTAATCGTGCGTCAGGTGGGTGAAATAGGCCCGTTCCGGCGCGAGCCGCCGGACCACCGCCAGCGCCTGTTCGGTGCAGAGATGCGTGGGATGGGGCCGGGGCCGCAGGGCGTCCAGAATCACGACCCGCGTTCCCGCCAACCGCTCCAGCGCCGCCGGCGGCACTTCCTGGGCGTCGGTCAGATACGCCAGGCATTTGCGCCCGGCCTGCTCGAACAGGTAGCCGAAACTGACCGTCCGCCCGTGCGGCAGCTCGATCGGCGTCACCCGCAGGTCGCCCAAGGTGAACGGCCCGTCCACCACGCGGGGATCCGGCGCGAAGTAGCCCGGCGGGATCGGCCGGCCGCTGAAGGCGTATTCAAACACCCGCCGCAACACCGCCATCGTCCATTCCGAGGCGTACACCGGCAGGGGACCGCCGCGGATCTGGCAGAACCGCCGGCAGTCGTCCATGCCCATGATGTGGTCCGCGTGCGCGTGGGTCACCAGCACCGCGTCCAGCCGGCGGATGTCCTCCCGCAGCATCTGGAGGCGAAACTCGGGCGTGGTGTCAATCACCAGCCGCACGGCCCCGGTCTCGACGTACAGCGAGGGGCGGGTGCGGTGGTTTTTGGGGTTGGCCAGAAACGCCGGAGGATAGGTCGCGCCGATGATCGGCACGCCCTGCGAAGTTCCGGTTCCGAGAAAGGTAAACGTCAGCGCCATGCGAATGCGGACTCCCCCCGCCGCGCGGAGGGCCCGCCCCATGTTGCCAGCCCGACGCGGCGAGGTCCAAGGCTTCCCGTCCCCCGGGCGGCCCCTTTCGTCTCCCGCCAATCCGGAATCGCCGGGACGGGGAAAAGGGGGTTATACCTTTCACGGTTCGTCGGGCGCGCGGCAGGGGCGAAACGATCTTCCGCGGGAAAACCTTTCGCCGGAAGGACGCGTTCCTCCCGATCCGCCGCCGCCGGACAAAAGCGAAGAAATTCGGGCTTATGAAAACCATGGCAAAAATCATCCCCCTGCTGCCGCTGGCGGCGGCGGTGGCGGCCGCCCCGCCCGCCCGGCGCGTTCATCCGGAGAATGAGCTGATCGCCCATCCGGCCATCCGCATCACCGTCGGGCAACGGGACGCCGACCTGATCGGCCGCGACCACCGGGCGCTCCAGGCGGCCGTGGATTACGTGGCCCGGCTGGGCGGCGGGGTGGTCGAGATCGGGCCGGGCGTGTATGTGATGCGGGATTCGCTGCACCTGCGCACCGGCGTCACGGTGCGCGGCGCGGGCGCGAAGACCATTCTGAAAAAGGCGCCCTCGGCGCGGAGTCCGCTGGCCGCCGACGGGGATTTCGGCGAGCCGGCCATCACGGTGGCCGAGCCGGACAAATTTCACCTCGGCGACGGGGTTTACATCGCCACGAAACGGGTGCACGGGTTTCACGCCATTTGCGCCACGATTCTGAACCGGCGGGGCAACTACCTCACCTTGAGCCGGCCGTTGAACGCGGATTGCATGATGCGCGACGCCGCCTTCGCGGCCACGGTCTTTCCCGTCATCAGCGCGTATCACGCGCGGGATTTCCGCGTCGAAAACCTCACGATCGAGGGCAACCGGGAGGCCAACGAGGAGATCAACGGCTGCCGGGGCGCGGGCATTTTCTTTTACCAGGGCGACGGCGGCGTCATCAAAAACTGCACGGTGCGCGGCTACAACGGGGACGGCATCAGCTTCCAGCAATCCCACGACGTGCAGGTGCTGGACTGCCTCGTGGAGCATTGCGCCGGCGGGGGGATTCATCCGGGCAGCGGTTCCCAACGCTGCGTGGTGCGCGGCTGCCGTTCCCTGCGCAACGACCGGGACGGCTTCTTCTTCTGCTGGCGGGTCCGGCACGGGGTGGTCGAGGACAACGTGTTCCGGGGCAACGGCGGGGTGGGGATTTCCATCGGGCACAAGGACAGCGACAACCTCATCCGCCGCAACCTCATCGCCGACAACGCCGGCGGGGGTGTGTACTGGCGCAACGAAGCCCGCCCCCAGGCGGCCCATCGCATCACCTTCACCCACAACCGGGTCGAGAACAACGGCCGCTTCGGCCTGTTCATTGACGGCGAGACCGACGGCACGATCCTCCGCGACAACACCATCCGCTGCGCCGACCCGGAGGCGGTCGCCCTCCACCTCGGGCCGCGCGTGGGCGAGGTGACCTTGGAAAACAACACCCTCGTCGCCGCCCGCCGGATGCTCGACGAACGGCAACGGTAGGAACGGTCCTGCTACGGCAGGAGCCGGACGCGGTAGAAGCGGTATTCCAAGCCGCCGGGGGCGGCCTCCGTCCAGGTGATCCGGCCGGTCTCGTTGGTCAACACGTCAAACAGGTGCCAGACCACGAAATTTTGACTGGCCTGCACCTGCACCGTGCTGCCCGGCGCGGAGACGATGTCCATGCTGAAACGTCCGTCGCTGAGGTAGCGGGGATTTTCCACGGTGGGGATGACCGGTTCCTGCAAGCGCAACACCGCGCTGCTGACCGGCCCCAGCACGGCGTCCAGGGCATTGTTGAGCCGCAGCCAGATGGTGCGCGGGCCGTCGCGGTCGGGATTGGCCAGCACGGTGATGACAAAACCGCGGCTGGTCTCGCCCGGCGAAAACACCAGCGTGTCGCTCACCGCCACGTAATCCTCGCCCGGCACCGCCGAGCCGCCTTCCACCGAGGCGTAATCCACCAGAATCGTGCCGGTGGCGGGCTTCGAGAGGGTGACGTTGATGGTGGCCGAACCGGCGGGCGCCGCAAAGGTGTACTCCGCCTGGGCGAAGTTCACCACCGGCGGGTCGTTGTCCTGAATCGTCAGCACGGCCTCGGAGGGCGGCTGCAAGGTGGCGTTGACCGGGTTGGCGAGCGCCAGGCCCACCGTGCGGTCGCCTTGCGCCAGATTGTTGTCCAGGACGGGCACGGTGAAGCTGGCCGTGGTGGTGTTGGGGGGAAAGGTCAACCGGCCGCTGACCGGCTGGAAATCCTCGCCCGGCACGGCCGTGCCGGTGTCGGTGGTCTGGTAATCCACCGTGACTTCCAGCCCGGAAGGATTCTCCAGGGTCACCGTGATGGTGGCCTGGCCGCCGCCCTCGGCAACGGTGTATTCGGCGTTCTGGAAATGCACCCCCACCGGGTCGTCGTCCAAAATGGTCACCACCAACGGATCGCCCGGGACGGCGTTGACCGGATCAATCAAGGTGAGCTCCACCGTGCGGCTGGGCTGGCTGTCCTGATTGGCGAGGATGGTGAGCTGCGTCTGCGCGATGGTGAACCCCTGGTAGAACACCACCTCCGCGTCCAGCGGCGTGTAATCCACCCCGGGCACGGCCGTGCCGCCACTGGTGACGCAGCGGACGGTGACGGTGTCCCGGAATGGGTGATCCAACGTCAGCGGAATCGTGAAGGTGCCGACGCTTTCGAGGACATTGGTCGCGTTGAAGGCGAAGTTCACCGTGGGCAGGGGGGTGTCGTCGAGGGTGATGGTGTCGGACACCACCTCCGATTCGTTCCCGTCCGGGTCGCGGAACTGGGCCTCGACCGTTTTGAGGCCGTTGCCCTCGGTCAGGGTCCATTCCAGCGTGGTGGCGTAGGGCTGCCATTCCGGCCATTCTTCGCCGGCGTTGCGCACCCGCATTTCCGGCACCGAGCCGCTGTCGTCGGTGGCGGAAAGGGTCAAGGTCACCACCCGGTTGGTGGTGAGTTCCGCGCCGTCATTGATCACGACACTGCCCACCGGACCGACGACGTCAGTCAGGATGTTGGTGGCAAAGGTGGCCTGGCCCCGGGAATTGGACACTTGCAGGCTGGCGATGAAACCGCCGGCGCGCGCGTAAAAGTGCGTGGGCGCCCGTTTCGCGGCGGCCCCGCCGTCGCCGAAGTTCCAGAGCCAACTGGAGCCGCCGACGGACATGTCGATAAAGCGAACTGGCAGCGGCGCGGGCCCGGCGTTGGTGGAGACGGCGAAACAGGCCAGCGGCGGGGTGGCGCTGTTGGTCCAGGCGCGGGCCAGGGCGTCGTAGCCGCGAATCAGGTTCGCGCCGGAGATGGACCACGTGACGGCGCCGTCGTTGTTGATGGCGAGATTGGTGGGAAAGCCGCTGACGACGTATTCCGGCTGCCAGACGTGCAGGACCGGATCATAGACGCGGCAGTACACGACGTTGCTGCTGATCCAGGCCACCACGCCGCCGTGGTTTTGCAACGAACTCGTCGTGCCGGTGCCGGCGTGCCCCTTCATCCACTGGCCCAGGAGCGGATCGTACACCGCGTAATAGATGATGCCGCTGCTGCTCCAGGCCACCACGCCGTCCTGGTTGCTGAGGTCGTAGGTGGCTCCGGAAGCCACGGCGTCGGCCATCCATTCCCGGCGCGCCGGATCGTACACCAGGAAGTAAACAAGGCCCCCGCTGCTCCACGAGATCACCCCGCGCTCGTTTTTCAAATTGTAGGTCTGGCCGCTGGTGACCCGGGTGCCCACCCATTCGCCCAGCGCGGGCTCGTACACCTGCGCGTGCACCGCCGTGCCGGTCGTCCACGTCACGATGCCCCGCTGGTTGAGAAAGGTCAGCGGATCGCCGGTGGTCAGGTTGGCGCTCATCCAGTTGGTGCGGGCGGGGTCGTACACGCGGCAATAGACAATGCCGCCGGCGCTCCACGCCACCACGCCGTTGTTGGTGGAAATCACCCCCGGCGGCGCCGAAGGCACCGTCTCGCGGAAGGTCTGGTTCTGGATCGGATCGAAGATCGAGTAACTCACCAGCCCCGCCGAGTAGCCGGCCTCGGGATCGTCCAGGGGCGCGGTGAAATCAAACACCGCCGCCTGGAGGGCCGCGCCGGCCAGCATCGCCAGCCCCGCTCCGCCGATGAGGAACCCGCGTTTCACCGCCTCCCTGACATCTCGTCCCCGCGTCCGTCGCCCTGCACTGCTCAATCGTGACATAAGTCCGGCAAGGTACCGGCCCCCCGCGCGTTTGGCAAATGCTCCCCCCCGGTTTGTTGATTTCCGACCGGCCCTCAGCGCAAATGCGGCCGCAGGGCGGCGAGCAGCTCCGGCGGCAGGCTGCGGGGCCGTTCATCCAGGCCGGCGCACACGTGGCGGGTCTCGGCTTCGAGGACCACCGCGCCGTCTTCCTTCACCATCCGGTGACCGAAATCCAGAAACGCCCGGCGCAGGCGGGTGAGCCACACCTCGATCACCACCGCGTCGTCGTAACGGGCGGCCTCGCGATAGCGAAGGCGCGCCTCGAACACGGGAAAAATCACGCCCCGCTCCTGCCACTTGAGCAGGGGTTCGCCCGCCGCCCGGAACAACTCCCCCCGCGCCGCCTCCAGCAGATCGAGATAGCGCCCGTAATAGACGTGGTTGCCCACCGTGCAGTCGGCGTACTGAATGCGCGTCGAGTGGCGAAACATGGCGTCCCGATATTCGCCCCGTCCCCCCGCCGACCCCAGCGAAAAACGCCCCGGCCGCCCCCGGCGGACGCGGGAGCGGCCCGCCGGGCGCGGGAACGGAGGCTTGATGAACTTCGCGGGAGTGTTTCAGGCTGCGGCGACGAATTCATGGCGCTCACCGGTTGGATCAGCAACGTGCAGCGGTTCTCGGTCCATGACGGACCGGGCATCCGCACGACGGTCTTCCTGAAAGGCTGCCCGCTGCGGTGCGCCTGGTGCCACAACCCGGAAACGATTTCCCCCCGGCCGGAAATCCTGCTGGTGGAGCGCCGCTGCATCCGCTGCGGCGCGTGCGTGACCGCCTGTCCGAACGAGCGTCCGGTGGGCGGGTTTCCCGGCGCGATTCCCGGACTTCCCGCGCCGCTTCCCGACGACGCCTCCGCCCGCGAGGCGTGTGAAGTGTGCGGCGCCTGCGTGACGGCCTGTCCGGTGGCGGCCCGGGAACGGGTGGGCCGGGAACTCACCGTGGCGGCGCTGCTCGCGGAAGCGCGGGCGGACGAAGTGTTCTTCGCCGCCTCGGGGGGCGGAGTGACGTTTTCCGGCGGCGAACCGCTGGCCCAGTTCGCGTTCTTGCGCGCGGCGCTGGCGGCCTGCCGCGAAGCGGGGCTGCGGACGGCGGTGGACACCTGCGGCTTCGCGCCCCGGGAGCAGGTGGCGGAAATGGCGGCGGGAACCGATCTCGTGCTCTACGACGTGAAGTGCCTCGATCCGGAGCGGCACCGCGCGTATTGCGGAGTGTCCAACGAAGGCATCCTGGACAATTTGCGCTGGCTGGGCCGGCACCACGAAGCGGTCTGGCTGCGGGTGCCCGTGATTCCCGGCGTCAATGACGCGCCGGCGGAGCTGCGGGCCCTGGCGGAACTGGCCGCCTCGTTGCCGGGGGTGCGACAGGTGAATCTGCTGCCCTACCACGCCACCGGCGCGGCCAAGGCCGCGCGGGTGGGGCGCCCCCCCTCGCCCCGGTTCACGCCGCCTTCCCCCGCGCAATTGCGCGCCGCCCTGAAACCGTTTCAAGCCCTCGGCGTGCCGGCGCGCGTGGGCGGCTGACCCCGGCCTGGGTCCGCTTTTGCGTTCCCCGCTTGAAAAGGGGCCCCGCCCGGATGCCACCCGGAGCGACGCTTTCCCTCCCCCCTTCATGCTCTCCGGGTTCTTCGTGGCAAAAAACAGGCGGAGGGGAAAACCGGACTTCCGCGCCCGGCGGCGGCCGCCCGGCGGTTTTCTTCGCGGGCACGAGGGAGACGCCGAAAAAAAAAGCCCCTTCCGGAGGGGGACGCCGGAAGGGGCGGTTCGAGCGGGAGACCTCAGAAGTTGTAGATGACGTTCAACGCCAGGGAAACCACGTTTTCCGCCGGATTCTTGGCGCCGCCGAACGCGGGCGGGCCGTCCGCCAAATCCTGGTCCCAGCGGACTTCGAGGCGGGTGATGACGTTGGCCCACAGGCGGTAATCCACCGTGCCGGTCACGCCGATGAATTCGTCTTCATCCTTCGTGCGGCCGGTGCCGTAGGTGCCGGGGCTGCCGTTGGCCCACTCGACCCGGCCGGCGAGGGTCAGCTTCTCGGTGGCGCGATAGACGAGGTAGCCGGCGAGGGCGTTGGCCCAACCGCTGTCGTCGCCGCCCAGATAGTCATACGCCACGCCCAGGCTCAGGTTGTCCACCGGCAGCGGCATGCTCAGGCCCACGTAGTAGTTCAACTGGTTCTGGGACTGATACACGCCGGTGTCCACGATGCCGCCGGTCAACTGGGCGCCCTTGAGGAAGCCGGCGCTCTCGGGGGCGGTCAGGGTGACGGATCCCAGGTAGGTGAAGACGCCCCGGCTCACGCCGGAGGCCGCCGGACCGGCGGGTTGGTTGATGTTGTTGATCCCCACGCCGTTGTCCGCGATGCCGCCGTTGACGCTCAGGATCGAGTTGATGTCATAGCTCAACAGGACGCCGGTGTGGACGATGGGTTCGAGGTAGTAGCCGTAGGAGCGGCTGAAGTTCGGGTTGTTGCCCGCTTCAAACACCTCGTAGCCGATCACCGTGTCCCACACGCCGACCTTGGCCCGCAGCCCGTTGCCCACGGGGACCTTGAGTTCGACGTACGCGTTCTTGATGGCGAAATCCGACGAGCTGGTGGACCAGCTGGCCGGATAGGACAGGGTGTTGAGGGTGTTGGCGTCAGGACCGAACAACAGGGTGACGTTGTACCCCGCCGCCCAGCTGGTGGTCTCGTCCAGATCCTTCTGCAGGGTGAGGGAGACGACATCGAGGTTGAAGTTGTTCTGCTTTTCCGCGCCGTCGAAGGTGCGTCCCGGCATGCGGGGACCCGGCTTGGCCTGCGAACCCGTCAACCAGATGGCCGACGTGTCCACGTAGCCGCTGATGGTGGTGGACTGCAGGGCAGTCATCACCGGGTTGGCCGCCGTCTCCTCCGCCAAAGCGACGGAACCGGCGCTGATGATCCCCGCCGTCAACAAAGCGGCGGTCCAGGGATTGATGGTGCTGTTGTTGGTTCTGTTCATGTCGTTGTTATGGTTGAGTTGCATGCCTTCAAAGTCCCGCCCCCGCGGGAACTTCCCAGGCCGCTCCGATTTGTGTGGCAAAAGCCGTTGACGACGGGTGAGGTGAAACCGCGGTCGTGAAACCGCCTGACGGCCCGGCTAGGCAACCGGTTTGCCATCCCCCCTTTCGTGGTTTTTCCGGCGGACCTTGAGGTTGCCTGCCATGCTGGATTGCCGTTGTCTCACCATTCCAGAGCCGTTCCTCATTTGCGCGGCGTCTCCGCCCCGCCATCCCGCCGTCCCGGGCGTCCTTTTTCCGTCCCCTTTCCGGTGACGACGTTCTGTTCGTTTCCCGGCGGAAACTCGAAAACGCTCATTGGGAAGGGATTCTAAGAATACCCCGCCGCTCTTGCCAAGAAGTTTTTTTCATTCCAACCAGCAACAAACGTCGCTCCAGCTTGTGCGAAAAATGAACCTCCCCGTCCTGAAATTCCTCCGTCTCGCCCCGTCCGCAAGGGGAGGCCGGCCGAACCGCCGGCAGACCTCCGCACCGAGAACCTCCGCCCCGCCGGAGGAGCCGCGTCGGGCCAAAATGACGCCCGAACGGACGCGCCGCGCGTCCCCGACGGATTTCGTCCCCCCGCACGATTCATTTTGACACCATGCGGGGCGCATTGGCATGGTTTGCGCGCGGCTTTGTAACTAACCGGCAGCAGCGCGAAAAAAAGCGCTGGCCAAACAACTGGAACGATAACATGGCAGTACTTGTAGGCAACATGCTGGTGGCTCAAGCTGGCCAGGGCACGTGCGCGACGAACGCCGGCCTGGTCGGAGCCATCACGCAGGCGGGGAGGTATCCGGAACTAATCGGGGAAATTTACGGCGCGTTGAACAGCGTGCCGGGCATCTTGCGGGAGCAGTTCATTGATTTTCTGGAGGAGAAACAGCAGGCCCTCAAGGGATTGCGCCACACCCCGGGGGCGGCGTTGGGCGTGGGCGAGGCGGTGCTGGATCGCGGGCGGGACGCGGAAATGGCCGCCCGCAATCTGGACCGGTTGTTTCAGGTCTTCGAAACCCACGACATCCGCTACTTCTTTCTGGTGGGCGACCGCGCCGGCCAGCGGACGGCGTTGGCGATCCATCAAGCCGCCGCCGAACGCGGTTACGAGTTGCGCGTCATCGGGATTCCGGCCTCGGTGGAAAACGAGCTGGCGCGCACCGACCACAGCCCCGGCTACGGCTCGGCGGTGAAGCACGCGGCGGTCACGGTGCGCGAGGCGGGACTGGACGCCGCCGCCACGGGGGGCGGGCATTGCTGCGTCATCGAAGTCAGCAGCCGCGAAGTGGGCTGGCTCGCCGCCGGCACCGTCCTGGCCAAACGCGCCGAAGATGAGGCGCCGCATTTCATTCTGCTGCCCGAGATTCCCGTGGCCGAGGAGCGGCTGCTGGAGCAGATTCGGGAAACCGCCCTCCGGCGGGGACACTGCGTGATCGTCACCGCGGAAGGCGCGCGCAACGAGGCCGGCAACGCCCTGGCCACCGACACCGCCGGCAACCCCGTGAACGCCGGCGCGGCCCTCACCCACCTCATCAAGACCCGGCTGGGACTGTCCGTGTGCCACGTGGCCCTGGGCGCCACCCAGCGTTCGGCCGGGCATTTCGCCAGCGCCACCGACCTCAACGAAGCTTACGACTGCGGCCGCAACGCCGTGCTCTCCGCCGTGAACGGCCAGAGCGGGTTCATGATCAAACTCGTCCGCGAAAACCAGGGCGCCTACAAGACCACCATCGGCTTGGAACTGTTGGAAAACATCGCCCGCGAGACGAACGCCGTTCCCGCCGACTGGGTCCGCTCCGACGTCTTCCTGCCGCACGACCGGCTGATCCAGCACGTGCGGCCGCTGATCGAGGGCGAGGTGTCCCTGCCCCTTGAACAGGGATTGCCCGATTACGTGCGCCTGGCCCGCGTGCCCGTGGAAACCCGGCCGCCGACGAGCTGAGCACCTCCCGGGAAAAGGGGCCTTCCGCCGCGCGCGGACCCACGGCCCGCAAAAAAAAGGGCGCGAAGGTCCCCGGGCTGCAGGCCGGGTTCCCCGACCCGGCGTTTCCCGACCGGCCCTGAGCGGCGCTCCTTTTCGGATTTCGGATTTCGAATCTTCTTCGCCCCCCTCCGGCCCCTCGGGTTTTCCGCCGCGCTCGACGTGGCGGAGCGGGCGGATTATGCTGGGGCGCGATGTCCGCGGACCACACCAACATGCACGCTCCACTCACCATCGCGGGCCGCGAGTTTCGCTCGCGGTTGCTGGTCGGCACGGGGAAATTCGCCTCGCCGGAGCAGATGCGGGACGCCCTGGCGGCCAGCGGCACGGAGCTGGTCACGGTGGCCCTGCGTCGCGCCGATTTGTCGGGCCGCCATGATCCGTTCGCCAACATTCTGGAGTTCATTGACCCGGAACGCTATCTCCTGCTGCCCAACACCAGCGGCGCGTTGAACGCCGGGGAGGCGGTCCGACTGGCCCGGTTGGCCGCCGCCGCCGGCCTGCCCCAATGGGTGAAACTGGAAATCCATCCGGATCCCCACTACCTGCTGCCGGATCCGGTGGAAACGCTCGCCGCGGCGGAAACGCTGGTGAAGGAGGGCTTCACCGTCCTGCCTTACATCAACGCCGATCCCGTCCTGGCCAAGCGGCTCGAGGAGGTCGGCACGGCCACGGTGATGCCGCTGGGGGCGCCCATCGGCTCGAACCGGGGCCTGCAAACGCGCGACCAGCTCCGCATCATCATCGAGCAGGCCACCGTGCCGGTGGTGGTGGACGCGGGCATTGGCGCGCCGAGCCACGCCGCCGCGGCCATGGAACTGGGCGCGGACGCCGTGCTGGTCAACACCGCCATCGCCGTGGCGGCGGATCCGTGCCGGATGGCGCGGGCCTTTCAAGCGGCGGTCGAGGCGGGCCGGGCCGCTTATGAAATCGGCCTGGCGGAACAGCTCGAAACCGCCCGCGCCACCAGCCCCCTGACCGGCTTTCTCGACGAATCCTGATCCTCGCCGAAGACTGTTCGGGGCGTTCAGAAGGGGGCGGTTTTCGTTGATGCCAGATCGGGACACGGAGCGGGGAGGGCCGAGGAGCGGCGGAAAATCCAAATTCCGAATGGCAGCCACGGCGGCCCGGCGCTTTTCCTCGCGCGTTCCGCCGGCGGGTAGTCGGAGGCGGGCGAAGGTTCGCTCAACCGGCGGCGGAGGAGGACGGGTGGATGAGGGCCTGGCGGGTGGCTTCGAGATCGAGGCGGATTTGCTCCGCGAGGGCGTCAAGGGAGGGGAAGCGTTGTTCGGGACGGAGCCGGCGGACGAATTCGAGTTCGAGGTTGCGGCCGTAGAGGTCCAGTTCGAGGTCCAGCAGGTGGGCCTCGACCCGGAGCGGCGCGGTCTCGCCGGTGACGGTGGGGCGGCGGCCCACGTTGACGGCGGCGGCCACG
>CAZRPT010000176.1:0-19664 GCA_964601985.1 uncultured Verrucomicrobiota bacterium
AGCCACGGCGCACGCGCAACCGAGGCAAGAAATCTTTTTTCGCGCATCGAAGAGCCGGGCGGGACGCCCGGCCCGACCCGCGGGACGCGGGTGCTACCCAGGGAAAATCCGAATCCCGAATCCCGAAATCCGAAACTTCTCCGCGCCGAAGGCGCGAGACCCGTCAGCCCCGGGCAACGCCCGGGGGAACGAGGCGCGCCCCTTGTAGGCCGGGTCGCCTGACCCGGCGAGGCTCCCTCCGCTTCGTGTCCTTCGTGTCCTTCGTGGTGAAACCGATCGGGGAAAAAATCGAACGCCTCGCAGCGTGCCACGCTGCGATACGGCAGGCTGCCAGCCTGCGCTACCGAAGCACGCGCGCTTCTCTTTCGGATTTCGGATTTCGGATTTCGGATTTCCTTCGGTCCCCCGGCCCTTCGGTCCCTCGGATTTCTCCGCTCAGAAGGGGTGAGACGGGGCGGCAGTCACGGGAGCATTTGGCGCCCTCTTTTTTCAGGCCGTGCGTTTCCACGCGGCGGTTTCAAACCGCGTTCTCAGAGCGGTTCGGGAGACGGGGGAAGGTGGCCGTTGCCGAGGAGCAGCGTGCGGCAGGGGGCGCCCTGGGAGGCGACTTCGAGGGTCACGTGGGTGGCGCCCAGGGTTTCGAGCTGCCGGGCCACGCAGGCGTGGGCCAGCTCGGGGCGGTTGCAGTCCTGGCTGAGGTGCCCCAGAAACAGGTGCCGGAGCGTCTCGGACATCACCTCCGACAACGCCTCCGCGGCGGCCTCATTGGACAGGTGGCCGTGCCGGCTGAGGATGCGCTGTTTCACGCTCCACGGCCGTTTGGGATCCTCCTGGAGGAGCTGGAGGTCGTGATTGGCTTCCAACACCAGGGCATGCGCCGGGCGCACCCGTTCCCGCACCAGCCGGGTCACGTGGCCCAGGTCGGTCAAAAACCCCACGTTGCCGCCCGCCGTTCGGAGCAGGAATCCCACCGGGTCCTGGGCGTCGTGCGGGACGGAAAATGATTCCACCTCCACGTCGCCGACCGTGAACGAGGCGCCGGTCTCGAAGAGGTGAAACGGCAGCCGGCAGCGGGGTTGCTGGTAGAGGATGGCGTCGTACGTGAGCCGGTTGCAGTACACCGGCACCTGGATCTTCCGGCTCAGCACGTCCAGCGCCCGGACATGGTCCGAGTGTTCGTGGGTGATGAGGATGCCGTCGAGTCGTTCGAGCGTCCGCCCCAATTGCGCGAGCCGCTGTTGGATCTGGCGGGCGCTGAAGCCCGCGTCAATCAACAGCCGCGTGGTTTCGGTTTCCAGATAAGCGCAATTGCCGCGGGAACCGCTCCCCAAGATGGTGAATCGAACCGGCACGGCCCCACTCTAACGCCCCACCCCCGCGGCCCGCAATCCGCGGATGCGCCCTCCGTCCCCGTCTGCCGCAAACGGGCGCCGAGGCGGGGGGGCGGAGGCCTCCCGGATGCCGGTGGTCTTCGCGGGCCGCGCGTTGTTTCGGGGTGGCGGATGCTTGACGGAAGGGGGGGGGCTCATTATGGTGCGCCTCTTTTCGCGCCGGTGGCGGACGGGAAGTCCGGGCCGGGCGAAGGATTGATGCTGATTCGCGAATCGAGCTGTGAACGTCACGGTTGAGAATATTGGCCCCTGCAAGCGCCTGCTGCGCGTGGAGGTGGATCCGGAGACGGTGGAAACCCAGTGGAAGGCGGCGGCGGCCCGGGTGGCCAAGCAGGTCCGGCTGCCGGGGTTCCGCCCGGGCAAGGCGCCGCGGGCGCTGATCGAGAAGCAATTCGGCCCGGCGATCCGGGAGGAGGCCCGGAAACGGGTGCTGGACGAGAGCTTCCGCCAGGCCCTCCAGGAGCAAAAGCTCCGTCCCATCATCCAACCGGAGGTGGAACCGGGCGATTTCGAGCGCGGCAAGCCCTTCAGTTACACCGCCACGGTGGAGATTTATCCGGAGTTCGAGATGCCGGAATACAAGGGGCTGCCGGTCCGGCTCGAAAACCGCAAGGTCACCGACGAGGACATCGAGCGGGCGTTGGACGCCCTGCGGGAGCAGCGGGCCACGTACGAGGACGTGGACCGCGAGGTGACCAGCGGCGATTTCGTGGTGGTGAACTACGAGGGCACCTGCGAGGGCAAGCCGATCACCGAGTTCAATCCCACCGCCCAGGGCATCACGAAGAAGGAGAAGGCGTGGATGCTGGTGGAGACGAGCCAGTTCATCCCGGGGTTCACCGACCAGCTGCTGGGCGCCAAGGCCGGCGAACAGCGCACGGTCAAGGTGACCTTTCCGCCCGATTTCGTGATCCCGGAGGTCGGCGGCAAGGAGGGGGTGTACGCGGTGACGGTGCTCGAGGTGAAGGAGAAGCAGCTGCCGCCGCTCGACGACGAGTTTGCCAAGTCCTTCAAGGCGCCGGATCTGAAAACCCTCCGCGAGGGGGTGGTGAAGGATTTGGAGCGGGAGCTGGAGGCGCATCGCAAGCGGCTCACCTCCGACCAGGTGGTGAACAATCTGCTGGCCCGGTTCAGTTGCGAGCTGCCGGAGTCGCTGGTCGAGGAGGAGACCCGCAACGTGGTGTTCGACATCGTGCGCGCCAACGCGGATCGCGGCCTGTCCAAGGAGGCGATTGACGCCCAGAAGGAGCAGATTTACGCCGTGGCCAACAAGAGCGCGCAGGACCGGCTCAAGGCGCGCTTCGTCTTCGAGCGGATCGCCGAGCAGGAGAAGATCACGGTCACCCGCGAGGAATTGACCCAGCGGCTGCTGCAAATGGCCGCGCGGTACCAGATCAAGCCCGAAAAGCTGATCAAGCAGTTGCAGGAGCGCAACGCGCTGGGCGAGGTGCACTACCAGATCTTGAGCAACAAGGTGATCGCCTTTCTCGAGAAACACGCCCAGGTGGAGATCGTGCCGGCGGGCACGCTCAACCCCTCCGGCCGGTGAGCCGGAAGGCAGGATTCCGCTTTGCATGACGGCGGCGGCGGGTAAGATGCGTCCATGAAACATGCCGGGAAGGCGACCCGCGCGGCGTTCCGGACGATCTACTGGTCGCTGGTGCTGATGCTGGGGTTGATGTTCGCGGGCGTGCTGGCCCGCCTCTTGGGTCAGTTCGTCATCGAGGCCGCCGGGGTGCTGGCGGGCCTGTGGGTGGTCTTCGGCCTGTTCTGCCTCTACTTCTTCCGCGACCCCCAGGCGCGTCCGCCCTCGGATCCCGGGGCCATCGTGGCTCCGGGGCACGGCAAGGTGGACGCCATTGACGAGGTGGAGGAACCCAGCTTCATGGGCGGGCGCTGCCAGCGGATTTCCATCTTTCTCTCGATCTTCGACGTGCACGTGCAGAACGCCCCCGTGGCCGGGCGGGTGGTGTTGCGCCGGCACACTCCGGGCCGGTTCGTGAACGCCATGCGGACCGACTCGGCGGAGTTCAACGAAAACGTCCTGATCGGCATCGAGTCCTCCGAGCGGGAAGGGGAACGGATCGGCGTGCGGATGATCGCCGGCCTCATTGCCCGGCGGATCGTGCCGTGGGCGCGCGAAGGCGACACCGTGGAGCGCGGCGAGCGGCTGGGACTCATCCGGTTCGGCTCGCGGGTGGACCTGTATCTGCCGCTCGGCTATCCCGTGGAGGCGCGCCTCGGCCAGCGCGTGATCGGCGGCGAAACCATCGTGGCGCGGCGGCCCTGAACCATGAAGGTGTTCCGCTCATCCGCCCCGGACTCCTCCGGAATCAACCAGCAGTTGAAGATTTACTTCCTCCCGAATCTCATGACCGGGGGGAACCTCTTTTGCGGCTTTCTGGCCCTGACCAAGATCGTCGAAGCCGACGCCTCGGCGCCGAACTTCAACGAAACCATCCTCCACGCCCTGGGCTTCATCCTGCTGGCCTGCATCTTCGACATCCTCGACGGCCGGCTGGCGCGCTGGGGCGGGCAGGAAAGCTCCTTCGGGCGGGAATTCGATTCCCTGGCCGACCTGATCTCCTTCGGCGCGGCGCCCGCCTTTCTGGTGCACCGCATCGTGCTGCACGACGTGTTTTCGAAATACCAGGAACTCGGCTGGTTCGTGGCGTCGGTGTACCTGATTTGCGGCGCGCTCCGGCTGGCGCGATTCAACTGCATGGCCGCCCAGGGCATTGACAACGGCAAGGAGTTTCTCGGCTTTCCCATCCCGGCGGCGGCGGGGCTGGTGGCCTCCCTCACGCTGTTTTTGATGTGGATTGACGACCGCAACTTCCCGCGCGGCCATTGGCGCTACGTGCTGCCGGTGCTGCTGGTCTTCCTCTCGGCGATGATGATCAGCGAGGTCAAGTATCCCTCCTTCAAGAAACTGGACCTCAAGACCCGGCGGCCTTTCGCGAAACTGGTCGTGGCCCTGCTCTTTCTCGGCCTGATTCTGGTGTTGCGCGAGCACATCCTGCCGGTGGCGCTGCCCCTCCTCTTCACCGCCTACCTCATCTACGGCTTCGTCCGGCCCCATCTCTCCCGCCGGCTCCGGCGCGAAATCGAGGACGACGACCCGGAGGAGGACGCCGAACCCGCCGCGGAGTAACCTCCTCGGAACCCGTCGGAAAACGCCGGGCGGGGGGACACCCGGCCGCCTCAACGACCGCGGAAGGAGCGTGATTTTCCGGATTTCCTCCACCCCTTCGCGTTGCTGGAACGCTCTTTTTCGCGGTTCTTTGCGATTTGGATTTGCACGGGCGGGACATCGTGGACAATGGGGGCGATGCCAACGGCGCGCCGGCACGTTTCCCCGCCCGCTGAACCCTCGGTGATGGTGTTCGGCGTGGGGGCGTTTGCCCAGGGGGTGATGCGCTCCCTGCGCGAGGATGGCGCGCGGGTTTCGGCCTACTGGACCCGCCCTTACTCCCATTACGGGCCCGGCCGGGAGGGACGGGGCTACCCGGCGGCCCGGCATCCCGACCCGCTCCCGCTGCTGCGGCGCGAGCGGGTGGACCTGATCGTGCCGATGGCCATCGAGTGGGCTCCGCAACCGTGGGCGCCGGCCCTGCTGGCCCGCGGCGTGCCGTTGCTCTCGCCCACCGGCGAGGGGCTGCGGATCGAGCGGGAACGCGACTTCGCCCGGGCCTTGTGCGCGCGGTTCGGCGTGCCGTGCGCGCGCGCCCACGTGGCCCCGAATCGCGCCGCCGCCCGGCGCTGGGTGCGCCGGCATCCCGCGCCGTACGTCCTGAAAAACCCGCGCTGTTCGCCGTTCAGCCCGCTGCACACGATGGTGTGCGAATCGGTCGAGGAAACGCTGGCCTGGCTGGAGCGGGTGGACGACCGCGAGGGGGTGTTTTTGCAGGAATACCTCGGAACCGCCGAGGCGGGGCACATCGCGCTGGTGGCCGACGGCGAGGTGTGTCCGCTGGCCACGAACCAGGAGTACAAACGCGCCTTCGACGGCAATCTGGGCATCGTGGCCGGCGCGCCCCTGGGGGGGATCGTCGAGCGCGATCCCCGGGACCGTTACGGGCTGGTCCGGGAGCTGCTTCTGCCGCTGCGCCCGTGGTTCCGCGAAACCGGCTATCACGGGCCGATCCAGGTGACCGCCATCCGGCGCGACGGCCGCTGGCACGCCATCGAATACAACGTCCGGCTCGGCGTGACGAACGGGCCGTTGATCCTCCGCCTGCTGGCCAATCCGCTGGCAGTGCTCCGCGCCACCGCCGCCAACCGCCTCCCCCGGCCGCGCTGGCGGCCCGGGCTGCGCTTTGGCGCGTCCGTGACATTGGCCGGCTACGGCTATCCCCATGTCCGCCTTGAAGGGCCGGAGGTGCCGGTCACCGTGGGCGAGCCGCTCGAAGCGGAGGTCTGGTGGGGCGAAGTGCGGGCGGACCGCGCCGGCCGGCTGTGGGCCACCGGCCACCGGGTGGCGGACGTGGCGGCGGTGGACCGCACCCTGCCGGCGGCGTTGCGGCGGATTTACCGCACCCTGGGCCGCCTGCGCTGTCCCGGAGGTTATTATCGTCAGGACATCGGCCGCTCGCTCTGGCCGCCCGGAACCCCATGACCCTTGCCGCTCCAGCCGTGGAAACGCCGCCCGCTCCCTGCCCGGAATGGGACAACGACCTGCCGCATCCGGCGTGGATCGAGATTGATCTCGCGGCCCTGCGCCGGAATTTCGCGCTCATCCGGCGCGATGGCGCGGGCGGACCGGGGATCATCAGCGTGGTGAAGGACGACGCCTACGGGCACGGCCTGCTGCCGGTGGCGCGGGTGGCTTTGGAATCCGGCGCGACGGCGCTGGCGGTGAGCACCCTGGGCGAGGCCCGGCGATTGCGCGAGGCCGGGATCACCGCGCCGGTGCTGATGCTGGGCGAGCGGCTGCCGGAGGAACTGCCCGCCTGCCTCGATTGGGACGTGACCCTCACGGTGGGCCGGGCGGAAATCGTTCGCGAACTGGACCGCCTCAGCCGCGCCCGCCGGCGCCGGACGCCGGTGCATCTGAAGGTGGACACCGGCATGAACCGGCACGGGGTGCGCTGGGACGCCGCCGTGGCGCTGGCGCGGGACATCGCCCAACGACCCGGCCTGCGGCTGGCGGGGGTGATGAGCCACTTCGCGATGTCCGACGAAGCGGACGCCAGCTTCGCCCACCTGCAACGCCGCCGTTTCGCCGGCGTGCTGGACGGCCTGGCCGCCGCGGGGATCGCGCCGGGCTGGCGGCATTTGTGCAACAGCGGCGGCCTGCTGCAACTGCCCGAGGCGCATTACGACTTCGTCCGCATCGGCATCCTGCCGCTGGGGGTGTATCCCTCGGCGGTCTGCCGGCGGCTGCCGGGCACGCGGGCGGTGATGAGCGTGAAGGCCCGGCTGGTGTCGGTGCGCGAGCTGCGCGCCGGCGAAACCTACGGTTACGGGCTGCGTTACCGGGCGGAAAGCCGGCGGCGGATCGGGGTGATCCCGCTCGGCTACGGCGACGGCCTGCCCCGGATGGTGAACCGGGGCCGGGCGCTGGTCGGCGGGCGGGAAGCGCCGCTGATCGGCTCGGTGGCCATGGACGCCACGGCGGTGGACGTGACGGACGTGCCGGAGGCGCGGGCCGGCGACGAGGTGGTGATCCTGGGCCGGCAGGGCGAAGCCGAAATCACCGCCCGCGACCTGGCGGCCTGGGCCGGGACGGTGTGTTACGACGTGCTGACCTGCTGGAACTGGCGGGTGCCGCGGATCTATCGCGAGGATTCGACGCCATCATGAAACTCCTCTTCTCCGAGGCGGGGTTTGACTACGCCCGCTATTTCTATCCCTACGTGATCTGGGCGCTGCCGGAACCCGGCGAGACGCCGGCGGATTTTTACGAACGCGGCTTTCTGCCCTCCACGCCGCGACTGGACCGGTTTTATCTCTGCCGCAACCTGCGCGTGGTGTTGTCCCGTTTTTCCCCCACCTCGGAAAACCGTCGCATCCTGCGCAAGGGCGCCGGCATCAGCGGACGCCTGGTTCCCCGGGCGGAATTCGCCTACACCCCGGAACGCCGGGCCGCGTGGCGGGCCTTCGCCGAGGCGCGTTTCGGGCCGGGCGTGATGTCGGAGGAACGCCTCGACGCCCTGATGGCGGGCCGCGTCATCACCCACCTGCTGCACTTCACCGAGGAGGAAACCGGCCGGGACGCCGGCACGGTGCTGATGTATGTGGAGCCGCCGCGCGTGGCGCACTATTACTACGCCTTCTACAATCTGGACCACTTCCGTCGCAGTCTGGGGCTTTACATGATGACCTGGGCGGTGCGTTATTTTCGCGAACACGGCCTGAACTGTTTGCATCTGGGCACCTGCTATTCCCGGCGCGCCCTCTACAAAACCCAGTTTCCCGGCGTGGAGTTTTTCAACGGCAACGTCTGGAGCGACAACCTGGACGAGCTGAAATTCCTCATCGAACAAACCGCCGACGCGGAAAAAACCGCCCCCCTTCTCGCGCGCGCGGAATACCTGGACCGCTTCTGGCCCGCCGGCCTCCCGGCCCTGGCGGAACAAAGCGCCTTCGCCATCCTCCCTGAAAGCCCGTCGCAAAAGTGAGACATCCCGCCGCGCGCGAGCCCGCGGCCTCCCGGAAGAACGCAAATGCCCCGTGGGGGCAGCCCGGATTCCCCGGGCCGGCGGTTTCCGACCGGCGCTCAGGCGGCGTTGGGGGGCGCCGCCGGTCCGGGGCGGGTTTTCAGGGCGGTCACGCCCCCTCCGCGGCGCGGGACTCCGGGCGCCGGAAGGGGCCTTTCGCCGGGCCTTTCCGCGGTTCGAGGCGGAGCGGGAACGGGACGGCGGCTTGACGGAGACGGATGGTTCTGGTTCAAGAACGGGGCGCGCTTCGCGAGGCGGGGGCGCGCCGCCGCCCAGCAAAGGCTTGCCAAGGCGGCGGGGAACCCTAGAGTAGTCGCCTTTTGGCGTTTTCGCATGATCAGTCGGTTAGAGAGTTTGATGTTCGCGGCGCAGACCCAGCCCGATCCCCGGGCGGGCACGCTTCAGTTGGTGCTGATGATGATCTTGATGATCGTCATGTTTTACTTCGCCCTCTGGCGGCCGCAGCAGAAGAAGCAGAAACAGCACGAGGCCCTGCTGGCGGCGCTCAAGCCGGGTGACAAGGTGGTGACCAGCAGCGGCATTTGCGGCGTGATCATCAGCATCAAGGGCAAGACCGTGTCCCTGCGCTCGGCCGATTCCAAACTGGAGATCCTCAAGGGCCACGTGACGGAACTCATCGAGCGCTCCGGTGGCAAAAACAACAAATCCTGACCCCGCCTTCTTTCGCCTTTTTCCCCTTTCCCCCTCATGAGTCGTTTAGCTTGGAGAACCCTGCTGGTAGTGTTCATCGTGGCGTGGGCCATCTATGAGATGATTCCGCCCACGTCCCGGGATTTGATCAAGGTCTTCGAAGAGCAGGCCGAAGTCCGGGATCAAACGCTGGAACAAATCGTCCAACGCGCCCGCGAGCTGGAGCAGACCGGCACCAACCAGGCCTTCGTGGCCCTGCTCAAGGCAACCGGCACCAACGATCTGTCCCGCTTCTTCCCCTCCCTCAAGCAGGATGACGACGTGGACGTCAACCGCGCCATCCTGCACCGGTTGCAGGCCAAGGCCGCGGGCCAGATCAAGCTGGGCCTGGACTTGCAGGGCGGCACCTCGTTCCTCGTCTCCCTGGACACCTCCAAGCTGGACCAGAACAAGGCCAGTCTCGAACGCGCCCAGCGGCAGGCCATCGAGGTGCTCCGCCGCCGCGTGGACAAGTTCGGCGTGGCCGAGCCGATCATCCAGCCCTCCGGCAAGGACCGCATCCTGATCCAGCTTCCCGGCCTGTCGGAGGCTGAAAAGGAGAGCGCGCGGACGCAGATCGAGAAGGCCGCCTTCCTCGAATTCCGGCTGGTGCATCCAAACAGCGCCGAGCTGATCCGGGACCAGATCCCCGAGCCGGGCTATGAGATTCTGGTGCAACGCACCCGCAAAGGGCCGAACGGCGAAGTGAAAGGCGGCCGGGCCTTTCTGGTGACCAAAAAGGCCGTGAAGGGGCTGACCGGCAAATACGTGGTGCGCGCCAACGTGGTGCCGGATCCCATGACCGGCATGCCCAAGATCACCCTCCAGTTCAACAGCGAGGGCGCGCGCCTGTTCGGCGAGATCACCCGCGAAAACGTGGGCCATCAACTGGCCATCGTGCTGGACGGCGAACTCTACTCGGCCCCCGTCATCAACGAGCCCATCACCGGCGGGCGGTGCGAGATCAGCGGCGATTTCACGCTCGAAGAGGCCTTCGAACTGGCCAACGTCCTGCAAAACCCGCTGGAAACCCCGGTGCGCATCGAGGAGGAGCGCGGCGTGGATCCCACGCTGGGCGAGGATTCGATCCGCAGCGGCATGTGGGCCAGCCTGATCGGCTTGATCGCGGTGTCGGTGTTCATGCTGGTGTACTACCTGTTCGCCGGTCTGGTGGCCAACGTGGCCCTCCTGCTGAACATCATCATCCTGATGGGCGTGATGTGTTCGGTGGACGCCACCCTCACCCTGCCGGGCATCGCGGGCATCGTGCTGACCATGGGCATGGCGGTGGACGCCAACGTGCTGATCTTCGAGCGCATTCGGGAGGAGGAGGCCGCCGGCAAATCCTTCAAGGGCGCGCTGGCCGCCGGTTACAGCAAGGCGTTCAGCACCATCTTCGACGCCAACATCACCACGCTCATCGCCTCGATCATCCTGATCTACAAGGGCACCGGCCCGGTGAAGGGCTTCGGCGTGACGCTGACCATCGGCATTTGCACCAGCATGTTCACCGCGCTGGTGGTGACCCGGCTCATCTTCGACTTCCTGTTGAGCCGCGGCTGGCTGCGCAAGCTGCCCATGCTCCAGCTGGTGGGCCATACCCAAATTGACTTCCTGAAGTGGGCGAAACCCGCCTTCATCGCCTCGTGGCTGATCATTTTGATCGGCCTCGGCTGGGGGGTGCATCGCGGGCGGCATGCCCTGGGCGTGGACTTCGCCGGGGGGGACCAACTGGGCCTGCGCTTCGAACAGCGGGTGGACGAAGGAAAGATCCGCAAGGCGCTGGAAGCCATCCAGATCACCGATGCCGTCATCCAGTACCAGCACGACCTCGCCACCGGCAAGGACACCCTGGAGATCACCACCGAGACCGGCACCGGCAAGCAGGTGGAACAACTGCTCCAGAAAAAATTCCCGGAGGCGAAGTTCGTGCGCGTCTCGCTGAACGAAGTGGGCGCGACCGTGGGGCGCGAGATCCAGCTTTCGGCCGTGGTGGCCACGTTGCTGGCGTTGTTCGGCATCCTCGTCTATGTGGCCTTCCGTTATGAATTTTCGTTCGCGGTGGGCGCGGTGCTGGCGGTGGTGCACGACGTGCTGATGACGCTGGGCTGGTTCTTCCTCTCCGGCCGGGAACTGAGCGCGCCCATCGTGGCCGCCGCCCTGACGATCATCGGTTTCTCGATCAACGACACCATCGTGATCTTCGACCGCATCCGGGAGGACCTGAAGCTGGGCATCCGGGGCACGTTCTACGAACTCATCAACTACGCCCTGAACCAGACCCTGAGCCGGACGATCATCACCTCCGGCACGGTCTTCCTCGCCACCGCCTCGCTGTATTTCTTCGGCGGCGGCGCGATCAACGACTTCGCCTTCACCTTCCTGGTGGGCGTGATCACCGGCACCTACTCCTCGATCTACATCGCCAGCGCCATCGTCCTCTGGTGGCACAAGGGGCGGCGGCCGAAGCTGAGCGCGGCCCTCACGGGCGAGCAACGCCCCTCGCCCGCCGCGGCGTGATCCCTCGCGCCCGGCGCTCCGGACGCCCCCGGTCCTTCCCGGCCGGGGGCGTTCCGCGTTTCCGGCGGCCGCCGGTTCCATCCCGCGCCGCCCCGGGCGCTTTCCTCCCCGGAACCTCTCCGGCGCGCGCGTCCAACCGCCCCGGCCGAAAAGCGGGAAAGCGCTTTTTCCCCCACTTTTCAGTCTGGCATTGGAGCCGCCGGAGACTAAGATGGCGGGGCAGCAGAAACCAGGAAGTGTCCGCGTGGTGGATGCGGGGTTGAATTCGGCGAACGGCCACCATCGTCCATCAAGACAAGCTATGGCGAAATCGCGAGGGTTGCTCGGAAAACTGAGTGCGTGCGCACTGGCCGTCATCGTGCTGGTGAGCGGTTGCCAGCGCTACGAGGAACCCCGCCCCGGGGTGCGAAAAGATCTGCCCAAGCCGGCCAAGACGGAGCCCCCGCCCGCCCCCCCGCCGGCGGCCACCAACGCGCCGCCGCCCGTCACGGCCACCAACGCCCCCGCCGCGGAACAGAAGCCGCCCAAGATCGTCTATGACGCCGATCACGACGCCCAGATCAAGGAGATCTTCGACCTGGCCGAAGCCGGCAAATGGGAGGAGGCGGAAACCCTGGCCAACTCCTTGTACGCCTCGGACCCCCAGGATCCCGCCGTGGTGCGCATCCGGGACTGGATTCGCACCCAGCGCAAGATGCGCCGCGCCGAAGCGGTGGAAAACAAGATCCGGGAGATTGACGCCAAAAACTCGGTCTTCAACCCCACGCTGGTGGACATCCTGACCGAGAAGAAAAACCGCGGCCTCCCGCCCCGCAAGGACGTGCGGGACGCCATCCAGCAGATCGAGGCCACCCCCTACATCCCGCCCTCCTACGGAAAAACCAACTACCTCAAACCGATCACCTTCGAGTCCTCCTCCCCCGAGGGCCGGATGTCCGAGATCATGCGCAAGGAAATCTCGGTGCACCTGGACGACGCCACGCTGGAGAGCATCATCTTCAAGATCGGCGAACTGGAAGGCATCAACTTCGTGGCCGACAAGGGCCTCGCCGCCTTCAAACAGAAACTCAGCATCAACCTGGACAAGGTCCGGGTGGATGAGTTTCTGGCCTTCGTGGCCCGGAACTACAACCTGCAATTTCAGGTGGGCGACGGCCTGATCTGGATCGTGGACGGCAAGGACGCCTCCAAGAAATTCGAGGAAACCCGCTTCTTCCGGCTGAAATACGGCTTCATCCTCCCGACGGGCTTCGGCCCCGAGACGGTCACCCGCACCACCGTGCGCCAGCGCAACGGCAGCGTGGTCACCACGGAGAAAGAGGACCTCCACCGCTTCGTCAACGACCTGGCCCCCCCCACCCCGGCCATCGAGCAGGCCATCACCAATTTTTACGACGGCAAGTACATGATTGACTACGAGCACAACCTCATCGTCGCCCGGGGCACCCGGGAACAGCTCGCGGTCATGGAACGCATCGTCAAGGAATTCGACCGCCCCCTCCAGCAGGTGCTCATCGAGGCGCGCTTCATCACCGTCAGCCAGGCCACCTTCCTGCGCCTGGGCGTGGCGTGGGAAACCGGCCGGCTCGCGGCCACCACGGACCAGTCGGGCGCGAATTTGAGCACCTTCGCCCCCGGCGTCCGGGCCCTGCCCATCCAGGAGACCTTCACCAACATCCTCAACCGGCCCGACCTCACCGCCACCCTCTCCCTCCTGGACCAGAGCGGCGAGAGCCAGTTGCTGAGCGCGCCCCGCCTGACGGTGGTCAACAACCTTCCCGCCACCATCCACGACGGCAAGGTGCAGTACTACTACGAGGAGTACCAGGTGAAGCAGCAGATTCTGGAGTACCGCTCCTCCTCCGCCCTCGTGCCCTCGGGCAAACCCACCAAACTGACCTCGGGCGCCGAACTCTCGGTGCTGGCCAGCGTGGGGGGCGACGGCAAGACCATCTTTCTGGCGCTCAACCCCAAAATCAACTCGGACGTCGAACTGGTCACCTTCGCCTCGATCGTGGACACCGACTCCAGCGGCAACGTGGTGAACTCCTTCGACATCAAGCTGCCCCAATACCGCACCCAGGACCTCGCGACCCGCGTGGTGGTCAAGTCCGGGGAAACGGTGGTGATGGGCGGCGTGCTCGAGCGCCAGCAGACCACCTTCGTCGAGGCGGTGCCGGTGCTGGGCAACCTGCCCATCATCGGCGCGGCCTTCCGCCGCCGCACGGAGCTGGACCAGCCGCGCTACCTGCTGATCTTCGTCACCGCCACCCTGCTCTCGCAAACCGGCGAATACCTGATCTACGAGGATGACACCGCCAGCGGCGGCGGGAGCAGGCAGGCCCCGGCCTCCGGAGGAACCCCCTGATGCCGCGGTCCGGTCCGTCCACCCTCTCCACGCTCAACCCGCTGAGCGGGCGGCGGCTGGTGGTCATTGACCCCGGCTCCCACATCCTGAAACTCATGCTGGTGCGCTCCTGGGCCGGGCGCGTCCGCGTCCGCCGCCGCCACACCGTGGACCTCGTGGGCGAAGGCGTGCTGGGCGTCGAGGAAACCCGCCAGCACCTCGAATCCATGTTCCCCAAACTGCTGGGGTACGACCGCGCGGTGATCATCCCCCAGGACCGCACCATCTGCCAGACGGTGGACGTGCCCGTCGAGGGAGAGGAACAGGCCCGCGCCTACCTCCTGCGCGAGGCCCGCAAGATCAGCGGCCTCGAAGCCGGCGCCTTCAGCTACGGATTCGCCCCCCTCACCCCCTTCGGCCGCTACCGCAACCCGTGGTGGATGACCCTCTGCAAACGCGAGGAAGTGGACGAGGTCATCGCCCGCTTCCTGGTGGGCGACGAACTCACCGGGGAACTGGAACGCGGCGGCTTGTGCGAAATCACCCCCACCGCGCAGGCCCTCTTCGCCGCCAGCCGGATGCTGCGTTCCCGCCCCGAAAACGCCGTCCTGATCGAGTGCCGCAACCGGATGACCGTCGTGGCCATGCTGGTGAACGGCCAGGGCTGCTTCGCCACCAGCCTCCCCACCGGCTGCTGGCGGATGGCCGAGGCGTGCGCCCGCGATGACGGCGTGCCCCCCGAAGACGCCGCCGAGGCCCTCCGCAAGGGGCCGGGCTTCGACGCCCCCGGACCGCGCCTGCGGGAGGCCATCGAGGTCTGGCATGCCGGCGTTCAAACCGCCGTCCGCGAATGGCTCGAGGACAACCCCGAGCTGGACCTGAACCTGGAGGACCTCCCGGCCTACGTCTGCGGCTCGGGCGCCGAAGGCGGCGGGTTGCTCCAGGCCGCCGCCCGGCTGGGCCCGCTGAAGCTCCACCCCTGGAAGGCCCGGATGCCCGGCGCGCGCGGCGACGTGGCCACCTACTGGGTGGCATACGGACTGGCCCTGCACACGCTGCGCCGGAACAGCGCCTCCCTCTCCCTCCTGCCCGCGGAACTGAGCGCGGCGGCCCGCCGCCGCCGCCGGTGGCGGCGCTGGCAGCGGGCCAACCTCCTCCTCCTGCTCCTGCTGGCCGTCGCGCTCGGCCTCAGCATCGTCTCCAAACGCGAGCAGCTGCGCCACAAGGAATCCCTGCGCGACCGCGCCCACCAGGTGCTGCAAGCCACCCGGGAAATGGTCCTCCTCTACACCCGCATCCAGCGGGACTACGTGGCCCTCTACCCCGTGTTGCAGCGCGAACAAAGCACCCTCGACACCATCGAAGCCCTGACCGCCCTGCGCCAATCCCACCCCAACCGCGCCTACTGGTACGTGCTGCTGGGCGACGCCACCAGCTACGCCGCCGGCACCACCCTGCCCCAGGCCCTGCACACCAACCAGCCCGCCCTCAATGCCGGCCCCGACGTGAGCCCGCGCGAATACATCGCCGAACTCTGCATCCCCCGCGGGGGCGGCGGGCCGCTCTCCACCCTGAGCGACATCGTGGAGGAGCTGCGCCGGCGGACCATCTTCCGCAACGTGGACGCCCTCCCGCCGGAGCGCCGCCGCAACCTCGTCAACCCGGCGGTGGTGGTGAGCAACCGCGTGTACGCCCTCAGCCTCGAAATGGCCGGCGAAGCCCCGCCGCCGCCGCGGGCCCTGATGACCCTCTCCGTCGTGAAGCCCCCCGCCTCCCCGCCGCGCGCCCGCGCCGCGCGCCCCGCCCCCGCGCCGCTCCGGGTGCAAACCAAACCGGGTCCCCGCGCCCCCCGCGGCGCCACCAACCGCTGAGCCATGAGCACCTCCCCGTCGCATTCCGTCTCCTCGACCAGCGTGACCCTGCTGCTGCTGCTGGGACTGGCCACTGGCTTCTTCGCGGTGCTGCGCCCGGCGGCCAGGGACGCCACCGAGATTGACCGCACCCTCACCAACCTGTGGCACCGCCTCATCCTCTCCAACGAAACCTTCGTGGCCTGCGCCGGCGTCACCCCCGACAACTACCAGGAACGGCTCGCGGCGCTGAACCAGACCAAGGAGGACGTCAGCGTGGCCCGCCGCCTCATCGAGGGGCGCATCCACCTGCCCACCAACGTCATCCAGGCCCTCGACGCCCCCTTCCAACTGCTGGATTTCCAACGCGTGCGGCAGGAAACCGCCGACCGCCTCGCGGCCGAAGCCGGAAAATTCAAGGTCAAGCTGCACCCCGGCGCCACCAACGGACTGCCCCACTACACCGCGGAAATCGCCGACCCCTCCATCCTCTGGGTGCGCCTCTTCCTCTCCGAGCAAACCCTCCGCACGGCGGTTCATTGCCGCGTGAAAGAAGTGCGCCTGCTCCAGCAGCTCCCCTCCCCCGGCCCCACCGGCGTGGACGGCTACTTCGAGCTGCCGGTGCTGGTGGAGCTGGCCGGCGACCTCGACGCCGTGGCGCGCCTGCTTTCCTGCCTGCCCCTGCGCGGGGAGGAGTTCGACCGCGTCGGGCTGCCGGTGGCGTTGACCAACAAGCCCGCCCTCTTCGTCGGCCGGATCCTGCTCCGCAAATCCGCCCCCAACCATCCCCGGGAAGTGCTCGTCGAAATGGTCGTCAGCGGCTTCGTGCCCATTCCCCGCCGATACGCCCTGGCCCGTTGATTTCCGCACCATGGAGCGCTCGCAACGCAAACTCTACTGGCGCTCGGCCCTGGTCACCCTGGGCAGCGTGGGATTGATGGCCTTCTCCCTGCTGCACCTGCGCGGGCGGATGCCCGAGCTGAAACCCATCCCCGCCGATCGCGGCCCCGTGCTGGACTTCGTCGCCCCGGAAAAAGTGCGGCGCTGGTTCGACCCCGCCGAACTCGCCCGGCCCGCCACCCTCACCAACGTGGACAACCCCTTCTTCACCCGCCACTTCGAGCCGCCGCCCAAACCCAAACCCAAACCGCCGCCCACCACCCGCAAAATCAAACTCCTCTACCAGGGCTCCATCCGCACCTCGGAGGAACGCCAGCACGCCTTCATCCGCGCCGAAGGCAAAACCCTCGTGGTCACCAACGGCCAGCACCTGGTGGCCAACCTGGGCGTCCAGCGCATCAGCCTCAACCAGGTCATCCTCACCAACACCAGCGGGCAAACCAACATCCTCGTCTTCCGGGTGCCCGCCCAGGTCGTCGTCCCCATCTCCCCAAAGAAGTGACCCATGGCCGTTCGTGAAGAATCCCGCGAAGTGGGCGAGCGCCTCCTGAAACGCGGCCGCCTCACCCCCGAGCAGCTCGAACTGGTCCGCCGCCGCCAATACCGCCTCCGCATCCCCCAACACCGCGCGGTGGTGGACCTGGGACTGGTCTCGGAAGAGGAGGCCTGGCGCGAGCTGGCCGCCGCCAACCACCTCGAATTCGTGGACCTCTGCCACTACGACTTCCCCCCCGGCCTGCCGGACGAAAAACGCTTCCCCGTCAAACTCATCCACCATCACCGCGTCCTTCCCCTCGAACTGGCCGAAGACCGCGTGAAACTGGCCTTCGTGGACCCGCCCCGCCAGTCCGAACTCAGCAACCTGCGCCTCCTGCTCAACCGCCGCATCGAGCCGGTCCTGACCACCCCCAGTTGCTACCAGAGCATCATCCGGCAGTACTTCGGCCTCGGCGCCGACACCCTCCTCCGCCTGGACGAAGACACCGTGCCCGAGGAAGGCTCCGCCGACGTGGTCTTCGACCTGGCCGCCGGCGATGACGACGCCGCCGTCAGCGCCGGCATCGCCCGCTACGTGGACCAGGTGCTGACCGAGGCCCTGCGCCTGGGCGCCACGGACATCCACATCGAGCCCTACTTCGCCCGCATCAAACTGCGCTACCGCATTGACGGCGTGCTCCAGACGGTGCGCGTGCCCGCCGGCCTCCGCCAGGCCTACGGCGCGCTGGTCTCCCGCCTCAAAATCATGGCCGGCCTGAACATCGCCGAAAAACGCCTCCCCCAGGACGGCCGCATCAGCATGCGCACCGCCGGCGAAGAATACGACCTCCGCGTCAACACCGTCCCCACCAAACACGGCGAAGCCGTCTGCCTCCGCGTCCTGGGCCGCCAGAGCCTGATGCTCGAACTCAAGGAACTGGGACTTGAACCCGCCCAGGAGGAAACCCTGCGCGACCTCACCCGCCTCCCGCAGGGGCTGGTCCTCCTGACCGGCCCCACCGGCAGCGGCAAAACCACCACCCTCTACGCCGCCCTCGCCCAGGCCTACGACGAAGGCCGCAAAATCATCACCATCGAAGATCCCGTCGAATACCAGCTCGAAGGCATCGTCCAAATCCAGGCCCGCGAGGAAGTGGGCCTCACCTTCGCCAACGGCCTCCGCGCCGTCCTGCGCCACGACCCGGACGTCGTGCTCATCGGCGAAATTCGCGACACCGAAACCGCCGAAATCGCCGTGCGCGCCGCCCAGACCGGTCACCTCGTCTTCTCCACCCTCCACACCAACGACAGCATCAGCGCCATCACCCGCCTCATCGAAATGGGCATTGACGGCTTCCTGCTGGGCTCCTCCCTCTCCGCCAGCATCGCCCAACGCCTCGCCCGCCGCGTTTGCCGGAACTGCGCCGAGCCGGACCCCGACCTCCCGGACGAAGTCCGCCAGGAAATGGCCGAAGTGCTGGAAATCAAGCCCGGGCAGGTGCGCGCCACCCGCGGCCGGGGCTGCGTGGAATGCGGTCACCAGGGCACCCGCGGCCGCGTGGCCCTCTACGAATTCTTCCTCATGGACGAAGAAATCGCCGACCTCCTGGGCGCCTCCATCCGCACCGGCCAGTTGCGCGGCGCCGCCCGCGCGCGCGGCTGGAAAAGCATCCGCGAATACGGCTGGCTCAAAGTCCAGCAAGGCCTGACCCCCGCCAGCGAAGTCCTCCGCCTCACCCACCGCGTCCGCGCCACCTTCTGATCCCGCCGCCGCCCCGTGGCGGAAATCCGAGACCCCGAAGGACCGAAGGACCGAGGGCCGAAGAAAATCCGAATCCCGAAATCCGAAATCCGAAAGAAAAGCGCGTTTCGGTAGCGCAGGCTTCCAGTCTGCTGTGTCGCCGGCTTCCAGCCGGCCCGGCGGGCGAGGAAAAGCGACCGCCGCGTAACGGGAAAAATCGGCAGATTGGAAATCTGCGATACAGCAGGCTGGAAGCCTGCGCTACGGAGGGACGAGGGGGGGAGCGTACGCGCCTCGCGTGCGCCGAGGGGCGCCCCCGCCCCTCGGTCCCCCCGCGACCGATTTTCGCGGCCGCGTCGGTTCCGCCCCTTCAGGGCGGGGGAATCAAGGTTCGGACGGTTCCCCCGGGCGTTGCCCGGGGCTGACGGGTATCGCGCCTTCGGCGCGGGGGAAGTTTCGGATTTCGGGATTCGGATTTCGGATTTTCCCCGGGTAGCACCCGCGTCCCGCGGGTCGGGCCGGGCGTCCCGCCCGGCTCCCGAGGCGGAGGAAAAGGGTTCTTTGACCCGACCGTGCGTCCTTCGTAGCCCCGGGCGCTCCCACGCGCGTGACGTTGCCGAAGCGGTCGCGCGCACGGGACGCAGGGAAGGCTTCGGCGGGACGCCGAAGCCGACCCGCCGGAGGCGGGTGCCACCCCCGCGAGGGAAAATCCGAGGACCGAGGGAGCCGAGGGACCGAAGGAAATCCGAAGCCTGAATTCCGAAATCCGAAAGAGAAGCGCGCGCGTTTCGGTAGCGCAGACTTCCAGTCTGCTGTGTCGCAGGCTTCCAGCCGGCCCGGCGGGCGAGGAAAAGCGGCCGCCGCGTAACGGGAAAAATCGGCAGATTGGAAATCCGCGATACAGCAGGCTGGAAGCCTGCGCTACGGAGGGACGAGGGGGGGGAGCGTACGCGCCTCGCGTGCGCCGAGGGGCGCCCCCGCCCCTCGCTCCCCCGCGACCGATTTCCGCGGCTGCTTCGATTCCTCCCTTCAAGGCCGGTCGGGAAACGCCGGGTCAGGCGCCCCGGCCTACAAGGGGCGCGCCTC
>CAZRPT010000177.1:0-12143 GCA_964601985.1 uncultured Verrucomicrobiota bacterium
AGCTCGCATTCCTTGAGGCCGAACCGCGGGTCCACGAAGCCGAGCTTCTGCTTGATGTTGAGCAGGTCCTTGAGCTGGTCGGGGCCGAAGGTTTGCATCGGTTTGCCGAGCTGGGCGGCCACCAGCAGGGTGCGGCAGTAGGCCTCGATGATTTCCATCCGCCAGTAGGCTTCTTCGAGGTTGTTGTGGCTCCAGGTGACCACGCCGTGGTTGGCCATGAGGATGGTGTTGTGCTGGTCCACCAGATCGGCCACCAGCTTGCCCATCTCGGGGGTGCCGGGCGTCTGGTAGGGGGCGAGGGCCACCGAGGCGAACACCTCGAATTCGGGGATCATGCAGGTGGGCGGCGTCACGCCCGCCACGGCGTAGGCGGTGGCGTAGGGCGGGTGGCAATGGCAACTGGCCACCGCCTTGGGCTGGCGCTGCATGATTTGCAGGTGCATGAGAATCTCGCTGGTGCGCGGTTTCTCGCCCCAAAGCTGGTTGCCCGCGAAATCCACCAGGCACAGATCCTCCGGCTTCATGAAGCCCTTGCTGACGAGGGTGGGCGTGCAGAGGGCGAGGTCGTCACCCACCCGGATGGCCATGTTGCCGCCGTTGCCGTCCACGTAGGCCCGTTGCCACAGGCGCCGGCCCATCTCGCAAATCTGCTCCTTCAGGACCTGGCATTCCGGGGAGTTGAAGTAGGCCTCGAGCTCCGCCGGGGAACTCTTCGAGCTCAGGTTCTGGGGAACGGGCGTCGCCGGTTGGGCGGCGGCGGCCGCGGGCGGATGGGGCGCCGCCGTGCCGCCGGTCGGGAGGTCGCCGCGCAATTCCCGCCAGAGATCCCGCGCCGCCGGGGTCCAGATGGCGTCCGCCGGCAGGCTGGCGGGATCGCTCCCCTGGCGCACCAGTTCCTCCACGTCACGTGCTGAGATCACCTTTTTCATCACAAATTCATGGGCGAGTAAAAGACGTCATCAATCAGGGCCACGCACACCGCGTCCACCGGGGTCGGCTCGTCGAACGGCGCCGCCGCCTCGCGGCCCTCGACGAAGCCCACCGTGTCCCCCACGCCGCCGCCGAGGCGGTCGTAAATCACCGGACTGGGATCGCGGCTCAGGCCCTTGGGCGGTTCGCGCCGGTGCTGGTAATGATCCCGCGTGAAGGGGCTCACCAGCAGGAAGCGTCCGCCTTCGTAGGCCGGGATGGTCCGGCTCAACGTCACCCGGCCGATGACCGTGCCCAGTCTCATACGCGCCCCCCCGGTTCGTGTTCATCCACAATGCCCACCACCGTCCAGCGGGCGGGACTTTTGTCGTCGCCCACCAGCGCGCGGGCGGCCAGGCCGTCGGAGGAGATGATGACCGACTGGTGCAGGGCCGCGCCGTGGGGGTCAATCGCCACCTGCGGCGCGCCGTGCGGCTGGCCGTCGGCGTTCACCGGCTGACAAATCAGCAACCGCCACCCGTCCAAGCTCGGATGTTTCCGGGTGGCCACCACACTGCCTTCGACGCGGGCGAGGATCATGACAAAGAAACGGGAAGTGGGGAGCGGGAAGCGGGAAGTGGCGGATGCGAAGCCGAAGGGGTGGACAGGGAGCGACGGATGGCATGGCAGTAGCCGTACAGCAGTTTGCCCACGCGGTCGCATTGTTCGATCAGGGCGGCGGAATCGCCGCACCCCAGATCGCCGGCCAGAATCAGGTAGTAGTGAACCTCTTCCAAGGAGCCTTGGGAGATGTTGAAAAAGCGGAGTTTGTCCCTGGCGCCGCGTTTGGAAAACCCCTCGGCGATGTTGGCCGGCACGGCCACCGCCGCCCGCCGTATCTGCGAGGTGAGTCCGAATTTTTCTTCGTCGGGAAAGCGTTGGGTGAAGCGGTACACGGCCAGCACCAGTTCATGCGCGTGCCGCCAAACGGACAACTCGCGAAAACTCCTGGCCGGACTGCTCATGCCTGCTTCCATCTCCCAGCTTCCTGCTTCCGCTAAAATATTCTCAGCTTGTCCACCATGACGCAGCGGCGGACGCGGGTGAAGGTGCGCGGGTTGGCGATGCCTTCGCCAGTGGTGGTGGCGATGGAGAAGTTCGCGTAGCCCTCGCCGCCGTTGCCCAGGCCCGCGATGCAGGGGCCGTTCTTGATGAAGAGGGTCGTCTCCAGCGCCTTGGCCATCGCCGTCATGTGGGCCACGTCGTGGGAGTGGATCATCGAGGAATGTTTGTAGCCGCGCTCGGCCACCTTGGCCTTCGCGATGCCTTCCTCGACCGACGCCACCCGCACCACCGGCAGGAAGGGCATCATCTGTTCCTCGACGACGAACAGGTGGTCCGCCGGCGTTTCCGCGAACAAAAGCTGGGTGCCGTCGGGGATGCGCGTGCCGGCCTTTTCCGCCAGCACCGCCGGATCGCTTCCCACGAGGTCGCGGTTGACCACCGCGTGGCCGCCGCCCGCGCCCCCGCCCTCCGGAAAAACGAACGCCGCCTCGGTCAGCCGCTCGACCTGATCGGGCGTCAGCCGGTGGGCGCCGTTCTTCGCCAGCGCGTCCATGAACGCGTCGAAATGCTCCGCCAGCACGAACACCTCCTTCTCGCCGATGCAGAGCAGGTTGTTGTCATACGCGGCGCCGATGACCACGTCGCGGGCGGCCCGGTCGAGACAACTGGTGCCGTCCACCAGCACGGGGGGGTTGCCCGGCCCGGCGCAGACGGCGCGCTTGCCGCTCTTCATGGCGGCGGCCACCACGCCGGGGCCGCCGGTCACGCAGAGGATTTTGACCAGCGGGTTTTGCGCCATGGCGGCGAAGGATTCCAACGTGGGCGGCTCGATGATGCAGGCCAGGTTTTCGATGCCCAGCTCGCGGTGGATCGCCTCGTTGAACGTCCGCACCGCCATCACCGCGCAGCGATACGCGCCGGGGTGGGCGTTGAACACCACCGCGTTGCCGGCGGCCACCATGCTGATGATGTTGCACGCCACGGTGGGGATCGAGTGGGTGGAGGGGGTCACCGCACCGATCACGCCGAAGGGGGCGTATTCCTCGAGCGTGATGCCGTGGTCGCCGCTCATCCCGCAGGGTTGCAGGAACTCCACGCCCGGGATGCCCCGCTGGCCTTCGAGCTTCTCGATCTTGTGATCCAGCCGTCCGATCTTCGTCTCCTCGAGCTCGATCCGGCCCCATTCCCGGGCGTTGCGGTAACAGAGTTCCTTGACGATCTCGATGACCTTGCGCCGGCCGGCCACGCCCTGTGCGGCAAGCTGTTCGTAGGCCTGCTGCGCGGCTTCGGCGGCCGCGTCGGCGTCCTCGAACACGCCGAACCGCCGGCCGCCGTTGCGGGCCGGGGCGACGGACGGAGTCGCCGGGGCCGCCGGTCGTGAAGCCGCGGGCGTTGGGGCAGCGGGCTTCGGCGCGGCGGCGACGGGCGCGCCGCTGGGCTGCCGTCCCAGACGACCGAGCACTTCGGTCACCACATCACGAATCAGAGTTTCGTCCATTGTCTAAACGGGGGTTGAGGGGCCGCGAAAGGCGTCAGCGTTTCCGGGCCGGTTGCCGGGCGTTGAAGATTTCCTTCCCGAGCACGTCCACGGAATCCACGATGCCGACGATCACCGCGTCCACGGGGCTGTTTTTGAGGTCCGGGGCGAGCCGGGCGGAGCTGCCCTGGCAGAACATCACCAGCTCGCCTTCGCCGGCCCCCACGCTGTCCACCGCGACGATCGTGTTGACGCCGGGCCGGAACCGGGTCGGGTCCTGCTCGTCCACGAGCATGGGCCGCACCAGCAGGAGCTTGCGCCCGCCGAGGTGGGCGTCCTTTTTCGTGGCGACCACCGCGCCTTCGACTTTCGCGAGGAACATGGCCTTCCGGACCGCCGCGACCGGCGCGCCGGGCCGGGAGCCCGCGCGCCGTCCGGCCGGTCGTTACTTCTTCTTCGGCAGCACCGCCTCCACGTCCTGATGCGGACGCGGGATGACATGGACGCTGACCAGCTCGCCGCCCACGCTTTTGATGGCCTGCGCGCCGGCGTCGGTGGCGGCCTTCACGGCGGCCACGTCGCCCACCACCACGGCGGTGACGAGGCCGCTGCCCACCTGTTTCATGGGACCGGCCAGCTCGACGTTGGCCGCCTTGAGCATCGCGTCGGTGCCCTCGACGAGGGCCACCAGACCGCGGGTTTCGATCATTCCAATGGCTTCAGACATAATTCGCTGTTTTGGTTTGCGGAGGGGTTGAAAGTTACGGTTCGAGCAGCCGGCGGACCTCGCGGGCCACGACCAGCTCTTCGTTGGTGGGGAGGACCATGATTTTCACCGGGGAATCCGCGGCGCTGATCACGCCCTCGGCGGCCACGGTGGCGGCGTTCTTCTCCGGATCCAGCCGGATGCCCAGTTGATCCAAATTGCGGCAAATGTCCGCGCGCAGGCCGGGGCGGTTCTCCCCGATGCCGGCGGTGAAGACGAGCGCGTCGGCGCCGTTGAGGGCCACCAGGTAGGCGCCGATCCAGCGGCGGGTTTCGTGCACGAAAACCTCCAGCGCCAGGCGCGCGTCGGCGTTGCCCGCCTCGGCGGCGGCGGCGATGTCGCGCAGATCGTTCGACACCCCGCTGAGCCCCTTGAGGCCGGCTTCCTGGCAGAGCTGGCGCTCCGCCTCTTCGAGCGTGAGCCCCTGCTGGCGCACCATGAACGGCAGCGCCATCGCGTCGAGGTCGCCCACGCGGTTGTTGTGGGGCAGGCCGGATTGCGGGCTGAGCCCGAGGCTGTTGCCCACCGCCACGCCGTTCCAGATGCCGCTGAGACTGGAGCTGCCGCCCAGGTGACAGGAGATGACCCGCAAGGGCGGCTCCTGGACCGGCGTCGCGCCGCCGTCGGCGTACAACCGGCGCGCCCGTTCGGCGACGTCCTCCCGGCCCAGCAGCTCGGCGGAACGCTCGGCGATGAACTTGTGGCTCGCGCCGTGGTAGCCCCAGCGCCGCACCCCGGCCGCGTGCCACGAGGCCGGCACCGCGTAGCGCATCGCCGCCTCCGGCGCCCATTGGTAAAAGGCGGTCTCGAACAAGCCCACCAGCGGCACGCCGGGCAGCCGCCGGGCGAACTGCCGGATGCCGGCCACGTAGGGCGGATTGTGCGCCGGCGCCACGGCGTTCATGGCTTCCATCGCCGCGAGGACCTCCTCGTCCAGCCGCACGCACCCGCTGATGCCGCGCGCCAGGACGGTCTTGAAGCCCACCGCCTCCACGCCCGCCTCCTCGCTGATGGCGCCGTCGGCCCGCAGCGTGGCGAGGCATTGTTCGATGGCCTCGCCGTGGTCGGACACCCGTTCGATCCCGCCCTTGTGGAGCAGGGTTTCCCCGGCCGCGGCGCAGTCGTACAAGCGCCACTTGAGGGAGGTCGAACCCAGATTGGCAACGAGGATTCTCATGGTTGCTCCGCCGCCGCCCGGCCCGGAACGTCGCGGTTCGCGTCCGCGTTCGCGCCGTCGGCGGCCCGCGCGCCGGGATTTATCGCAGCCACGGGCCGAGCCCGCCCAGGCTTTCGTGCGGGCGGGGGATGACCTGCACGCTGACCACCTGCCCCACCTGCGCCGCCGCCGCCGCGCCGGCGTCGGTGGCCGCCTTCACGGCCGCCACGTCACCGCGGAAAAAGGAGGTGACCAGGCCGCCGCCGACCTTTTCCCAGCCGACCAGGGTCACGTTGGCGGCCTTCAGCGCGGCGTCGCTCGCTTCGAGCAGGGCGCAGAGGCCTTTGCATTCGATCATGCCAATTGCTTGTTGAGCCATAGGAGTTCGGGAGTTGGAGTTCCGGTTTGCCATGCGCGGTTATTTGCCGCCCTTGCCGGCCGGCGCGCCCATGAACGCCTGCAGCAGGTCCTCGTGCGGCCGGGCGATGATGTGGGAGCTGATCAGCTCGCCCACGCGTCCCGCCGCCTTGGCGCCGGCGTCCACCGCCGCCTTGATGCTGCCCACGTCGCCCTTGGCCAGGACGGTGATGAAGCCGCCCCCGATGGGGACGGTCCGGACCAAACGCACGTTGGCCGCCTTCACCATTGCGTCGCTGGCTTCGACGGAACCGACGTAGCCCTTGGTTTCGATCATTCCGAGTGCTTCGCTCATAGTTCGATTCTGTTGCTGGGGATTAAAAGTTCCATTCCGCGGAAAAAGTCAGGGCCGGCTCACTTCACCAGCTCGCACGGGGTGTCGGGTTTGAGATTGCAGGCGTTGCCTTCGTCGGTGTCAATGTGCACCTCCAGCTTGAAGCCCGGGTCCACCCGCACCAAAAGCTGCTCCAGGGTGATCGCGCAGGGGCCGCCCACCTTGAGCTTCATCATGTCGCCCTTTTGCACCCCGTAAAACTCGGCGTCCTCCGGGTGCATGTGCACGTGGCGCAACGCCCGGATCACCCCCTGGGGCATCTCGAAAAAGCCCGCCGGCCCCATCAACATGCAGCCGGGCGTGCCGTCAATGTCGCCGGATTGCCGCAGCGGAATGCCGAAGCCCAGCGCCACCGCGTCGGTGTAGGCCAGCTCGACCTGGTTGATGTTCCGGCACGGCCCCAGGATGCGCAGGTTCGAAATCACCCGGCTCCGCGGGCCGATGAGGGTCACCGTTTCCTGCGCCGCGAACTGCCCCTCCTGGTACAGCCATTTGTGCACCTTCAGCTCGTAGCCCTTGCCAAACAAGGCCTCGACCGCCTCGGGAGTCAGATGACAATGCCGGGCGCTGATGTTGACCACCAGCGGATTGGGAGCGGCCGCCACCCGCGGCATCGGTTTGCCCAGCCGTTCATAGACCACCTGGCGGACCAAGTGCTCGACCACGGCGCGATGGGGAACTGATTGCGTAGTACCCATGTGACGGGGGCCAGTCTGCCGGGATTTGGAAGAATGTCAACATTGATCTTGCAAAATCTTCCAAAATCTTTCAAACGTGACCCCGTCATGCAGCCCGAGGAACGGCAGAAGAGGATCGCGGAGCATTTGCAGCGGGTCGAATTCGCCTCGCTCGACGAGCTGGCCACCGTGGTCGAAGCCTCCCAATCCACCGTCCGCCGCGACCTCGCCCTGCTGGAGCGCGCGGGCAACATCCGTCGCACCCACGGCGGCGCCCGCCTGCTCAATCCCCGCTCCGACGAATTCGTCTTCAACGTCCGCGACACCCGGCAGCTCGCGGAAAAGAAGGCCATCGGGCGCGCCGCCGCCCAACTGATCGAGCCGGGCCAGACCGTCATCATTGACGCCGGCACCACCACCTACCACGCGGCCCAGCATCTCGAAGCCCGCAAGCCGCAGATCATCACCAACTCCGTCCCGGTGGCGAACCTCTTCGCCTCCGCCACCCGGGTCGAGACCATCCTTACCGGCGGGGTGCTCTACCCGCGCCTGGGCGTATTGGTGGGACCGCTGGCCGTGGAGACCCTCTCCCACATGCACGCCGACGTGGCCCTCATGGGGGCCGGCGGCCTCACCGCCGACGGGGTGTTCAACTCGCACGCCCTGCTGATCGAGATCCAGCGGGTCATGCTGCGGGTGGCCAGCCGGATCGTCTTCTGCCTCGACCACACCAAGCTCGGCCGCCGCACCGTCGCCCGCCTCTGCGACCTCGAAGCCGTCGGCACCCTCGTCACCGACCCGGCCGCCCCGCCCGATCTCCTCGCCGATTTCCGCCGCCGCGGTCTCGAGGTCCTCCTCGCCGCCCCCGAATAAATCGCACGTCATGAACTGGCTGACGCAACTGCAACAGGCGCAACCCATCGCGCACGGGATGATCATCCTGTGCAGCGTGGCGGCGCTGGGGCTGGCGCTGGGCAACCTGAAGGTGCGCGGATTGAGCTTCGGCGTGGCGGGCACGCTGTTCGCCGGGCTGTTGTTCGGTCATTTCGGGCTGAACATGGATCCCGAAGTGCGCTCCTTCATTCAGGAATTCGGGCTGATCCTGTTCGTGTACACCATCGGGATGCAGGTCGGCCCGGGGTTTTTGGACAGCCTGCGCCAACAGGGGCTGCCGCTGAATCTCGCGGCGGCGGCCATCGTCATCCTGGGCGCCCTGCTGACGGTGGGGTTGTGCTTTTTGTTCCGGGTGGATTTCGCCGTGGGGGCGGGACTCTTTTCCGGCGCGACCACCAACACCCCCTCGCTGGGCGCCGCGCAGGAGGCGCTGCGCAGCCTGCCGAACGCCACCCCGGAACGCACCACCCTGCCGGGCATGGGCTACGCGGTGGCCTACCCGTTCGGCATCATCGGCATCATCCTCTCCATGCTGGCGGTGCGACGCTTGAGCAAGGTGGACGTGGACGCCGAGCTGAAGGCCTTTCGCGAGGCGCAGCGCGCCGGGCAGGAAAGCCTGACCCACCTGACGGTGGAATTGACCAACCCCAACCTCGACGGCGTGGCGGTGCGCGAGTTCCCCGGCATCGAGAAGCTGGGGGTGGTGATCTCGCGGCTGCGCAAAAAGGGCGGGACGGAGACGCAAACCGCCCGGGCCGACACCCGGTTGCACGTGGGCGACCGGCTGGTGGTGGTGGGCACGGCCAAGGCGGTGAACCAGTTTCGCCTGATCGCCGGCCGGGCCTGCCAGGAGGATTTGACCCGGAGCCCCGGCCTGGTGACCTATCGCCGCGTGGTGATGACCAACAAGGAGTTCGTCGGCAAATCCCTCCGGGCGTTGGCGCTGAACCATCGCTACGGGGTGACCGTCACCCGGCTGACCCGGGCCGACCTCGAACTCTCCGTGACCGCCGATCTCCGGCTGCAATTCGGCGACATGCTGCGGATCGTGGGCACCGAAGACGCCATCGCCAAGGCCGCCGCCGAGCTGGGCAATTCGGTGAACGAACTCAGCAACGCCAAGCTGGTGCCGATGTTCGTGGGCATCGCGCTGGGCGTGTTGCTGGGCTGCTACCCGTTCGCCGAGGGCCACATGCCCGCGCCGTTGCGCCTGGGCCTGGCCGGCGGCCCGTTGCTGGTGGCCATCGTCCTGAGCCGCATCGGCAAGATCGGTCCCCTGCTCTGGTATCTGCCCGCCAACGCCAACGTCCTGCTGCGCGAGTTCGGCATCGTGCTGTTCCTCTCCTGCGTGGGGCTCAAATCCGGCACCCATTTCTGGGAAACCCTCATCCAGGGCGGCGGCTTTCTCTGGATGGGGCTCGGCGCCATCATCACCCTCGTGCCCCTGCTCCTGGTGGCCTGGGTGGGACGACGGTTTCTCAAGTTCAACTTCATCACCCTTTGCGGCCTGCTGGCCGGCAGCATGACCGATCCCCCGGCGCTCGCCTTCGCCAACAACATCAGCCGCTCCGACGCCCCCTCCGTGGCCTACGCCACCGTCTATCCGCTGACCATGATCCTGCGCATCCTTCTGGCGCAGCTCATCATCCTGATTTTCTGCCGGTGAGCCGCCCGGAGTGGCGGGGCCTTTCGTGCTTGCCGCGCCGCCGGGCTTCGCGCCTAAACTGCTCCGGCATGAACCGCGTTTTTCACCTCGTCTCCCGGCTGGCCGAACCCCTTCGGGCTCCGGTCGCCGCCGCCTTGTTTTGCCTGCTGCTCGCCGCGGGCGCGCCGGGCGTCCACGCCCAGGCCCCCATCTCCTATGACGACGACGAGGAGGACGTGGCCCCGCCCATGCCGCCGGACGAAGCCGCCGCCCGGCGCAGCTGCAGCATCTGTCATTTGTTCGTCCCGCCGGACATGCTCACCAAGAAAAACTGGAAGGAGCAGATTCTGCCGCGCATGATGGTCCGGCTGGGGGTGGCCCTCCCGGATTACAGCAGCTCCGCCGAAGGGGAACTCATCCGGGCGCGCAAAATCTACACGGACAAACCGCTCATCCCCGTGTCGGACTGGCCGCTGGTCGAGCGCTATTACCTCACCCACGCCCCCGACCAGCCGCTGCCCCAGGATCCGCGCCCGCCCATCAAGGTGGGATTGAAACTGTTTCGCCGGGAAGTGCCCCACTTTCGCACGCCGCTGCCCACCACCACGCTGGTCCACATCTGGGAGCCCCGGCACAAAATCATCGTCGGCGACGAGCGCACCCAGTCGCTGACCTTTCTCGACGCCAACGGCTGGCCCCTGGGCGTGCTCGGCGTGGGCAACGTGCCGGTGGGCTTCTTCGAAAACAGCGGCCGCTGCTACCTGAGCTGCGTGGGCAGCTTTCTGCCCACCGAGGTGTACCGGGCGGAGGTGCAGATCATCCAGATGACCAACGGCATCCCCACCGGCCTCACCAAGCTCCTCACCGGCCTGCCCCGCTGCACCCAGATGGCCTTCGGCGATTTCAACGAGGACGGGCGCGACGACTTCGCCCTCTGCATGTTCGGCAACCTCACCGGGCGGTTCTCCTGGTTCGAAAACCTCGGCAACGACCAGTACCGCGAGCACGTGCTGGCCAACCAGTCCGGCGCCATGAACTGCTACGCCCGCGACCTCAACGGCGACGGCCATCTCGACCTGGCCGTGCTCATGGCCCAGGAGCTGGAAATGCTCATCTACCTCTACAACGACGGCCACGGCCACTTCACCAGCGAGATGAAATTCCAGCGGCCGCCCGTCTTCGGCCATTCTTACTTCGAGTTCGCCGACTTCAACCACGACGGCCAGATGGACGTGGTGGTGTGCAACGGCGACAACGGCGAATACGAAAGCCCCACCAAGAAATATCACGGCATCCGCATCTTCATGAACCGCGGCCACAATTTCCTGGAGCAGGTGTACTTCTTCCCCATGAACGGCGTGTACGGCGCCAAGGCCCGGGACTACGATGAAGACGGCGACCTCGACCTCGCGGCCATCTCCTATTTCCCGGACTATGAACACTCCCCGAAGGAGAGCTTCGTCTATCTGGAAAACAAGGGGAACTGGCAGTTCGAGTGCCGCACCTTCCGCGAATGCATTTCCGGCCGCTGGGTGGTGATGGACGTGGGCGACATTGACGGCGACCAGGACATTGACATCGTCCTGGGATCGCACGTTCACGGCCCCAAGGCGGTGCCCGACTTCCTGCTCCGGATTTGGGAAAAACAAGGCCCGTCCGTCCAGATTTTGCGCAACACCCTCCACGACCCCCAACCCGCTCCCGCCCCGCCGGCGAAAGCGGCGTCCCCGGCCGCGCCCCGGAAACCGACCTCCCCGCCTTCACGATGAAAACCCGTCCCTGGCTCGCCCTCCTGCTTTGGGCGCTGCCCCCGGGGGCCACCGCCGCCTCCCCGCCGGAAGCCCCCTGGATTCGCCTGTTTGACGGACGCACGCTCGACGGGTGGTTCGTCAAATGCCGCCCGGAGGACGCACCGCTGCGCGACGCCTGGCGGGTCGAGCGGGGCGCCCTCACCGCCCGAATTGGCAAGGGCCGGCGGCATAACTACATCTGGCTGCTGACCGAGCGGGAGTTCGACAACTTCGAGCTGCGCCTGAAGGTGCAGACCTTCGCCCGGGTCAAAGGCAACAGCGGCATTCAGGTGCGCAGCCGCTACGATGACGCGACCCACTGGCTCGACGGACCACAGGTGGACATCCACCCCGCCGGCCCGTGGCGGTGCGGCTTCATCTACGACGAAACACGCGAAGTCCGGGCCTGGCTCTGGCCCGACGTGGGCGCGCCGGCCAACGCGAAACCCCGCCACGCCCCGCCGGGCTGGCACTGGCATCAGGCCGATACCGCAGACGTCTGGAACGACGTGCGCATCCTCTGCCGGGGAACCCGCATCCAGACCTTCATCAACGGCGTGCCGGTGGCCGACTACGACGGAACCGGCCGGCTCGATGACGCCGCCCACCGGGCGCATCGCGTGGGGATGAAAGGACGCATCGCTCTGCAAATCCACCCCGGCACGGAAATCCTCGTCCGTTTCAAGGACCTCCGCCTCCGTCCCCTGCCCCGCTGAACCGCCGCCCACCCGCCGCACAGCCGCCGAGATAACGGAACCCCGGGCCCCGCCGGCGAAAACTCACCAAGGCGCGAGGCGGTCGAGGCCGAGGACGTATTTCGAGCAGCGGGTCAGGCGGGCGGGAAAGGCGGTGGTCACGCGGTCGGCCTCCGGCGCGGCGGCGGGCGGATATTTCAATTCCAGGATGATCAGCGGCAGCGGCGGGCCGAGGAGCCGGATGCGCTGGTCGGCGCCGGTGAGGGTGGCAAAACGCACGTCGGTGTCGAGTGTGAGCCGGAACCGCCCGTCGGCGCT
>CAZRPT010000178.1:0-13757 GCA_964601985.1 uncultured Verrucomicrobiota bacterium
GCAACAGCGGCCGCCGCGCAAAGGGGAACGCTGGGCCGACTGGAAGTCGGCGACACAGCAGGCTGAGAAGCCTGCGCTACCGAAACGCCTGCCTTTTTCGGCCTTCGGCCTTCGGAATTCCCTCGGGCCTTCGGCTTCCTCCTCTTTGCGCCCTTTCACGGGCCGCGTGCCCGCCCGCGGCGGGACGTCCCACTTTCCGGACAGGCTTCTCCCGCCCCCGACACTTTGCCGCGTAGCGTTCAAGCACCCGGCGATTTCCCGTTCCGAAAAAAGCGTCCCTTCTTTTGGGGATTACTCCAGGAGGTGGCAGAACACCGCGTCGCGCAGTTTCGGTTCGAACCAGGTGCTCTTGGGGGGCATGATGTCCCCGCCGTCGGCCACTTCTTTCAGCTCCTCGATGCCGGTGGGATGCAAGGCAAACGCGCACGCCTGCGCGCCGGAATCCACCATCGCCTCCAGCGCCGGAATGCCGCGAATGCCGCCCACGAAATCAATGCGCCGGCTGGTGCGCGGGTTTTCGATGCCGAACAGCGGCTCCAGCACGCAATGCTGCAACCGGGCCACGTCGAGCTGGTCGGCGGGGGCGGCGGAAGCCGCTGAATCGGGCCGAAACCGAAACCGCCGCCACCGCCCCTCCAGGTAGAAGCCGAATTCGCCCCGCCGCTCCGGGGCCGCGCCGCCCGCGGGCAGGGCCTCGCATGTTTTTCCCAGCCGCTCGATCACCGTTTCCGGCGTGTGTCCGTTCAGGTCCCGCAACACCCGGTGGTAGGGCAGGATTTGCAGCTCCGCCGCCGGGAAGATCACCGCCAGAAAACCCGCCGCCGCCGGCGCGCGGCCCCGTTGCTCCCAGACGCGCACCGCCGCCGCGCTCCGGTGATGTCCGTCGGCCACGTACAAGCGGGGCGTCGCGGCAAAGGCCGCCCGGATTTGCCGGTTCAGGTCGGCGTCGCCCACCCGCCACGTCGTGTGGCGCACCCCGTCCTCCGCCGTGAAATCGAGGTCCGGCGTTTCACCGGTCACGCGCCGGGTGATTTCCGCCAACGCGGCGGAGCCTTCATGGAACAGAAAGACCGGCCCCGTCTGGGCGTTCACCGCCTCGATGTGCCGCATCCGGTCCGTTTCCTTTTCCACCCGGGTCAGCTCGTGTTTGAGAATGACGCCGTTTACGTAATCCGCGCAGGAGGCCAGCGCCACGATGCCGGTCTGCCGGTGCCCGGCCATTTCCTGCCGGTAGCAGTAAAAGGCGGGCGTTTCATCCCGCCGGAGCGCCCCCTCCCGGATGAGCCGCGCCAAGGCGGTTCGTGCCGCCGCGTGCCGCTCGTCCTCGCGGGGGTGCGCCTCCGCGGGAAAATTCACCTCCGGGCGGCTGACGTGGACGAAGCTCAACTCATCCCGGGCGGCCCGCGTCCGCGCTTCCGCTTCGGACATCACGTCGTAGGGCGGAGCGCAAATGCGCGGGGCCAGCGGGGCATTCGGTCGCAGGGCGGCAAAGGGTCTGACATCAGCCATAAAACGCCCTCCAAACTACGGGGGTTCCCGCGAAAAAACAGCCTGAAATTCGCGAAACCGGCCGCGGCGCGCCCGGGAAAAGGGACGCGCTCGACGGGGAGTTTTGCCTGCCCTTCGACACGGGGAAGCGGCAAAATCGCCGGCAACATGAACCGCCAATTGATTTTCACGCTGGGCGCGCTGGCGCTGACCGGACTGAGCCGGGCCGCCGGGCCGGAGTGTGTCGCGTTGTCGAGCCCGAGCGGTCGTCTCGCGGTGAAGTTGACGCTGACCGACGGCCGTCCGCGATGGTCGGTGGTCCGGGACGGCGTCCCGATCCTTCGTCCGGGCGCCCTCGGGATGCGGATTGACGGCCGCGCGCCCGCGCCGGTCGCGGCGGTGGGCTGGCAGACCACCCAGACCCGCGAGACGGTCCGAACCACGTGGGGAAAATTCGCCCGCTATCGCAACCACTACAACGAAGGAGTCTGGACGCTGCGGGAGACCGCCGCGCCGGCCCGCGCGTGGCGGGTGGTGGCGCGCGTGTACGACGCCGGCGTCGCCCTGCGCTACGAGTTTCCGGCGGACGGTGGCTGGGGGAAGGAGATCCTTGTCACCGGCGAGCAGACCGAGTTCCGCTTCGGCGCCGATGGCACGGCGTGGTGTTACAACGGCGAGCACGATCCGGCCGGACCGCAGCCGTTGTCACGCTTCGTGGCCGGCAAGGGCGCGCGGCCGCCGCTGGTGGTCGAGCTGGCCCCGGAGCGGTACGCCGCCGTGCTGGAAGGCGCGATCTTCGACCTCGCCCCCTTCAGCCTCGCGCCGGTCAAAGGCGATGCCACCGCCCTGCGCGCCACCTTGGCGAAATCGAAGCTCGCCCCCGGCGGCCACACCTCCTGGCGCGCGCTGCTGGTGGGCGCGTCGCCCGGCGACCTGCTCACCGCTCCTCTCCCGTACTGCCTGAACCCGCCGTGCCAAATCGCCGCCCCCTCGTGGATTCGCACCGGCCTGGCGATGTGGGACTGGCGGGCGTGGGGCGCGCGCACCCCGGACGGCTTCACCTACGGCTTGGACATGGCGAGCTGGCGGCGCTTCATTGATTTCGCCTCACGCCACGGCATTCCTTACCTGGTGCTCGACGCCAACTGGTACGGTCCCGAGTTCGATCCGAAATCCGATCCCCGGACCAGCCGCGATCACCTCGTCATCCAGCCCGACCGCGCCAAGCCCGGCATCATCCGCAAACCCGCGCCGCCGGACTGGCGGGACCCCATTGACGTGCCCGCGCTCATTCGCTACGGGCGGGAGCGCAACGTCGGCATCGTTCTTTACTTCAACGACGTGGCCCGCACCCATTATCCCTTCGAGGAAACGCTCGCCCTCTACGAACAATGGGGCGCGGCGGGCATCAAGTACGGCTTCATGAAGGGGCGCGGACAGCAGAAGGTGCGCGACACCCGGGCCATCGTCGAGGCCTGCGCGCGCCATCACCTCGTCTGCGATTTTCACGACGGGCCGGTGCCGCCTTCCGGCGACCGCCGCGCGTGGCCGAACTACCTCACCCGCGAGTTCTGCCATTCGCAGTCCGACGCCCTGCGCGCCTTCAGCCCCTCGGGCTTTTGCGAACAGGTCTTCGTCAACATGCTCGCCGGCCCGCTGGACATGTGCAACGGCCTCTACGAACTGAAAGACCCGGCCCGCGATCGGCCGCGCATCTTCACCAACGTCGAGAGCACCGTCGTGGCCGAAACCGCCCGCGTGCTGATCGTCTTTTCCGGCCTGTCCATCCTGCCGGACTGCCCGGAATCCTACGAAGCCAAGACGGACCTGTTCGATTTCCTCTCCGGCCTGCCCAATCGCTGGGACGAAACCCGCATTCTGCACGGGCGCATCGGGAAGTTCATCACCACCGCGCGCCGCGCCGGCGACACGTGGTACGTGGCCTCGGCCACCAACGAAGAGGCCCGCGCGCTGCCGCTCCGGCTCGATTTCCTGAAGCCCGGCGTCCGCTACCGCGCCACCCTCTACGAAGACGCGCCCGACGCCCATTTCCAGACGAACCGCGAAGCCTATCGGGTGCGGAAAATCACCGTGCGACGCGGCGACGTCATCGAGGCGAACCTGGCCCCCGGCGGCGGCCATTGCGTCAAGCTGGTCCCGCGCTCATAAATCCCGCATTGATCCGAATCCGGCGCGGACGGGCCGCCCGCCTTGGCGGGCCGCGCCTCCGACCCGGCGTCGGAGGGGGGGCGTTTGACCGGACTGCCGGCGTGGGAATCACCCGCGCAGCAGAAGGCGGACGAGCCGGACGAGAAGGCCGGCGGCCACGAGCAGCAGGAGCGCGCCGGAGATTTGCGAGAGGCGGATGAGGCCGGTGGCGGAAAGCCGGCGATGGGCGTGGGTGGCGGCATAGCTCAGCGCGGTGAACCAGAGAAACAGGCCGGCGGTCACGCCGGCCACGCAGGCCGCCTTGCCCGCCCACGAATCTTCGATCCATCCGTGCGCGAGAAACAGCGACGAGGCCACGATCCAAAACAGCAGCACCCCCGGGTTGGCCAGCGCCCGCAGGAAACCGGTCATGAACGCCGTGTGCGGATGGAGTTTTTCCTCGATCACCCGCTCGGCCCGCCCTTCGTGGGGCACGTCGTGCAGGCGGAGGTATTTGATCCCGAGAAACAGCAGCAGCAGCACGCTGACCGTCTGCAGCGCCGCCTCCACCCAGTGCGAGGCGAACAGCCGGGAAAACCCCGCGAACCCCGCCGAGCAGTAGAGAAACTCCATCACGGTGGCGCCCAGCCCGATCATGAAGGCCCAGCGGAATCCGCGCCGCCCGCCTTCGTTCAGGATCGTCACGTTGATCGGCCCCACCGGCACCGCCGAAAGCACGCCGCTCAGCAGTCCGATGACAAAGGCCAAAGTGGTCAGGGTGTCCATCGCCTCTTTCCGGGGCCGCCTCAGCGGCGCAGCCAGAACGCCACCAGTCGTTCCCCCGCAAACAACCACACCGCCGCCGCCACGGCCAGATACGGCCCGTAGGGGATCCGGCTGGACCACTCGCGCCGCCGCGACAGAATGGCGAGGACGCCCACCGCCGCGCCCACCACGGCGCTGGCCATCAGGGCAAACAACGCCCCGTCCCAGCCCAGGAACGCGCCGATGGCGGTCATGAACTTCACGTCGCCCAGGCCCATCGCCTCGCGCGGCAGGTTGAGCTGGTCGGTCACCGCCTCCAGAAAGGGGGTTTGTTCGGGGGCGAAGCGGTCTTCGCCGATTTCCAGCGCGGTCCGGCTCAGCCGCACGGACACGTCCCGGTAGCAGCGGTCCGCCAGCTCGACCCGTTCCGCCTCGAACTGGATGACGTCCTGCTCGCGATACAGCAGGTCGTCGTAGGGGATTTCCCGGTCCGGCAGGACGAGGCCGGTCTCGCCGAAAAAGACGCGCGTGCCGGGTTCGAGCCGGATGCGCTCCCGGCCGAACAGCAACTTGCCCAGCCGCAGCACGCCGTACATCACCGCCCAGCCCGCCAGCGCCCCCACGAGGCTGCGCTGCGCCGCGACCACGGGCGAGGCGGTGTGGTGCAATTCCGGGACCACGAACGACAGGAGAAAGCCGGCCCCCGCGCCGCCCAGGGTGATTTCGTCGGGAATGATGAAGTGCTCGAAATCAATGAACGTGGCCACGACCAGGCCGGAGAGAAACAGCGCGCTCGCCAGCGCCAGCGCCGCCGACTGCCGCCCGAAGGCCAGCCACGCGCCCAGAAACAGCAGCGCGGTCAGCAGCTCCACCAGCACGTAGCGGGGCGAAATCGGCGCCCGGCAGGCGGCGCATTTTCCGCGCAAGGCCACCCAGCCGACGAGCGGCAGGTTCAGATACCACGGAATCGGCTTGCCGCAGGCGGGGCAATGGGAGGGCGGCCAGAAGAGGCTTTCCTCGCGCGGCATCCGGTAGATGCACACGTTGAGAAAACTGCCCACCGTGGCGCCGAACACGAAAAAGACCGCCGACCAAAAATGGAACGGCACCGCGGCGAATCGTTCAGGATCCCACATGCCAGAAAAACGCTCCGAAAAACCGGCGCTCAGGGCGCCGTGTCACCGTAAATGTTGGCCTCCAGCGCCCGCCGCATCTCCGCCACCGGCGCGGGGCGGCCCGTCCAGATCTCCAGCGCCTTCGTCCCCTGATACAGCAACATGCCGAGCCCGTTGGCCGCGCGGCAACCGGCCTCCCGGGCGGCCCGCAACAGCGGCGTCTCGGCGGGCCGGTAGATCATGTCGTACACCGCCGCCGCCTCCCGCAACGGAAAGGCGGCTTCGTCCAGCGGCGAGCCGTCCGCCGGGCGCAACCCCCGCGAGGTGGCGTTCAGCAGCAAATCCACCGGTTCGCGGGGGTATCCCACCGCCACCGCCACGGCGGGATGGCGGGCGCGGATTTCCGCCGCCACCCGCTCGGCCTTTTCGCGGGTCCGGTTCACCAGCCACAATTCCGCCACCCCTTCGGCGGCCAGCCGCAACGCCGCCGTGCGCCCCGCGCCGCCCGCGCCCAGCAGCAGCACCCGCGCCCCGCGCGGCTCCACCGCCACGTCCTCGCGCAGGGCGCGCACGATGGCGTCGGCGTCGGTGTTGAAACCGCGCGCCAGGATTTCGTCGGTCTCGGGCGGGGTCGCGAACGCCCCCAGCGGGGTCCATTCGCCGGTGGCGTCGCGCGCCTCGAACCGGACGGTGTTCACCGCGCCCCACGTCCGGGCGGTTTCGTCCCGCTCGTCCACCAAATCGTGCATCAGGAGCTTGTGGGGAACGGTGAGATTGAGCCCGATGAAGCGCATCGCGCGCGCGCCCTCCAGGGCGGCCTTCAATTCCTCGGGCCGCACGTCGAACGCCAGATAACGCCAGTCCAGCCCCAACGCCGCGATCCCGGCGTTTTGCATCGCCGGCGAAGCGGAATGGCGGATGGGATGACCATACACCGCCGCGAATCGCGTGCGGGCGGAAATGGCCGTTGGCGCGGCGTCAGACACGCGGCGCTTCTTAGCCCGAACCCGCCCCCGCGCCAAGCCTCGAATGGCGCGCCCGCCGCCCGCCCGGTTCCCGCGACCGCTTTCCGCGCCTTCGAGCCGGCTTCTCCTTTCCGCCCGTCCCGTCAACGCCCCAGCAGACCGTTCCAGATTTTGGGGAACATCTTGGGCTTCCATTTCCAGAACGGCGCGCGGTGAAATTTCACGTCGGCGTCCACGTCATACTGCAGCACGAACGTCACCGACTGCCCCCCGCCCTCCGCCCGGATGGCCTGAAACCCGTAGCCGTAGGTCACGCCCAGCAACCACGCCCGGGAGCGGGAGCGGTAGAGAATGCCGCCCCCCGCGCCGGAATGAAAATTCCCGGCCTGCTCGAACCCGGAATGATAATCCACCCACCCGGCGGCCCCGTAGGCGGTCAACGCCCAGCAGCTCTCCCGCCACAAGGGCAGCACGTAACTGCCGGCGAACAGCGCGAACCGGTCGGCGCTGATTTCATCGAGATGATACCCCGGCAGATACAACGGCACCTCGCTGATGAACGGCAGGCTGCCCCCGAGCTGGTACATGGAAAAGCGGTCGGCGTTGACGCTCCCGCCGGCGGTGAGGCTGACCTCAAACTGATGTTCCGTCTGGGGAAACGTGTACGCCAGCAACGCCCGCCCCCAATAGCGATGCGTGTCCGCGTTCAACCAGCGGTCGCCGTTGAAACCGTAGGGACCGGCGTTGAACCGGTGCTCGTAGTCGTAAACCACCTTCAGCTCGCCCGCCAGCCGCGGAACCAGGTAGGGGGCCCGCCCGCCCGCCTGCACGCCCACCCGCAGCCGGAAATCCGGCTGGTCGTCGGGCACGTGAAACGTCGAAGCCGTGTCGTCGTTTTTCGCGTAGAACGCCTGGTGCATCGAGGCGCGGAGAATGCCGAAAACGGGCAGCCGCCGTTCCGGATTGAACCGGTGATACACGCTGGCGGATCCCTCGAATCCGTGCCCCACGAAGGATTCCCCCGTGAAAAAATTGCCCCGCCGCAGCTCGGCGTAACTGTCGGCGAACCCGCCTCCCGCCAGACCGACCGCGAAATCGGTCTGCGGCCCGATCAGCTCGCGAAACCCCAGCTCGCCGTCCACGTACACCGGCGACAACGCCAGCCGGAGCGTCTGATTGGTGCGCGGAAAATCGGGGCGATTGTGATAGTAGAACGCATACGCCGCAATGGGGCCGTACTCGTGCAGCGGCAACGTGTACCCCGTTTGCACCACCCGCCGGAGATGAGGATCAATCTGGGCCGCCGCCGGCCCGCTTCGGAGCAACGCCGCCGCCGCCAGCCACGCCGCCCAGCCGCCGCCGCTCCGCCGGATCCGGCGGAAGACGGTGGATTCGTGAGGCTGGTTCGAGGATGGCATCATGTCGGGCGATTCGGAGCGCCGCGGTTTCCCGGAATGCCCGGCGCCCCGGCCACCCGTAAACAACGGCAATGGCGGCTGACAAGGTTTTTCCGCGCCCCGCGCCCGCCGTCCTTCCCGATTCCCGCTTTTCGCCGCCGCCTCCCGTCGCGGCGAACCCCGCCACCCCACCCGCGACCGCCCCCCCCGACGGGCGCATTCTCGTTGAAGCGCCGCCGCCGCGCGTGGCACGCTGTGCCGCGTGCCCCGCCGGGCGCCACGAACGCCGGGCGCGGGCGGAAGAAATCATGAGGCATTCCACCGGAAAACGGGCCGGCGTTTCGGCCCCGGCGTCGCGCCTTCGCCGGCGCGGGGCGGGGCGCGCGTGGACGTTGCTGCTGCTGCTCGGCTGGCTGGGGGGCGCCGGCGGGTTCGGGTTCCGGGCGACGGCCGCCACGCCGTGGGAAAACCGCGCCTACGAGGTGGTGGTCAAGCTGTTCGAGGACGGCATCTCCGAGCTGGCCAGTCGCGAGGCGGAGGCGTTTCTGCTCCGCTATCCCGGCTCCGAAAAGACCGCCGAGGTCGCCCTCATCGCCGCCCAGACGAACCTCGAATTGAGCCGGCCCGACGACGCCATCAGCGTGCTGAGCCAGCACCGGAACGAGGCGGGCGCGCTGGCGGACGAGTTTTTGTTCTGGCTGGCCCAGGCGCGGTTTCAGAAGGGCGATCTGGGCGGCGCGGCGCGGGGGTTCGGCGAGCTGTTGACCCGGTATCCCGAATCGAAACGGCGGTTCGAGGCGGCTTATCAGCAGGCCTTCGCCCGCTTCAAACAGGGGGATTTCCCCGGCGCCATCAAGCTGTTGCAGGCGCCGGACGGGGCGTTTCAGCGGCTGCTCAAGGAGGCGCCGGACAACGAGTGGGTCCTGCGCGGCCAGCTTTTGCTGGCGGAGGCCCTCTGGCGGCAGCGGGATTTCCCCGCCGCCCAAAAGGTGCTCGAACAACTGGCCCGGCGCCCCCTGCCGGCGGGCTTGGACTGGCAGCGGCATTACCTGCTGGCCAACGTGCAGTTGAGCACCGGCCATCCCAGGCTGGCCCTGAGCCACGCCACGAATTTCTGGACCGTGGCCACCAACGTCGTCCGGCGCGACTTGCTGGCCCAGGCCGCCGTGCTGGAGGCGCGCATTCATGAGGCGTTGAAACAACCCGAGGCGGCGGTGACCGCCTACGAACGCAACCTCGCGCCGCAAATCCCCCGGACGTGGCGGCAGTCCGCCCTGCAACGGCTCATTGACCTGGGGCTCAGCGCCGGACGCAAAGAGGAAACCGCCGCCCGCCTGGAACGCTTCATCCGGCAATACCCGAAGGACGAGCTGCTCGATCTGGCGCGGCTCACCCTGGGCGAATTGCGGCTGGCCGCCTTCCGGGCCAGCCGGGCCGCCGGCCAGCCCCGGACCAATCTGCTGGAGCAGGCCCGGGTGCAGTTCGAGCGGCTCGTGCGCGACCTGCCCCGGAGCCCGCTGGCCGGACAGGCGTGGTTGAACCTCGGCTGGTGCTACTGGAGCGCCATCCCGCCCCAATGGGCCGAGGCCGCCCGCGCCTTTCAAACCGCCGCGGAAAAACTGCCCCACTCGCTCTCCCAGCTCGAAGCCCGCCTCAAGTGGGCGGATTGCCAGTTCCGCCTGCGCCGGTTTCCGGCGGCGATGACCAACTACTGGCTGGTGGCCACGAACTACACCGACCTCGAAGGGCTGGCCACCAACACGGTCGTCCAGGCGCTCTACCAAATCGTCCAATCCGGCGTGAAAGCGGGGGATTTGGCGGGCAGCGCCGCCGCCTTGGAGCGGCTGTTCCAAGTGGCCCCCCAGGCGGAGGCCACCCAGCGCGCCGAGCTGCTGCTGGGGCAGGCCTACGATCGCCGGGGCCAGGCCGAGGCCGCGCAGAGCGTGTTCACCGATTTCCTCCGCCGCTACACCAACTCGGCGCTGGTGCCGGAGGGCCGCTTGGGGCTCGCCCGCGCCTACGAACGCGCGCGCCAGTGGGACACCGCCATCCGCGCCTATCGCGACTGGCTTTCCGACTACACCAACCGCGCCGGCGTGCCCACCAACCTCATCGCCCAGGTCACGTTCGATCTCGCCCGAATCACGCTCCAGTCCGGCCACGACACCAACGGCGTGGTGCTGCTCTCGAATTTCGCCCGCGCCTTCGCCCACGACCCCAACGTGCCGTTGGCGGAATACCTGCTGGGCGAGCATTACTTCCGCCAGGGCGATTACGGCAAGGCGGAGCTGCACTTCCTCGATCCCAGCCTGAGCGGCTCCAACGCCTTCCGGCTGGGTGAGCTGCCCTTCCGCGCCCGCCTCATGGCCGGGCGCGCCGCCGTGGCCCGGCAGAACTACCGCAACGCCCGCGACCACTTCGACTGGATCATCACCAACGGACCGCTCTATTCCGCCCAGTCGCCGGTGCCGGTCTCGGTGGCCGCCGAGGCCTACCTCCTGCGCGGCGACACTTTCCTGAGCGAAAACCCCGGCGGCGCCCGCAACCCGCTCGACAGCTTCGGCGAGGCCATCACCGCCTACACGAAGGTCACCCAGCACTTCCCCACCAACGCGCTGGCCCCGCTGGCCTGGGGGCGCATCGGCGATTGCCAGCTTCAACTGGCCGCGCAGGATCCCCGCCGTTACCAGGCCGCCGCGGACGCCTACCGGCAGGTGATGAACTCCACCGCGCCGGTGGACCTGCGCAGCATGGCCGAGGTGGGCCTGGCGGTGACCCTCGAAAAACAGGCCCCTCACATGCCCGAGGCCATGCGCCCGGATCTGCTGAACCAGGCCCTCGACCACTACCTCAACGTCTTCTACGCCAAAAACCTCCGGGAAGGCGAACTCCCCGAGGCCTACTGGGTGAAGCGCGCCGGCCTGGCCGCCGTGGACCTGGCTGAAAAACTCCAGCGCACCGATCTGGCCATCGGCCTCTGCCAGCGCCTCATTCAGGAACTCCCCCCGCTGCGCGGCCAGATGGAAAAACGCATCGCCCGCCTCCGCGCCCGGGCGAAACAGACGCAACCGGCCCCCTCCGCATCCCCACCCTCCCCCGCCGAAGGATAACCGCCCCCCAGCCCCTTTCCCCCGAAATCCGAGGCCGCGACGTCTCGAAAAGCCTGTCTGAAAAAACGAGACATTCCGCCGCGCGGAAAGCCCCTCGGAAAAGGCGCAAAATGCTCCGTGGTGGCAGGTCGGAGTCCCCAATCCGGCGTTTTCCAACAGGCCCTTGCCCACTTTCCCAAGCAGGTTTTACCACTCCTCAAAGGGGCGACGATCTCCCCCGCTTTTCCGTCGCTCCCGCCGGCTTGACAGGGGAACGCGGGCAGGCACCCTCGGGGCATGCACATTTCTCCCGTTTACGCCGGGTTGGCGGTCGCCCTGATCGCGCGGAGCGGCGGGCTGGTCGCCGCCGCTCCGGCGGAAGAGCGCGCCGCCGTGTACGCCCGCTTCACCCGGCCGCCGCGTCAATACGCCTCGGCGCCGTTGTGGGTCTGGAACGACCGCCTCACCGAGGAGCAAATCCGGAGCACGTTGGATGATCTGGCCGACCAGCACGTGCGGCAGGCGTTCGTCCATCCCCGTCCGGGTCTCATGACGCCCTACCTCGGCGACGAATGGTTCCACCTGTGGAAGGTCGCGCTCGACGAAGCGGCGAAGCGGGACATGAACATCTGGATCTACGACGAGAACTCCTACCCGAGCGGCTTCGCCGGGGGCTGGGTGCCGGAGCTGATGCCGGAATCGCGCGGCATGGGGCTGCACGTGCGGACGGGGGACCAACCGCCCGCCTGGCGGGACGAGCTTCTGGCCGTGTACCGCCTCGAGGGAGACCGGGCCACGGACGTCTCCGCGGCGCTGAAGGCCGGGAAGACCCTGCCGGCGGGCCGCTACGTGGTGGCCGAGATCCGCCGGGCCGGCAACTCCCCGTGGCACGGCGGGCGTTGTTACGTGAACCTCCTCACGCGGGGCGTCACGGAGGAATTTCTGCGGGTCACCCACGAGGCCTACCGGCGCGAAATCGGCGACCAGTTCGGCAAACGGGTGTTGGGCTCCTTCACGGACGAACCCCAAATCCGCCCCGCCGGCGGGCTGCCGTGGTGCCCGGATTTGCCGGAGCGGTTCGAGGAGCGCTGGGGCTACAGTCTCCTGAAACACCTGCCCGGCCTGACGCTCGAAGTGGGCGACTGGCGGCGCGTCCGGCACAACTATTTCACCGTGCTCAACGAGTTGTTCGTCGAGCGCTGGGCCAAACCGTATCACGATTGGTGCGAGGCCCACGGGCTCGCCTTCACCGGGCATTACTGGGATCACGAATGGCCGAATTGCGTCGGGGTGCCGGACAACATGGCGATGGCGGCCTGGCAGCAGATGCCGGGCATTGACTGCCTGATGAACCAATACGCCGAGCACACCCACGCGCAGTTCGGCAATCTCCGCTTCGTGCGCGAGCTGGCCAGCGTGGCGAACCAGATGGGACGCGAGCGGCGGCTTTGCGAAATCTACGGCGCGGGCGGCTGGGACCTGCGGTTCGTGGACATGAAACGCATCGCCGACTGGCTCGGCGTGCTGGGGGTGAACTTCTTCGACCAACACCTCAGCTACATCACGATTCGCGGCGCGCGCAAACGCGATCACCCGCAGTCGTTCAGTTATCACGAGCCGTGGTGGCCGGATTACCACGTCATGGCCGATTACCTGACGCGCCTGTCGGTGGCCCTGTCCGCCGGCGAGCAGGTGAATCACATCCTCGTTCTCGAACCTACGACCACGGCGTGGATGTACCAGGGCAACGGCGCGAAGTTGAAGGAGATCGGCGACGATTTCTTCGCGCTGCTCAAGGCGCTGGAGGCGGCGCAGGTGGAATACGATCTGGTCAGCGAGGACGTGCTCGCGCGCTTCGGCGGGGTGGCGAAGCAAAACGGGCGCGTCACCGGGCTGCGGGTGGGCCGGCGGGAATATCCCGTGTTCGTCTTGCCGGCGGGCGCCGAGACGCTGGACCGGCGCACGGTCGAGCTGCTGTCCGCCGCGCGGACGGGCCTGACGGTCTGGCATCTGGGCGATCCGCCCCGCCGGGTGGACGGCGCGCCCGCTTCCGCGGGCCGGGATCTGGCCGCGCATTGGCGGGCCGCGGACCGTGCCGCCCTCGTTCAAACGCTGGCCGACCGCATGCGGCGGCAGGCGGTCCGCGTGGAACCGGCGGCCGATCAACGGGGCATCCTCTTTCATCAACGCCGCCAGTTGCCGGACGGCGACCTGCTGCTGCTGGTGAACACCAGCTTGGAGTCGCCGGCCCGGGGTGAGGTGACGACCGTCGGGAAAGGAATCGAGCAGTGGGATTTGTTCACCGGCGAACGGCGCGCGTATCCGTCGCGCCCCGACGGAGTTCGGTTGACGGCGTCATTCGAATTGCCCCCGGCGGGCAGCCTGCTGCTCTTTCTGGCAAAGCGGCCGTTGACGTCACCGCCCGCGGTCGAAGCCGGGGAGCCGGTTTCGCTGGCCGCGACCTCCCCCCTCGAAATCCGCCGGCTCGCGCCCAACGTGCTTACGCTCGATTACGTGGATGTCGTGGTCGGCTCCGAGTCGCGGGAGTCCGTCTATTTTTACGACGCCAACCGGCTGATCTGGCAGCAGCACGGCTTCGCGCGCAATCCGTGGGACAGCGCCGTCCAGTTCAAGGACGAGCTGATTTCGCGAACCTTCCCGCCCGACAGCGGCTTTACGGCGCGCTACCGCTTCACCATCGAAGGCGTCGTGCCGGCGGATTTGACGCTCGTGATCGAGCGGCCCGATCTTTACACGATCACCTGCAACGGCCGGCCGGTCCGCGCCCGG
>CAZRPT010000179.1:0-8015 GCA_964601985.1 uncultured Verrucomicrobiota bacterium
ATACGTTTCAAAATCCAAACGGCCCATCCCGCCATAAGATCCGCTCAAGTTTACTTGCGCTTCGGATTCAGGATCAATTTGCAGACGGGTGCTGGCGCGAAATATTCTCGGAGCCTTCACCGCGTAAGCCACACTGGCTCCAATGGCAAGGATCAACGCCATGATTATCAACCAACGCCGCTCCAGCAAGACATGCCAGTAATAGCGCAGGGTGGCGGAATTGAAAGACCCGGCTCCGCCGCCCCCGCCGGGAGCAGCGGGGTAGCCATATGGCTCTTCTGGAGCAGTTTGTGGATATGCTTGATAGGATTGCATGAAACAAATTGAAGAATAACTGCCTAAGAAATTTTACCGCGATCACCAAATACCTTCTTTGACTTCGATGATGTCGTCCGGATGAACCCAGATTCGTTCCCGGGGACCGGCTTTTTTCAGATCTTCCAAGGAAATCTTCCGGAGCACGCCATTATGAGTGTACTCAACTTCGTTTTTGGCAAGAGGAGTAACCCCGCCGGCAGCGGAAATCACGTCCAAGATATCCATTTTTCGGTCTCCTTTCAGGACCACCAGACCAGGTTGCCGCACGGCTCCCAATACCTTGACGTATTGTTCATGATAGGCAACCGTCACCAGCACTTGAGGATTGGTAAAATAGCCTTCTTGCACCAAACGCTTTTCCAGCATCCTTTTGACTTCCGGAGCCGTCATTCCCGCCACTTTCACCATGTCCAGATAAGGAAACTGAATATACCCGCTGGCGGTTACCGGAAAAGTGGTTTGTTCATTCCGCTCTCCCACGATGGTAATTTGCAACACATCTTCCCCGGCAATGGGGCGATCGCCGCCTTCGGCGGTTCCAGACGGATCAGCGCTATCGCTTGCCGTGAATGGTTCCGACGGCATCGTCGTTGGAGCGTTTTCCCCGGGAGTGCCGCAACCGGAAACCATCAGCAGCGTTCCCGCGGCAAAACAAACTACAAGCAGCTCTCTCATAATTTTAATAACCCAAAACTGCGGTTAGCGTAATCGTGTTGACCGTGTAATTACGCATTAGATAAGCATTCCCATTGCGCGACTCAAATTGGTAAGCCAACAGGAAGCGAAGCCACGTTTTCACCATGTAAGAAGCACCTACGCCTGCTTGCGCATAGGTTTCCCCTCCCCCATCCCGGTCATTAAATCCTCCGTTAACATGAGCGTTGAGGAGGATAGGATGTTTGGATGTGCCCCATTGGTATTGCACCCCCAATCCACCTCTGTAATAAATATAGCTTTGGCCCGCAACACTGACTGATTGGCGCGCTGAACGACTGAAATCAAGTGAAAAAGAGGTGCGTCGCCCCACATAATAGTTCAATCTGATATTGGCGGTGAAGGTGCTGCCGTCCTCCACGTCACGGTCCCAATACTCGTAACCGACTTTGGCGGTGCCGCTAAGCCGCTCCGTAACATCGGTCGTAAAACCGATATTGCCTCCCAATCGATCCCAGTTGGGCCGATTGCGGCGAAAGGTGGAGGAGGAATCGTAGATAGTCTGTCCGTAATACCCCTCCGTCAAAAACCGCCACTTGGGCCCCACGGCGTATGTCCCCCCCAGTGCCACCCGCCAGTTGTCCTCATTGTAAAAGCGTCTGCTGTCCGGGTATCGCGTGCCGTCAAAACTCCCTCGCAAGTAAGCATCCACTTTGGCGCTCATGCTGTAGGCCAACTGGCTGGAAAACCCGTAGGGTATTCGATCCACTTTACCCGAAGGCAGGAGGATGCCCTGGGAAAATCGTTCCTGCCCATTCAGAATGGTGGACAAAAACCCCACGTGGCCCGAAGTGGTGGATTTCAACCGGTTTCCCGTAAAGGTGGCGGAAAGGTTGATCTCGTGGTCCGTGGCGTTGAAACGGCTGTGTTGCGCGTACAGCAGGGAGCTGAACGAATATCCCAGCGTGAACACCTTCCCCGCCTGGGCATCTCCCAAGGTGGCTTCAAATCCCGGGTTGATGATGGTGATGAAATCATCCTCCTTGGGGAAGATGGCGAGGTCTCCGCTCGTGTAGGTGATGTTGTCACTGTACTGCTCGGAAACACCAAGCTTTGTGTGAATCACCACGGGACCCGCCTTGAACGCCAGCAGATCGCGCGCTTCGAACGCCTCTCCCGGGAAATTCGCAAGCAGCGCCAGCCCCAGCATTCCGAATCCCACCACCCACCGGCGGCTGTTTTTTCGACACCAAAAGGCCGGAACACGCCTTCCCGAGGAAAAGGTTCCCGTTTTGCCGGCGCGCATTCCAAGCGCCGCCCGGTCCGGGTCCGGATTTTTCATCATTGGTTTGCCTTTAAAGCCGATCAATGAAGCCAGTCTCGCGCATCGGGTTGCGCTCTGACAAGCGCCAACTCCGGAAAAAGCCCGCGGCGGCGCCCCTTTTGCCGCATTGGCGGGCGGGGAAAACTTCCTGCTGGAGGCGAAAAACGGCACGAGTTCGGAGGAGGCGTCCACGTTCGATGTCGGCGGCTACTCGGCGGACGGGGGGAGGGGGGGCAGCGGAAGGACATCGCTGGCCGCGATTTCAGGGTTGGGGTAAAGCGCGGGCGGAAAACCTCCCTGCCCGGCCGGCACGGAACCATTCGGAGACCGCAGCATGAAATAAGCGACCACCGCGATCACCATCCCGCCGAAAACCGGAACGATGGTCCGCCAGCGGAAATCACGGAGCCACGACCACTCCGGTTTCGACGGTTTCTCCGCCACGGAGGGCGCGGGAGCCACCTCCTCCGGCTTCGCTTCCCGGCCCAATTCCCGGTCCAACTGCTCCAAGACGGCCCGCTCATCCAGTCGGACGAAGCGCGCGTAGGCCCGGACGAAACCACGCAGGTACACCGGCGCCACGAACTCGTCGTAGTTGCCGGACTCGATGGCCTGGACATGCTCCACCCGCATGCGGGTGACTTCGGCCACCCGCTGGAGGGAAAGTCGTTGAGCCGTTCGCGCGGCTTTCAGTTGTTCGGCTACCGTTGCCATGTTCTTCGCGTGGAACCAGTTCGACAGTTTCGTCGCCCGCCGGATGGCTGTCCGACCAGGATTCGAACCTGGACTAAAGGCTCCAAAGGCCTCTGTGCTACCGTTACACCATCGGACATCACGCGCGGGCGCAATCTACGCCGTTTGTTGGACAAAATGCAAAGAAAATGCGCCTTTTGTCGCGTTTTCAGGGAGGACTTTTCAGGGCACACCCGGCTGGAAAACTTGAAAAGGAGGGGACGCCCGCCCGGGAAAGCCGAGAAAAAGCGCGTGAAATGGCGCGTCATTCTGCCCCGACGCGCTCCGCCCGGCCGGTCATCGGCACAAACCGCACCGGCAGCACGGCCCGTTGTTCGACGCGTCCTTCGCGCTTCCGCAGCAGCACCAGTTCCTGGACGCCGCGTCCCACCGGGATGATCATCCGTCCGCCCTCCTTGAGCTGCTCGACGAGCGGCCGGGGAATGCGTTCCGGCGCGCAGGTTACGATGATGGCGTCAAACGGCGCCTTCTCCGGCCAGCCCTGGTAACCATCGCCGATCTTGACGAAGACGTTCGTGCAACCCAGCCGGGTCAGGGTTTCCCGCGCCCGCCGGCCCAGCGGCGGGACGATCTCGATCGTGTACACCGCCTCCACCAGCCGGCTCAACACCGCCGCCTGATAGCCCGAGCCGGTGCCGATTTCGAGCACCCGATCCGTGGGGCGGGGCGCGAGCTGCTCGGTCATGAAGGCCACGATGTAGGGCTGGGAAATCGTCTGGCCGTGGCCGATGGGCAGCGGGTGGTCGTCGTACGCCTGGCGACGCCACTCGGGGGGCATGAATTCGTGCCGGGGCACCTCGCGCATCGCGGCCAGCACCCCCGCGTGGGTAATGTTGCGGCCCGGCCCGATCAGCTGCTCCGCCACCATCCGGTGGCGCGCTCGGGTATAATCGTCCACGTTGTTTCGTTCCTCGTCGGCGTCCATGCGGCCACCGCATCCGCCGGCCAGCAAACCGCCCAAAACCCCCATGAGCATCCGCGCGCGCATCGGGGCAAGGTACGCCTTCGCGGCGCCGGATCAACCGCTACCCGCGCCCCGATGGTCCGGTTTTTTCTCCCAACAACCGCCACACCCGCAGGGCCTCGGTGGCGCCCCATGCCTGGGCGTCACAGCCGCGCTGGAGGTGGGGCGCGTCACCGTCCACGATCTCCGGCAACTGCCCCGCGCACCCTTCGGCCAGCAACCGGTCCATGCCGCCCAGAAAAGCGCGCGCGGCGGCCACGGCGGGCGGCGCGAAGTCCCACGCCCGGGCCAGGGCCTCGCAAAACACCGGGAAAGTCCACGTCCACGCCGTGCCGTTGTGGTAGGCCGGTTTGCGCCGGGTGTCCTCGTCGCCTTCGTAGCGGCCCCAGTAGGGGTGCTCGGGATCGTTCAGCAAGCGTCCGTCCGCCGCGTGGACCGGCAGCGGCGGGTTGACCCGCAGCGGCGCCAGCGACCGCAACGCGCCGGGCACGACCAGCCACCGCCGGGCGGCCGTCACCGTGCGCCGGGCCCGCTCGCCGGCGATCAGTCCCAATGCCACCGGCAGCAGGGCGTTGCTCCGCAGGGCGTCCTGCGGTTGCGCGTCGGTGGCGGCCCGGCCCGCCGGGGCCAGCAGCACGTCCGCGAACCAGCCCGGGCCGTCCAGCCAGAACAACCGCTCCATCGCCGCCCGCGCGCGATCCGCCACGGTCTCCCACGGTTCGGCCAAGGGCGCCGCGCCGATCCGCGCCAGTTGCCGCAACAGCCGGATCCACAACGCCTGAATCTCGATCGGATACCCTTCGCGGGGCGTGCCGGCGGGATGGTTGGTGTCCATCCAGGTGAAATGGGGCGGGCTCCAGACCAGGCCGGATTCGGGGTCCACCCGGATGCCGTTGGGGGTGCCGCGCAGGTAACCGACGGCAATCGCCCGCAGCACCTCGCCCAACGCCCGTCCGCCGGGCGCCACCGGCGCGCGGTAAAACGCCGCCGGGTCGTCCTGTTCCGCCGCCAGCTCCTCGGCCACCACGCCGTACCACAACGGCGCGTCGGAAGTGTCCCGGTTGGCGGCGTCTTCGCCGTGGATGGCGTTGGGCAGGGTGCCGTTTTCCTCGAACCGCCCGAACACGTCGAGCAGCGCCCGCACCTCCCGCCGCCAGCCCGCCGCCAGCAGCCCGCGCGCGCAAATCAAGGTGTCCCGTCCCCAGTCGAGGAACCACGGATAGCCGGCGATGACCGTCCAGCCGTCGTCGCGCCGCGCCAGGAAGGCCCGACACGCCGCCGCCAGGGCCGCCGCGAACGGGTCTTCCGTTCCCACCGTCGCCGCCGCCAGCGGAGCCGGGCGCTCCGCCGACGCGTTTTTCGCCCGCCCTTCGGTCTTTTGGTCCTTCGCTCCCCCGGCCGCCTCGGGCACTTCCATCGTCAGCGTCACCGTGGCCCCGCCGGGCATGGGGATTTCGAACCAGCCGGGGCTGTAGGCGTCGCCGCTGCCTTCCTGACCGCGGCTTTGCTCGACGGGATGGGGGATGTGGTCGCACCACTCCGGTTGCGGGTGGTAACGGCCCGCGTCACAGACCACCCGCAACGACCGCTCCGGCGCGGGCCGGAAGGCGAACCCGACCGCGTCGTCCAACGGGCGGACATGTTCCCGGAAATGAGCGTCCGCGGCCGGATTGTGCTTCGTTTCCTGATGAAAGTTGCGGTCCTCGAGATCGAGCCGCACGGTCAGGCGCACGTCCGCCTCCGGCGGCAAATCCCGCGTGCCGCCGCCCCCGTGCCGTTGCGGCCGATGAAAGCGCAGCACGGTGGTGTTGCGGTCGGGGAGCATCTCGGCCCGAATCTCGATCTCCGCGGTGCGGCCGTCGCCCGCGTGCGCCCGGAACCGCCAATGCGCGGGCGGGCCGGCGGAGAAGGCCGCGAGATTGTCGCGGTTGAGCGGCGACAAAAAACCGTCGGCGTCCACCCAGACCCGGGCGCGTTTGACGAAGATGTGCCGGTCCACCGGGACCCGCGGATGCAGGTTGGCGCCCAGCAGGCAGTCGTATTTCGAGGTGATGGCGCCGAAATCCACCGCCAGCCGGGCCATGCCGCCGCGGCCGTTGGTGAGCAGCACCCGCTCCGGCAATGCCGCTTCCGGAGGCGGCGCCCCGGGATTCGGGCGCAGGCAGCGCAGCCGTCCGCCCGCCCGGTCCGGCCCCTCGCCGTAGCATTCCAGTTCGAGCCGCGCCTCCGTGCCGCCCCAATCCGCTCCCGGCCAGAACGCCGCCACGTGGCCGTCCGCCACCGGCAGCGATTCCGCGTGCTCCGCCCGACCGCCGTTGCCCGGCCGCAGGGTGGCGCGGAACGGCGCGTCGTGTTCGATCAACAGCCAGTGCCCCGGCGGCCAGGGCACGACGCGTCGTTCGTCCGGCGTCTGCCAGCGAATCACCGCCGGATAGGCCGCGGCCTCCGGTTTCAGACGAGCGGCCACTTCCGCCGCCGGGTCGCGCCGGCTTTCAGCCGGCTGTTTGGCGGTTGGGCAAGCCGAGCTGCCGGATTGGCGGGTTTCGGCGGACTGGTCCGGAAACATCTCCCCCGCTCGCGCGACGGCGGCGAGGAAGTCCGCCGGATCGCGTTCCACCCAGGCCGCCAACCCGCCCAAGTCCAACGCCGCCAGCGACTCGACCGGCAGCAGCCGGCTCAGCGCTTGCAGGGCGAACGCCTCGCGGGCCTTGCGCCGACGATACGCCGCCCCCGCCAGCCCCCGCGGTTCCGCGCGGGCGGCCAGACAAAACGCCGCGCCGCCGGCCAGCGGGATTTCGAGCGAATCGCCCGTTGGAGCGGGCGCTTCCGGCGCGTCCTGCCCCAGCAAATCCACCCAGGACGGCGGTTCCTTTTCCGGACCGAGCAGGCCGGCCTCGCGCAGGGGCGCCACGGGGACCACCGCCGTTTGCGCCGCTGCCACGTCGGTGTTCACCAGCGCCAACACGGCGTCCTCGCCGCCGGCCGACACCCGCAGCAGGGCCAGCACCGGGGCGTCTTCGCCGCTCAGGCGGGTGATCCGGGCGCCGTCGAAAAAGGCGGGATGCCCGGCCAGCAGGCGGTTGAGCCGGCCCAGCTCGGGCAGGAGGTGGTCCTCGTTGCCCCACGAAAGGCCGCGCCGCGAATGCACGTCAATCTTCTCCGCCGCCAGCCATTCCACGCCGCAGGTGAACCCGAACCCGCCGCTCACGCTGGCCAGCGCGCACAGCCGGTTTCGCAACAGCGACCACGCCCGCCCTTTCGCCGCCAGCCGCGGGTTGTCGTGGGTTTCGCTGTAGTGGACGTAGAGGCCGCTGTGGCGGCTGCGTTCGAGGGCGTAATCCAAATACCGCGCCACCTCGCCGCCCGAGTAATTCTGGAACAGCTCGGAATAGGCCCATTGCAGGTTGCCCCGGGTGAGCAGGGTCTCGGTGGCCTCCCACGAACCGCCCAGCCCTTCGAGCAGGAACACCGTGTCGGGAAACTCCTGTCGCACCCGCGCCACGATGTAACGCCACACGTCCACCGGCACCATGTAACCGGCGTCGCACCGGAAGCCGTCCACGCCGCGCCGACACCACTCGAGCAGGGCGTCGGCAATGTAGCGCCGCAATTCCGGGTGATCGTGCCGCAGCTCGACCAGGTCCTCCCACGTGTTGCCCCACGCGCCGGGGCTGTGGAAGGTGCCGTCCGGGTTGCGCACGAACCAGTCCGGGCGGTTCTCCCACAAGGTCGAGCCCCAGCCGGTGTGGTTGATGACGATGTCCAGAAACAGCCGCCCGCCCCGCTCATGCACCCCCCGGGCCAGCTCGCGGAATTGATCCAAGCCGGTGGTGCGCCGGTCGAACTCGATCAGGGCCGGGTCCACCGCCAGCAAATCCTCGCAGGCGTACGGGCTCCCGAACCGGCCGAATCGCGCGAACACCGTCGGAGTGGGATGCACCGGCAGCAGGTGCAGGATGCGGCAGCCCAGCGTGTCGAAGATGTGCGGCAGCGCGCGGCCCA
>CAZRPT010000180.1:0-14890 GCA_964601985.1 uncultured Verrucomicrobiota bacterium
AGGCGGTGGGCAGTTGGACCGACGGGTCCACCTTGAACTCCTGCAATTCGAAGTCGGGATCCGCCGGGTTTCCGGCAACCAGCCAGCCGCTCATCAGCGCCGGGCCAAACCACCGGAGCAAAACGCGTGTCCGGGAAGAAAGATGCAAACGATTCAACCACATAATCAAACGATGAGGCATCAACCTGTCGCCCGGGTCGGAGAGTGTCAAATCTTTCCCGCCGCGGAACGTCCGGAAAACCGGGGAAACAAAAATTGCCGCGCAAAGATCGCGGAAGCGGAAAAGCCGCGAACAAGCAGAGGAATTGCGCTATTTTTTCGGGGCGGACGCGCCGGGGCCGTCCGCAAAGCGAACATGAACGCGCGTCAAAACATCGTCTGGCATCAGGGAACGGTGCGGAAGGCGGATTACCGCCGCCGCAACGGCCATCCCTCGCTGGTGCTGTGGTTCACCGGCCTTTCGGGATCCGGCAAATCCACCCTGGCCCACGGGGTGCATGAACGCCTGTTTCAACGGGGATGGCAGGCCTACGTGCTGGATGGCGACAACGTGCGCCACGGCCTGAACGGCGACCTCGGGTTCAGCGAGGCGGATCGCCGGGAAAACATCCGCCGGGTGGGGGAGGTGGCCCGGTTGTTCGTGGATGCGGGAGTCATCGTGCTGGCGGCGTTCATTTCGCCGTTTCGCGCGGATCGCCAACGGGTGCGCGAACTGCTGGAGCCGGGCGAGTTTCAGGAAGTTTACGTGAAGTGTGATCTGGCCGTTTGTGAGGCGCGGGATCCCAAACATCTGTACCAACGCGCCCGGTCTGGCGAGATTTCCCACTTCACCGGTATTTCCAGCCCTTATGAACCGCCGGAACATCCGGAGTTGGTGGTGGATACGGCGCAATGCACGGTGGAAGAAGGCATTCGTCAAGTGCTCCAACACCTCGACAAGATTGCTTGCGATTTTCCCTCGAACCCCCCGATGATTTGAAGCGCCCCCATTCGGGTGGCTTTTGTCTGCCATGCGCTATCCGCACCTGAAACGACTGGAACACATCTCCGTGCACATCCTGCGCGAGGCCTACGCCAGCTTCAAAAACCTCGCCATGCTGTGGTCCATCGGCAAGGACAGCACGGTGTTGCTGTGGCTGGCCCGGAAGGCCTTTTACGGGCACGTGCCCTTTCCGCTGGTGCACATTGACACCCATTTCAAAATCCCGGAGATGATCGCCTACCGGGACCGGCTCACCCGCGAATGGGGCCTGACCATGGTGGTGGGCGAAAACCGGCAGGCCCTCGACGCGAAAGAGACGTTCCCGGACGGCAAGGTGGACCGGCTTACCTGCTGCCGGAACCTCAAAACCACCGCCCTGGTGCACACGCTTGACGGTTCCTGGCCGCGGTATCGGTTCAGCCACGAAACCGGCCGCTACGAGCGCGACCGGAACACCGAGCCCTACACCGGCGTCATCGTGGGCGTGCGGGCGGACGAGGAGGGCTCGCGCTCGAAGGAGCGGTACTTTTCCGCCCGCAACCGCGCGGCCAATTGGGACATCGCCGACCAGCCGCCGGAGTTCTGGAGCTTTTACAAGACCGATTTCGCCCCCGGCACGCATGTGCGGGTGCATCCCCTGCTGGATTGGACCGAGCTCAACATCTGGGAATACATCCATCAGGAGAACATCCCCACCGTCTCGCTCTACTACAACCAGGGCGACGGCAAACGCTACCGCTCGCTGGGCTGCGCCCCCTGCACGGCGCCCATTGAATCGCCCTCGCGGAACGTCGCGGAGATCATCGCCGAGCTGCGCGACGGCCGGCTGGCTTCGATCGCCGAGCGTTCCGGCCGGGCGCAGGACAAGGACGACGGCGGCGGTCTCGAAACCCTCCGTCGCGAAGGCTACATGTAAATCTTCCCCACCGGTTCCCGTTTGCGCGACCTGATTCCCATGTCCACCTCCTCCACTGCCTCCCCCGCCGCCGCGAACGCCCCCTCCGGCGAGCAGATGAACATCGTGATCGTCGGCCACGTGGATCACGGCAAATCCACCATCATCGGCCGGCTGCTGGCCGACACCGACAGCCTTCCGGAGGGCAAGCTCCAGCAAATCCGCGACCTGTGCGAACGCACCAGCAAACCGTTCGAATACGCCTTTCTGCTGGACGCCCTGAAGGACGAGCAGGCTCAGGGCATCACCATTGACGCCGCCCGCGTCTTTTTCCAAAGCGCCCGCCGACACTACCTCATCATTGACGCGCCGGGACACATCGAGTTTCTGAAAAACATGATCACCGGCGCGTCCCGGGCCGAGGCGGCGCTGCTGGTCATTGACGCCGCCGAAGGGGTGCGCGAGAACTCCCGCCGCCACGGCTACCTGCTGAGCATGCTCGGCCTGCGCCAGGTGGCCGTGCTGGTCAACAAGATGGACCTCGTCGGCTACCGCCAGGAGGTCTTCGAACGCATCCGCGCGGAATACGCCGCCTTCCTGCGGGACATCGGGCTGGAGGCCCGCATTTTCCTTCCCGTGTCCGGCATGGAAGGCGATCACATCGCCACCACCGACGGCTCCCACATGCCGTGGTATGAAGGCCCCACCGTGCTGGAGGTGCTGGACGGATTCGAAACGGCCCTGCCGGACGAGAACCAGCCGTTCCGGATGCCGGTGCAGGGGGTGTACAAATTCACCCGGTTCGGCGACGCGCGCCGGATCATTGCCGGCACCATCGCCACCGGCCGGCTGCGGGTGGGTGACGAGATCATCTTCTACCCCTCCGGCAAACGCACCACCGTGGCCCGACTGGAGGCCTTCCCCGCCCTCGAGAACGAGGCCGATCTGCCGCAAGAGCAGCGCGCCGGCGAGGCGGTGGGCTTCACCGTGACCGAGCAGGTCTATGTCACGCGCGGCGATCTGGCGGCCCGGGCCGACCAACCGCCGCCCCACGTCACCACCCGCCTGCGGGCCAGCGTGTTCTGGCTGGCCCGCGAGCCGCTGACCCGCCGGCGCGAGGTGCTCCTGCGGGTGGGCACCGCCAAGGTGCGCGCCCACCTCGAAAGCATCACCCGGGTGATTGACGCCTCCAACTTGGAAACGAGCGAACAACCGGACCACATCGGCCGGCACGACGTGGCCGAGTGCGTCTTTCAATGCGAACAGGCGGTCGCCCTCGATTTGCACACCGACCTCGCCGAGACCGGCCGGTTCGTGCTCATTGACAATTACGAAATCGCCGGCGGCGGCATCATCCACGAAAGCCTGCCGGACGAGCAATCCTGGCTGCGCGACAAGGTGCTCCAGCGCAACCTCAAATGGGAACGCAGCGCCATCGAACGGGCCGCCCGGGCCGAGCGTTACTGCCAGCTCGCCACGCTGGTGCTCGTCAGCGGAGCCGCCGACTCGCGCAAAAAGGACCTCGCCAAGGCCCTCGAAACCCGCCTTTTCGACCTGGGCCGGCTGACCTACTACGTCGGCATCGGCAGCGTGCTCTACGGGGTGGACGCCGACCTCAAAACCCCCGACAGCGACAGCCGCACCGAGCATCGCGACGAACACCTCCGCCGCTTCGCGGAAGTGGCCCACTTCTTCCTCGACGCCGGCCTCATCCTCATCGCCACGGCCATTGACCTGACCGCGGCGGACCTCGATCTGATCCGCACCGTCCTGTCCGGTTACCGCGTCATGCTGGTATGGGCCGACGGCCAGCCCTCCACCGACGCGCAGGCCGACCTGTGCATCTCCGCCGAAACGGACATCCCGCGGGCCGTCGAGCAAATCAAGACCCTGCTCGGCGACGAAGGCGTGATGTTTCGCGGCTGAGCGGAAGCGATGAGCCGATGCCGCATGTCCCCGCCGCGGAAACAATCCCTTTCAAAGAGCGCCTCTTTTCGAGGGGATCCGGTTTCGGCGTTCAGCCGAAGCGTGCTTCCGTTTCGGCCGCGACGCAGCGTGCCACGCTGCGAAACAGCAGGCTCCCAGCCTGCGCTACGGGGGGGCGCGAAGATAATGACAACTTCGAAACAAGGTTATGAAGCCGGGAAAACGCGGTCGTGCTGTAGCGCGGACTTCCCAGTCTGCCGTGTCGCCGACTTCCAGTCGGCCAAGCGGGCAAGTAAAAACGGCAGCCACCATTTCCGCGAAGCTTGATGCAAAACTCCTCCCTCCCCCAGCCGGCTTGTGCCGAAGGGCATTGAATCCGAATTGACCTGATGTTGGACACCTCCTCCCGCGATTATCTCGCCCGGCTCATTCGTGAAGCCGGGGAAGCGGTCATGGCCCATTACCGCGAAGGGGTCGAAGTCACCACCAAGGCCGACCAATCGCCTCTCACCGCCGCCGACCGCGCCTCGCACGAATGCCTGGTGGCCGGCCTGCGCGGGCGTTTTCCGGAATGGCCGGTGCTGTCCGAGGAAGGCGCGGACATCCCCTTCGAAGAGCGCCGGGGATGGCGCGTCTTCTGGCTCGTGGACCCGCTCGACGGCACCAAGGAATTCATCCGCCGCAACGGCGAGTTCACCATCAACATCGCCCTCATCGTCGAAGGCCGGCCGGTCTGGGGACTGGTGTATCTGCCCGTCACCCGCGTCCTGTATGGCGGCGGTTCCGAGACCGGCGCCTGGCGGCAGGAGGAAGACGGCCCGCCCACGCCGATCCGCTGCCGCCGGTTGCCCGACGGTGAGCCCCTGACCGTCGTGGGCAGCCGTTCGCATGCCTCGCCGGCTTTGGAGACCTTTCTGGCCGGGCTGCCCGTGCGGGAGCTCATCTCCGTCGGCAGCTCGCTCAAATTCTGCCGGGTTGCCGAAGGGGTGGCCGATCTCTACCCCCGCTTTGGTCCCACGATGGAATGGGACACCGCCGCCGGCCACGCGGTCGTGCTGGGCGCGGGCGGCGTGGTGGTGGATGGCGCGGGCGAGCCGATGCGCTACAACCAGCGCCCCACCCTGCTCAACGGTCGTTTCCTCGCCGCCGCCCGGCCTTGGGGCGAGCAATGGCGGCGCGCCGGATAAGAGCCTCTGTCCGAGGGGGGGCTTTCCGCCGCGCGGGGGCACGCGGCCCGCAGGAAGGGGGCAAAACGCCCTTTGCGCGGCAGGCCGGGTTCCCCGACCCGCCGTTTATCAAGCAGGCTTCCAAACGGCCAGCGGGCGCGGAAGCCGGCTCAATCCTTGCTGCGCCCGTCGTCACCCCGCCACTTGAATTCGTAGTGGGGCTGGTTGTCGTTGTTCCAGCGGCGGCGCCACTGGTCGTTCCGGGGATCCACCACCGATTGCCGGCGGGCCGCCTCGGCGTGGCCGTCGGCGAACATCACGACACAGTTGCCCGAGTGCCGTTTGGCCGGCCATTGATCCGCCTCCTTGGGATCAATGTTGCCGTCCCACGACCCGTCCGTCTTGCTGTCCGCCAGCATGATCATGTCGCTGGGACTGCGCACGCGGTTGGCCTTCATCTCGGGCTGGCGCGGCGGATTGATGTCGCCCCCCAGACCCAGCTGCTCCGCGATGTTCATCGTCACCTTGCCCACCCCCCAGTCGTTGTAGCCGTAGCTGAAGCGGGTGCCGTTGGGGGAGGCGATGAGGAAATTGATGCCCCGGCGCAGGGTCTTGTTGACGTTGGTATCCCAGCGGGAATCCTGCTTGTTGGAGGGGCACCAGAACGAGGCCCGGTTGGTGCCCATCTGGCTGAACAGGCGCAACGGCCAGATGTAGTAAAACTCCGGCACCTTGATGCAGCCGGGGTACTTGTTGTACTCGTCCACGTACATGATGGTGGCCAGCCCCAGTTGCCGCAGGTTGTTCAGACAGGCGGTCTGGCGGCCCTTCTCCTTGGCCTTGGCCAGCGCCGGCAGCAGCATCCCCGCCAGGATGGCAATAATGGCAATCACCACCAGCAGCTCGATCAAAGTAAAGGCCCGTCCCCGACGAACGGCGAAACGATGAAGCGGGAAGCGCGAAGGCATGCGATCATTTCTCGTGGTTTTCATCAGGCAAGCTTCCCCGCTCATAGCTCACGCCAAGCCCGTTGACAAGGGGGTAAATGCCTTTTTTGTGACGCCCGGCGTTGCCCTCCCTGACGGAAAAAGGCGGCTCAACGAACCGTCTCCCAGCTTCGCGCCCGGAAAAAGCGGTACCCGCCGGGAAGAGTGGCGCCCATGCGCCACTCGAACTCGATCCCGGGAGCATTGTTCGTCATCAACCGAACCCAGTGACAAAAGTCATCGGTGCCCTCTATGACCACGGGCGTTCCCCGCGGCCGTTCGCCGGCCAGCGTCCACTCCCCATCCCGCGCCACCGGAGGCGTCACGACAATGGAATCGGGACTGTCCCCGCCCCGGCGAATCTGGAAAGGCGTGCTGAAATATCCCTTGAACCCCCGCTCATTTTTCACGGCGGCCATCACGAAAAACGCCAGCGGGCGCTCCGGAGGCAGCGTGACGTGAAATTCCGCGGGATCCACCTCCAGCAAGCGCGTCGTCCACTCGCGCTGGGACCACGCTCCCAAGTCGGCACTGCTGGCGAAATACACCCCCTCCACCGGCAGTTCCGATTCCACCGCGCAGGTCAGTTCGGATTCCCCGGCCTCCACGATGCGCACCTTCGGCGGCGCGGGACCATCACGAAGGCAATGATCGAGAAACAGATTCACCTCCACCTCCGTCCACGGCCAGGACCAGAACCTTCCGTGATTCAACCGGGGACGGAAGGCGAGCGATTTCCTCCCGCCGCCCGCCACGTCCCAGGAATGCTGAAAACTCAACGGGCCGAAGAAGGGATCTTGGGCCCCGTTTTGCATGAGGAAGGGGCAGGAGATCCCCGGAAGATAAGCCGCCGGATCCAGCAACGACCGCCACTCCGCCAACCGCCGGCAGTCCATGTCCGCCAGGGTGCTGTTTCGGTAGCTGTTTTCCCATAAATAACCGCAGCCATACACCGCGGCGGCGGCCCGCACCCGTTCATCCACCCCGGCCACGATGCATGTCAGAAAGCCCCCCCAACTGCCGCCGTTGACGCCGATCCGTGAGGCGTCCACGCCCGGCTGGGCCGCCAGAACGGAGTGGGCCATCATCGCGTTGGCAACGGCATGGTAAACCCACCCGTTCCGCAAATCGTCTTCCGGAAAGGGGCCGAAAACCGTGTCCACGTTGAGCAGGGGAGGCAGGGTTTCAGGCGGGTCGCCGGGACCGCCGCCATTGAGTTCCACGGACATCGCGGCGTACCCGCGCTCCATCCAGTAGGACACCCATTCCGGATCGGCATGGAGCCCGCCCCCATGCAACAGGAGAACACCCGGCACGGGATGCCCGGGGCTGGCGTCCTCCGGAATGCCCAGATAAGCAAACACCCGGGTGGTTCGCCCCAGATACGGCAGTCCCTCGAACCGGATTTCCCAAACCCCGTTCGCGCCCGCGCCCCATTCATGAGGCGGCACCCGGGTCAGCTCCCCGATGGGCCACGGCCCGGTGAACCGCTCCGCCCGCGCGCCCGCCAGCCAGCCCGCCATGCCCAGCACGAAAACCGCCAGTTCTTTTCGCCCGCGCCCCAATCTCATCATGGTCGTCCGTTGAACCACCTTTGACCGGAAAAATCAATCTTCCCCCCTCTTCCTCTCCTCGCGGGGCGGGGCGGTCGTCTGGACGGGCTGAAGAGCATGAAAAATTTCACAGCCATCCCATAGACCAACAAAATTGGCGGGAATCCTTGAAACCGCGTTGTTTTCCCCGGATTTGGGATTTGGGAAATCTCGAAGGGGATGGTTTGGGTGATACCCTGTCGGTGGCTGTCCCCCGGCCTCGCGGCGAAAACTCCGGTGAAGTTGTGCGCCATGCCCCGGTCTGGCCGAGGAAGCGCGGCGGGACACAAAGCAGCCGCCGGACCAGAGCCGCCAGCGAATGGCATGCTTGCTGTGACCCGGAGAATCCCCCGACCGGCAAGTTCGAAAAGATGGGCGAAATTGACGCAGGCCTTGTCAAACCAGGCGATTTCGCGGCGCGCCGCCCGAAACAACCCAACCGGCTTTGAAAGTGATTGAGGACCGGCCAGAACAACGCCTCCAGCGCGTCTGGTTCGCATGGGAGAGGGTGTTGCGCGCCGGAGGTCTCGCTCCCTGCCGGATGACGGCCAATTTGCTTTCGTGGTGCCGCAGACCGTCGCCCACATCGTTGAGTCCCGCGGCATGGACGAGTTGGGCGTATGGAAGGCTCACGGCATGGCTCCACGGCGTGAATGTTCGGGCCTGCCGGTCAACCCCGTGCTTGCGGCCGGCTGGGAAACGAGCTGGCCGGGAATCAGCTTGCCAACCTGGCCACGGACGGCAAGCTCAACGATATTCCATCCTTTCTTGTCCACCATCCGTGTGCATGCTGCCATTTTCCGCCGCTTATCCGCTTGGAAAAGCGCGTTTTGGTCGGCGGCCAAGATGGCCTGCGAAGCATCCGTGACATCGGGACCGCATGTTCCGCGCGATTCGTGCCACTGTAAACCTGGATAATCGATCCGTGCGGACGGCGCGTTCTCGTCCAAGGTTTTAAGATTTGCGCCACCTTCTTCTCCAATCGGATCCCGCCTCAACCATCTCTCCGTGATTGGATCGTAATAGCGGTAAACGTGGGAGTAGAGCCCCGACTCGGCATTACGGTACTTCGCGCTGAAGCGGAAGGGGTTGCCGGCGTGGGCGTCGGGTTCGGCGATCAGGCTTCAGCCGGCAAACGGGAAGAAGGAGTCGGGAGCCGGAAAGTTTCGGTCCCGGAACGGGAGAGACGCGGGGAGCGCGCGCGCGTCTCGCGTGCCGGGGTCCGCGTCCTCGCGGGCTCCCCGGGGGCGTTCGCCGCGGCGCGAACGCGGGAGGAGGAGCCGGTGCTTGACGGCGGGAAACGGGGGCGCCCCTCGGCACACGCGGGGAGCGTGTGTTCCCCGGAGGAAATCCGCGGGCCGAAGGTCGGGGGAGCGAAAGGGAGGTTTGGGGGGCGCGGGCGGATCGAAGAGCTTTCGATGAGAGTGCTCTTTCTTCGCGATTTTCGCCGGTGCCTTTGGGTTCTCCCCGTCGCTTCGAGCTGGGCCGCAAAGCGCTGAAATAGGGTTTGACACCCCGGAGAGAGGCCCGCTAGGTTGCTCCCGATCGTTTATGGCAGAAGAGACTCCCAAGACACCGCAAGGTGCCACGCCGCCCAAACCCGCGGAGAGTGGCAAGGTTCAGCCGAAGAAAGAGACGGTGCGCATCAGCCTGCCGCCCAAGCCGACCGCCGCTCCCACGATCAAAATCCCGCGGCCCGCGGCGCCTTCGGCGAATGTGGCTTCCGCCGCCGCCCCGGCGGCCGCCGCGCCCGCCGCCGCCAAGAAGACGGCGGCGCCGGCCGAGAAACCGGCATCCGCGCCCGCCGCGTCCGCGGGCAAGCCCGCCGCCGCCGCCCGGCCGACGCCGCCGCGTCCCCGGGCCGCCGCGCCGCGGCCGGCCCCGGTGGCGCCCGCCGCCGCCGCGCTCAGTCCGCTGGACAGCGGTTTGGCCATCGCCGCCGCCGTGCTGGCCGTGCTGGCCGTGGTGCGCGTTTATCTGTTGCTGTAAGCGTTTTTCGCGTGAACCGCCTGCCCCGGCCTTCCTCCGGGGCAGGCCTTTTTCATCCCAACCCTCCGAAACAAGATCATGGCTTCCAACCTGCTTACGCTCAACGAAACCAATTTCACCGCCGAGGTGCTGCAAGCGACACAGCCGGTGCTGGTGGATTTCTGGGCCGAGTGGTGCGGTCCCTGCCGGATGATCGCGCCCGTGCTCGACGAACTGGCCGCCGAATACGAGGGGCGCGCGCGGATCGGCAAGGTGAACGTGGACGAGAACCAGCAGCTGGCCGCGCAGCATCACATCACCAGCATTCCCACCCTGCTGCTGTTCAAGGACGGGCGGGTGGAGGCGACCATCGTGGGCTTGAAAAGCAAGCGCGAACTCAAGGCCGCGCTGGACGCGGCGCTCTGATCCGGGGACGCGGCTTTTTCCGGGGACGGCAAACGGGCGGGGCGGAACGGCTCCGTCCGTGGTCGTTTCGCGGGCGGTTTCCGGCGGGGGCGTGGGGGTCCCGGACTTGGTCCGCTCCGGCGCGCGGCGGAAGGGGCGGGAAAAAGGCATTTGCGTGGCGGAGGTTGTGAGGGAGAATGTTCCGCATGGCAACACATCTGCGGCTTGGCGACCGGCTCATCATTCGAGCGGCAAAGCGGGATGGACATCGCGCGAAAAAAGGGACCGTCGCCCGGGCGCGGGAGAGGGGCGGTCTCGGGCGGGGGAAACCGCGCTCATTGTCCGGCGTTGCCGTGGCGGGCGCGGTCCGAAAAGGCCCCCCGTTTCCGATCCCTTGAGGAGGTCCGGTCCGGAACTTCATTTCCCCCAAGATTCTCATGACCACCTCCGTCTCGGATCGTTCCTCCTCCTCCCCCGCCGCCGCGCGCGTGCATCTTCCCTTCTTCCACACCTTGAGCGGGCGGATGCTGCTGTTTGGCGTGCTGCCCACCGCCCTGCTGCTGGCGGGGTTGAGCGCGCTGATCTTGATGAAGGTGTATGGCAGCCTGCGGCACGAGAGCGAGCAGGGGCTGCAAATCCTGGCCGAACGGGTGGCGTCCGAGGTGGAGCGCGGCAACACCCGGGCGGTGCAGGCGGCGCAGATCATGGCGTGGAGCCAGGAGCACGGCATGTTCGGCCGGCGCGAGGAGTCGAGCGCGTTCGCGCGGCGGGTGCTGGCGGAATCGCCCGAGTTCACCGGCGCCTATTTCGGCTATGAGCCGAACGCCGACGGCCAGGATGCCCGCTATGTGGCCGGTTCCCCGGCCGCCGAGGCGCTCGGTGCGGCGTGCAGTCCGGAGGGGCGGTTCATTCCCTACTGGTTCCGCGATCAAAAGGACAACAACAAGCTGGCGCTGGAACCGCTGGTGGACATGGAGACCAGCCTCTACTACCAGGGCTGCAAGGAGCTGTTTCTGAAGACCGGCAAGCCGCTGCCCGAGGTCACCGAGCCCTACGTGTACGTGGGCAAGATGATCGTCGAGCAGACCTACCCGATCGTCATCAACGGCGAGTTCAAGGGCATCGCGGGGGTGGACCGGGCCCTGAGCGACATCGTCAATTTTCTCTGGCGCATCCGGCGGCAGGAACAGGTGGACGCCTTCCTGATCAGCGCCGCCGGCCGGTTCGTGGCCCACACCGTGCGTCCGAACGACGCCGCCACCAACGAGGTGGCGCTTTTGCGCACCAAGCAAATTCAAGACACCCCGTATGGCGCCTTGTTCGAACCGTTCTACCAGAGCCGACCGCAACCGCAACTGACGCTGGCCCCGGACCCGCTTTCGGGCCGGCTTTCTTATTACGCGGCGGCGCCGGTGTCCACCGGCGACTGGCTGGTGGTGATTCGCCGGGACGAGCACGCGGTCATGGGCCAGGCGCGGGCGCAGATTCAACGCATGAGCCTGGTGCTGGGGGTGGTGTTGCTGCTGGTGGGGACGTTGTCGTGGTGGATCACCCGGCAAACCTCGAAACGCATCACCCGCGTGGTGGCGGTGGCCAACCGACTGGCGGCGGGCGACTTGCGCGTGGACCTCCAGACGGAGAAGACCGGCGAGGACGAGGCCGGCCTGCTGGTGCGCAGCTTCAACCAGTTGATCGCCACCTCCCGCCAGCTGGCCCAGGTGTGCGCGGCCATCGCGCACGGGGATTTCAGCCAGCGCCTCGAAAAACGGAGCGACCAGGACGAGCTGGTCGAGGCGATCAACGAGATGGCCGAACGCCGCCAGAAGGCCGAGGCGGAATTGCGGGAGGCCGAGATCCGCACCCGGCTGATCCTCCATTCGGCGGGCGAGGGCATTTTGGGCACCGACGACCAGGGCATCGTGACCTTTCTCAACGAGGCGGCGGGCAAGCTGTTGCACTTTTCCCGCGAGGAGATCCTGGGCCAGCCGATTCACGAACTCATCCACCATTCCTACGCGGATGGTTCGCCCTACCCGGTCGAGGATTGCCCGATGAACGCCGCCTTCACCTCCGGCGTGGCGGCCTACCAGGACGACGAGGTCCTCTGGCGCAAGGACGGCACCTGTTTTCCGGTCGAGTACTCCGCCACGCCGATGCGCGACGAGCACGGCGCGGTGGTGGGTTCGGTGGTGGTGTTCCGCGACATCACCGAGCAGCGCGAGGCGCAACGGGCCCTGGCGGACCAGCTCGCCTTCATGGCGGCGCTGCTCGACACCATCCCGTACCCGATTTTCGTGAAGAACGCCGACGCGCGCTTCGTGGATTGCAACCGCGCCTACGAGGAGGCGTTCGGGGTCCGGCGCGAAGATTTGCGCGGCAAGACGGTGCTGGATTTGGAATACCTGCCCGCCGCGGCCCGCGAGAAATTCCAGCAGGAAGACCTCGAAGTCATCCGCGCGGCCGGCCGGCGCAGCTATGAAATGACCCTGCCGTTCAAGGACGGTCGGTCGCACGCCGTGCTCTACTCGGTGGACGGGTTCCGCTTGGAGAACGGGGAACCCGGCGGGCTCATCGGCCTGCTGGTGGACATCAGCGATCGCAAGGAGGCCGAGGAACAAGTCCGGCAAGCCCAGGAGCTGCTCCAGGCCGTCATGGACAACTCCCAGGCCATCATCTACGTCAAGGACGCCGAGGGCCGCTACATGATGGTCAACCGCGAGTGGGTGGAGGCCCTGGGCATTCCCCGGGAACAGGCCATCGGCAAGACCGACCTGGATATTTTTCCGCCCGAGTTCGCGGAGGTTTACAGGCGCAACGACGCCCGGGTCCGCCGGGAGCGGAAGGTGATCTCCGCCGAGGAAGAGGTCGAGGTGCGGGGGGAGCGGCGCATCTTCATGTCGGAGAAATTCCCGCTGCTCGACGGCGAAGGCCGCCTGTTTGCCACGGCCGGCATTTCGACCGACATCACCGAGATGAAGCGCGTCCAGGAGGAACTGCGACGCTTGAACTTCCTCGCCGACACGGCGCTCGAACTGGCCCGCGCCGGCTACTGGCACGTGCCGTTGGACGGTTCCGAATATTACTACTCCTCGGAACGGCTGGCGGCCATGTTTGGCGATCCGCCGCGCGAGGACTACCGCTACCACATCAAGGACGAATGGTACGCCAACATCGCGGCGGCCGATGAGGAGGCCGCCCGCCGAACCCTGGAGAACTTCCACCAGGCGGCGGCCGGCAAGATTCCGTCCTACGACAGCGTCTATCCCTACCGGCGGCCGGCGGACGGGCGCGTCATCTGGGTCCGGGCCATTGGTCACGCGGTCCGGGACGAGCACGGCAAGCTGGCGCACATGTACGGCGTCGTCCAGGACATCACCCAGTTCAAGCGCATGGAGGCGGAGCTGGTCGCGGCCAAGGAAGCCGCCGAGGCCGCCACCCGCGCCAAGAGCGATTTCCTGGCCAACATGAGCCACGAAATCCGCACCCCGATGAACGCCATCATCGGCATGGCGCACCTCGTCCTCAAAACCGAGCTCACCCCGAAACAACGCGACTACCTCCGCAAACTCGAACGCGCCGCCCATTCCCTGCTCGGCATCATCAACGACATCCTCGACTTCTCGAAGATCGAGGCCGGCAAGCTGAGCATGGAGCGGATTGACTTCGACCTCGAAGAGGTCCTTCACAACCTCTCCACCCTCGTCGGCGTGCGCGCCCAGGAGAAGGGGCTCGAGGTCCTCTTCCACGTCGCGCCCGAGACCCCGATGCAACTGGTCGGCGACCCGCTCCGCCTGCAACAGGTCCTCCTCAACCTCTGCTCGAATGCCGTCAAGTTCACCGAGGAAGGCGAGGTGGTCGTGTCGGTGCATCCGGTGAAAGTCACCGACGACGAGGTCGCGCTGGAGTTTTCCGTGCGCGACACCGGCATCGGCATGACGCCCGAACAGCAGGAGCGTTTGTTCCGGCCGTTCTCGCAGGCCGATTCCTCCACCACCCGCCGGTTCGGCGGCACCGGGCTGGGACTCTCCATCAGCCTGCGCTTGGTCGAGATGATGGGCGGCCGCATCGAACTGGAAAGCGAGCCCGGCCTGGGCAGCACGTTCAAGTTCACGGCCCGGTTCGGCCGGCGGGCGGGCGCGGCCCCCAAACGTCGCCACATCCCCGCCGCCGACCTGCGCGGTTTGCGGGTGCTGGTGGTGGACGACAACGCCAGCTCGCGCGAGATTCTTCAGGAGATGCTCGAAGCCATGTCCTTCGAGGTCGCGGTGGCCGCTTCCGGTCCCGAGGGCATTGCCGAGGTCGAGGCCGCCGACGCCGCGGGCGATCCGTTCGCCCTCGTGCTGATGGACTGGAAGATGCCCGGCATGGACGGTTTGAAGGCCGCCCGCGCCATCCGGGAAAACCCGCGCCTCCAGCGGCAGCCCAAGATCATGCTCGTCACCGCCTACGGTCACGAGCAGCTCAGCGAACAGGCCGAGGAAGCCGGCGTGCTGGGCGTGTTGCTCAAGCCGGTGAGCGGCTCGCTGCTCTTCGACTCCATCGCCTCGCTCTTCGGCAGGGTGGAGGAACACACCGAAGAACCCCGCCGCGAACCCCTCTCCACCGAGGGGGGCGAAGGCTTGGCGGGCCTGCACGTGCTGCTGGTCGAGGACAACGAGATCAACCAGGAAGTGGCCACCGAAATCCTGCGCGGCGTGGGGGTCGAGGTCACCCTGGCGGTCAACGGAAAACAGGCCGTCGAGCTGGCCACCAGCGAGCGCTTCGACGGCGTGCTCATGGACATCCAGATGCCCGAGATGGACGGCTACGAAGCCACCCGCGCCATCCGTGCCCATCCGGAAACCGCGGACCTGCCCATCGTGGCCATGACCGCCAACGCCATGGCCGGCGACCGTGAGAAGGCCCTCGAAGCCGGCATGAACGATCACATCGCCAAGCCGATTGATCCCGCCCAACTCTTCGCCACCATG
>CAZRPT010000181.1:0-5013 GCA_964601985.1 uncultured Verrucomicrobiota bacterium
GTTGTCATGCCGGGAGCGTAGCGCGGACTCCCCGTCCGCCAAAGCGGGAAAGCAACATCCCGAACCCCCAGGGCGGCGGGCCGGAAAAAATCATCGGGTCGCCGCCCGAAACGGGCCGTCGAACGGACCCGCTCCGGTTGCCGGGCGCCGAAGGAACTTCGGCGAGGGTATGAACTGGCCCCGAAGGGAGAACGGCGTTTCACTGGGTGTGGCATGAGGAAAGACAGCAACGTCCCGATTGACCTGCGCAGTGACACGCTCACCCAACCCACGCCGGCCATGCGCGAGGCGATGGCCCGGGCGGAGGTGGGCGACGACGTGTTCGGCGAGGACCCCACCGTGCGCCGGCTCGAAGCCCGGGTGGCGACGCTGCTGGGGCACGAGGCGGCGGTGTTCATGCCTTCGGGCACGATGAGCAATCAGGTGGCCGTCCGCGCCCACACCGAGCCGGGCGACGAAGTGCTGCTCGAAGGCTCGGCGCACGTGGCCTATTACGAAGCGGGCGCCCCGGCGGCGCTGTCGGGGGTGATGTGCCGTTATCTCGCCGGCGAACGGGGTCGGTTCACCGCCGCGCAACTGGAAGCGGCGCTCCGTCCGCGCAACCTGCATTTTCCGGTCCCCAAACTGGTGGTCATCGAAAACACCACCAACCGGGGCGGCGGCGCCGTCTGGCCGCTGACCCAGGTGGCGGAAGTCGCGGAAACGGCGGCGCGCCACGGATTGCGCCGGCACCTTGACGGGGCGCGCTTGTGGAACGCCGCCGTGGCGGCGGGCGTGCCGGAGCGGGAGTACGCCCGCCATTTCGATTCGGTGAGCGTCTGTTTCTCGAAAGGGCTCGGCGCGCCGGTGGGTTCGGCGCTGGTCGGGGGGCACAAGTTCATCCAACGGGCGCGCCGGTTTCGCAAGATGTTCGGTGGCGGCCTGCGCCAGGCGGGCGTGCTGGCGGCGGCGGCGTTGCACGCGGTCGAACATCACCGCGCGCGCCTGGCGGAGGATCACGCCCATGCCCGCCGGCTCGCCGAAGGACTGGCCGCGCTGCCGGGCATCGAGGCGGACCCCGCGTCCGTCGAGTCGAACATCCTGATGTTCGACCTCACCGACCGCCCCGCCGACGAAGTGGCCAAGCGGTTTGACCAGGCAGGCGTGCGGGTGCTGGCGGTGGGGCCGCGCCGAATTCGCGCGGTGACCCACCTGCACCTCTCCGCGGCCGACATCGCCGAAGCCCTGCGCCGGATTCGGGCGGTCTGGCCGGCGTGATGACAAGACCCGCCCGCGGAACGGAAAATCCGGCGGAGGGGAAATCCACGCCGCAACGGGCGGGAAAACCCGCGCCCCCCGTGAAGTTCGCGGCCTCCCGCTCGAAGTTCGCGGGATTTGCGGAGTTTACTCGGCGGGCGCCGGCCGGATGCGGATGACTTCGCCGTCGCGCCGGCCCACGCGGCGGGTGAAGGCGGTTTCCACCACGCCCAGGTCGCGTTGCCGCCAGAGGTCGCGCACCTGTTGCCGCGCGGCGAGGCCGAGGTCCGCCCAGCGGACGGTGATGTCCACCGGAAATTCGCCGCGATTGAAGAGGCCGATCGCCTGCCCGCCTGCGGCCAGATCCTTGACCAGCAGGAAGGTGTCGGGGCCGGTCCGGATCGCCCGCGCGCACTGACCGAGGGGATCCTGGTTGACCTCGATCAGTTCCGGATTGCCGAGGACGTTCAGGGTGAATTCGTCGAGCCGGCTCATGTCGCCGCTGTAAAAAAGCGGCGCGGCCATGAGGCACCAGAGGGACATGTAGGCGTATTGCTCGTTGGGGGTCAGCGGACAGGGCTCCGGCTCGCCCATGCCGCGCGCCCGGCCGATGTAACCGATCTGGAGGTAATCGGGGTCGTTCCAGGAGCCGGGGCCGTTCCACTGGCGGTGCTCGATGTTTTTGAGCGCCACGGCGAAGATGCGGTTCAGCTCGAAGCCCAGATCGCCGGCGGTGCGCCAGCTCTGGCCGCCCACTTCCGCGCCCCATTTCCACACTTCGCCCATGCCGTATTGGCAGAGGTTGAGCACGATGTCGCGCGGTTGTTCGCGCAGCAGCCGGCCCATGAGGCGGTAGGGTTTTTGCAGGCGTTCGAGGCCCTCGCCGGTGGCCACTTTGCGGTAGGAGCACCAGTCGTATTTGAGCAGGTCAAAGCCCCACTCCGCGAAGGTGGCGGCGTCCTGCGCCTCGTGCTGGTAGCTGCCGCAAAAGCCCGCGCAGGTGCGGGGCCCCGGCGAGGTGTAGATGCCGGCCTTGAGCCCGAAGGAGTGGATGAAGTCGGTCAGCGCCCGCATGTCCGGGAAATGGCGGTTGGGCAGGATGCGTCCCTCCGCGTCGCGCAACGGTCCGACGCGCAGGGGATCGGGATAGGAGGGGGCGTTCATCCAGCAATCGTCAATCGAGACGTACTGGTAGCCCACGTCCGCGAGCCCGCTGCGGACCATGCTTTCGGCGGCCTGGCGGACGAGCGCGTCGGTGATGCGGTTGTAGTGGGCGTACCAGTGGTTCCAGCCCATCGGCGGGGTCAGGGCCAGGGTGTCGCCGGCGACGATCTTGAAGGTTCGTTCGGCCTGGCCGTGGCGATTGCGGGCGCGCAGGGTGACGAGGTATTCCCCCCGGGCGGGCGCCGTGCCGGTGAGCAGGCCGGTGTTGGCGTCCAGATGCACCCCGTCGGGCAGCCCTTCCGCCTCCCAACGCAGGGGCCGCTCGCCGGTGGTGGGGATGCGGAAGAGGAAGGGATGACCCGGCCGGCAGCCGTACACGCGGGGGCCGTTGATGCGCGGCGCGGGCCCGGGCCGGGGTGTGCGGATTTCGCGGGGTTCCGCCGGGTCGGTCGCCCGGGGGCGGCCTTTCGCCATGAGGAAGACGGCTTCGGCCCAGTCGGCGTGATCGTAATGGATGCCGTCGCCGGCGTCGGTCACCAGCAGCAGGAGGTTGGTGCGGCCGGCCAGCGGCACGTCCACCCGGCGGGCGGGTTGATGCCAGCGCATCACGCCGGAATCAAACAGGGGCGCGCCGTCCGCCAGCACCCGGAAGCGGAGCGACGCCCTGGCGTTGCCGGCCGCGTCATCCACTCCCACCCACGCTTGGAACCGTTCGGCCCGGCCGCCCAAATCCAGCCGCAGCGCGCTCCGGGCGTGGGTGCCCACGCCGCGCTCGAACGCGCGCCCGGCGATCACCAACGGGCCGCCGGTGACGGCATGGTTGGTTTGCGGGGTGCCCCAGCCCTGGCGCATGAGGGAGAGGTCCAGCTCGGTCAACGGGACAACTTCGCCGGCTGACAGGGCAAGGGCGCCGAGCGTCACGCACCAGAAGGTTTTCCACATGGTTCGCATGCGCCCAGTCCAGCGTTTTTTGGCGCGCGCGGCAAGTTCTCGTGGAGGAAAACGGAAGGCGCGGCGGGGAGGGGGACCGCGACGGCCGGTCAAAGCGCCGGCGAAACCGGCGAGGCCACGAGGGCGGGGAGTTCGAGGTGGAAACGGGTGAAGTGGCCCGGCTCGGTTTCCATCCGCAGCTCGCCGTGGTGCGCCTGAACGATGCCGAGGCTGATGGCCATGCCCAGGCCCGTGCCTTTCTGGCCGCTCTTGGTGGTGTAGAACGGTTCGTACATCCGCTCGGCCACGTCCGGCGTGATGCCGGTGCCGTGATCCTCCACCGTGATCCGCACCCACGGCCGTCCGTTGCGCCGCAGGCGGGAGGCCGTCACGCGCAGGATTTTGTCCGGGTGGTAGTCGGGATATTTCGCGTTCAGCGCATCGCGACCGTTGGTCAGGAGGTTCATCAACACCTGCTGGATCTGCTGGCTCTGACAGCGGATGAGGGGCAGATCCTCGGCCACTTCCTTTTCGAGGCGGACATGGTCGCGCTTGATGATGGTGCGGATGAGCGAAAGCGTGTCCTCGATGATGGCCTGCGGCGCGGTGGGGGCGTGCTCCTGTTTTTCCTGCCGGGCGAAGGTGAGCAGGTTGCGCACGATGGTGCTCACGCGCTGCCCTTCCCGGATGATCTCGGCGGCGAAGCGCGCCGCGTCGCTTTCCGGCGGGAGGGATTCCCGGATGATCTCGGCGTAGTTGATGATGCCGGTCATCGGGTTGTTGATCTCATGGGCCACGCCGCTGGCGAGGGTGCCGATGGACTCCAGCTTTTGCTGCTGGCGCAACTGGGTCTCCATTGCCAGGCGATCGGCCTCCAGCCGCTTTTGTTCGGTGATGTCCTCGGCCACGCCGATGCAGGCCACGCCGTGGGCTTCATGCGGCTGGGTTTGCACGATGCGCACCCGCGCATAGGCCGCGCCCCGGCCGCCCGAGCGCACCCGAAATTCGCTCACGAACTCGTGGCCATGCCGCAGAAAGCTCTCCCATTGCATCAAGACGGTGGAGCGGTCCGCGGGGTCCACCATCTGCCACCACACGCCCTGGGGCTCCGGCGCGTAGTCCAACCCGGCGATTTTCCGCCAGCGGGCGTTCGTATGAAGGAGATGCCCCCGTTGGTCCATTTGAAAAATGCCGATCGGGGCGTAGTGCATCAGCGGACGCAGCACCGCCTCCGTTTCCTCCCACCGGGCACGGGCTTCCGTCAACGGGCGCAAGTCCTGGAACAACCCCACCACGCCGCCGCCCGCCGCGTCCGCGCCGCGCACCGGACTGAGGTTGCCCTCGACCGGAATCTCCCATCCCCGCGGGTGCCGCCAGGAAAATTGAACCGGCACGTCGCACTGAAGCGATTCGGGATGGCGCAGCCACTGTTCCCACCGGCGCAGGTCGCGGACCGGCACCACCTCCCGCAGGTGAGGCAGCTTCGTTTCGGCGTCCCGCTCCAGCGCCGCGTGCCAGCTCCGGTTTGCGAACCGGAGGGTGCCCGTGGCGTCCACCGCCACCACGTGCTCGACCGAACGATCAAACAACTCGGCCCACGCCGCGCCGTCCCCCCACGGAACGAAGGAGGCGTTTTCACCGTTCGTATTGCGTTCGGTCGTTTGGCTCATCGCACAAAGTGAG
>CAZRPT010000182.1:0-16599 GCA_964601985.1 uncultured Verrucomicrobiota bacterium
CAACCGGAACCCATCCCGGGTGCGCCACCTTGTCGCGCCACCGTGTCACAAGTGGGACAAAAAAAACGAACGTCCCGGCACGCGCCGTGTCCCATCACCGAAAGCAATTTGCTCTCCGAAACGTGGCGTTTGGAGAGCACCCGCGTCCCGCAGGATGGTTCCGGCATCTCGTTTGCGTGCTTTGTTCGCGCTTGGTTCCGCAGCATCACGCGCGCCGCAATGTCTGGGGCCATGAAAGACGCGGAGTTGGGATTTCTCCACACTTCGGGAAACCGGGCGGAATGCCCGGCTCAATCCGAGAAACGCGTATGTCCTCCGGTCAGAGCCCCCTTTTTCGTGTCCTTCGTGGTGAAATCATGGGGGGAAAGTCAGATGCGGGCCGGTTCCGACCCCTTTGGCCAGTCGGGCTGCGGGAGGGAGGGGGGCGGCGCCGGCGCGCTTTTTCTTTCGGCCGCGCTTGCGGAGGGAGGAGAAGGGGCCCGGGGCGTCGGGATCAGGCGGTCACGGCGTTTTCGGGGGCGGGTTCCTCGACCTCGGGGGCGCGGCCGCCGTTGAGGAGGAAGAGGATGGCCATGCGCACCGCGAGCCCGTTGGCCACCTGTTCGAGAATCACCGAGCGCGGGCCGTCGGCCACTTCGGAATCCACTTCCACGCCGCGGTTGATGGGGCCGGGGTGCATGACGATGGCGTCCGGCTTGGTCCCGGCGAGACGTTCGGCGGTGATGCCGAAGAGGGCGGTGTATTCGCCCAGGCTGGGAAACATGCTGCGGCGCTGACGTTCGTGCTGAATGCGCAGCAGGTTGATGACGTCGGCATCGGCGATGGCCTCCTCCAGCCGGTGGGTGACCCGGCAGCCGAGTTCCTCAAAGGTGCGGGGCACCAGCGTGGGCGGGCCGCAGAGGGTGACCCGGGCGCCCAGTTTCTGGAGTCCCCAGATGTCCGAACGGGCCACGCGGCTGTACAGGATGTCGCCGAGGATGGTCACCTTGAGGCCTTCGAAGGAGCCTTTTTTTTCCCGGATGGTGAAGAGGTCCAGCAGGCCCTGGGAGGGATGCTCGTGGGCGCCGTCACCGGCGTTGACCACGTGGGCCTCGAGGGTGCGGCCCAGCAGGTGGGGCGCGCCGGCGGCCCGGTGGCGGATGACGATGAAGTCGGCGTTCAGGGCCTCCAGGTTGCGGGCGGTGTCGGTGAGGGTTTCGCCTTTGCGCAGCGAGGAGGCTTCGGCGGTGAAGTTGATGACGTCGGCGCTGAGGCGTTTTTCGGCCAGCTCGAAGCTGATGCGGGTGCGGGTGGAGGGCTCGACGAAGAGGTTGACGACCGTCTTGCCGCGGAGGGCGGGGACCTTCTTGATCTTGCGCCGGCCCACCGCCTTGAACTGGCGGGCGGTGTCGAGGATGGTGAGAATCTCGCTGCGGGTGAGCGATTGCAGATCGAGGAGGTCCTTCCGGGTCCAGGTCATGGCGTTCAGGGCGCGGGCGGTTGGGCGGGAGCGCCGGCTTCGAGCCGGACGTGCAGGTGTTTTTCCGGGTCGCCGGGTTCCACCACCACCTGGTCTTCAGGGGCGGTTTCCACCCGCCGGCCCACGAAATCCGGTCGGATGGGCAGCTCCTGGTGGCAGCGTTCGATGAGCACGGCAAGCTGGATGCGACGGGGGCGGCCCAAATCATGCAGCGCGTCCAAGGCGGCGCGCGTGGTGCGGCCGCTGCAAAACACGTCGTCCACGAGAATGACCTCCTTGTCCGCGATGTCACCAGGCAGGTGGGTGGGGTGCACGGGCGGCGCCAGGCGACGGTCCAGGTCGTCCCGGTGCATGGTCACGTCGAGCTGGCCGAGCGGGACGGGCCGGCCCCAGAGTTTTTCCAGCTCCGGCGCCAGTTGTTCGGCCACGCGCACGCCGCCGGTCTGGATGCCGATCAGGACGACGTTCTCGCCGGTGGGGTGGTTTTTCACCACCTGGCGGGCCAGTTGTTCGAGGGCCGTCCGGGTTTCCGGAACGGGCAGGAGCAGGTCGGGGGATGCAGCGGAGGAGTCAGGCATCAAGAAAGAATATCAGGAGCGGGCTTCAGGCGGAGGCGGGAGCTGGTTGCGCCTGCCGGGCCCGCACGTGCTGGCGGTAGCGAAGCCAGCCGGCCCGGTGGTTCATCACCCAGTCTATCAAGGCTTTTTCGAAACCGATGTCCTCACCGGCCTTTTCGGACTCGATCCACTTGTGGCGGTTGATTTCTTCCAGTTCCACCAGAAACTCGCGGTAAACCGTCGAGCCCTGCAACTGGAGGGCGTCGTCAAATCGGGCGCTCATGGACCTTCTGTTTGCGCGGTGCTGATCTTTCGTTCGGCGCGCAATCTACCATCCTGCCCCCCGGTGGCAACCCCTTTTGCGCCCGGAAAAACCGGGTGGGGATAAAAGCCTGTCGGAAAGGCGGGGCGGTCCGCCCGTAGGGGGGGCGCGGCCTGCAGAAAGGACGTCCCGCATCCCCGGGTTGCGGGCGGGGTTCCTCGATCCGGCTTTTCCGACCGGTTCTCAGTGTTTCCAGCGGAGGATGGCTTCCACGGGGTAGTGATCCGAGGGGAAGAGGTCGCCTTCGCGGCGGCGGTTGATTTCCGCCCAGAGGGGCTGGAATTGAGGGGTGCAGAGAATCCAGTCAATGCGTTGTCCCCGGGTCACCGGTTTCCAGCCGTTGAAGGTGGCTTCGTCGGGGGCGGGTCGGGGATGCACCACGCGGTACACATCCAGCACCCGGAGGGTGTCGGAAACGCCTTCGCCGCGTACCAGGAGGGCGTAGGGGGCGCGGTCCTCGGTGGTGTTGAAGTCGCCGGTGAGGATGCCGGGGATGCCGGGGAAGGCCCCGGCGGCGCGACGGCGGATGAGGCGGGCCGATTCCAAGCGGGCCCGGGGGCCGCGATGGTCCCAGTGGGTGTTGGCGTAGATCAGCTTGCGTCCGCCGGCCCGCCGGTCGCGCAGGAGCACCCAGGAGACCATCCGGGGGAGCGAGGAATCCCAGCTTTTGCTCCCCGGCACGGCGGGCGTTTCGCTGAGCCAGAAATGGCCGCCGTCCACCCGTTCAAACCGCGCCCGGCGCCACATCACCGGGGAATATTCGCCCGCCTCGCGGCCGTCTTCGCGGCCCACGCCGTGGAAGGCGTATTCCGGCAGCCGTTCGCGCAGAAATTCCGCCTGAAATTTCAGCACTTCCTGCGTGCCCAGAAGGTCGGGGTGGAAATCGCGGATCGTCTGAATCAGCAGTTCCTTCCGGTGCGGCCAGCTGTTTCGCCCGTCGTGAGCCAGACCACACCGGAGGTTGAAGGTCATCACCCGGAGGTCGTCGGGACGAAGGTTCGCGGGGGGGACGGGCGCGGGCACGGAGGAGGCGCTGGCGGCCCCGGCCACGGGGAGGGCGGCGAGCAACGCAATTCCCGCGCCGACGGCCAGCGCGGCGGGGAGTTTTTTTCGGAAATCAGACGCAAAGTTCATGCGCCCAGTCTGCCACAGTTTTCGTCCGTTTGACAAAGGTTTGCCCCCGGGGAACTCAGCCGCGCGGGCTGAAGGCGGCGTCGAGGAGGGCCTGTTTGATCTTCCAGACGAGGATCATGATCAGGGCCAGCGGCAGCAGCCCCACGATCAAAATGGCGAAACCGAAGGCGGACAGAAAGGGGGCGACCACGGCAAACGCCGTCGGCCCGAGCGGCGATCGGATCAGGACGGTCCAGCCCAGCATGAGCGCCAGCAGGCCGCCCAGGGGGGGCAGGTTGACACTGTGGAAAAGGCGGGCTTCGTCGTGCAGGTCGGGACGGTCCAGCAGGGCGGTCAGGCGGCACAACAGGTCGGACAGGTTGGCGGCGAAGAGGAGCGCGGCCAGCCCGGCGACCACCACGGCCAGTTGGAAATGTTCGTTGTGGGGCAGCAGGTGATACCAGTGCAGGAAGGGCGACAACCCCACCAGCACCAGCGCCAGCATCCGCGCCCGCTCGACCGCCGCCTGCCAGCGGGGGTGGTCGGGACGAAACCGGCCGAGCTGGCACACCGCGTACCCCAGCAGGAGATTCGCCCCCAAGGCGGGCCAGAACCCGAACGGCCCGAGGAAGGGCGTCTGGGCGGTTTGCACGCCGAGGATCACCGAAAGCGGCAGCGCCCAGAACAACGCCGCCAGCCCGCGCGTCAGCCGTCCCAGGGCCGGCCAGTCGGTTTCCGGCGCCGGGGGAAGACGCGGCGGTTCCGGCTCCGTCGGCGCGCCGGGCGACGCGGGAGGCGGGACGGAGGCGGGGGCGTCGGAACACATGGCGGCGGTGAAATCAACGGAAGGCGAGGTAGGTGTATTCCCGCAGGCGGCGTTCGTAATCCGCCAGCATCCGCATGCCTTCCGAGGGCTTGAGCCGGTTGGCCTTGATGGCGCGATCAATCTGGCTCCGCAGTTGGCGCTTGAGCTCCTTCTGATCGTACTGCACCGCCGACAACGCCTCGACGATGGTGGTGCCCTTGATGGTTTCCTCGAGGTAGTAGCCGGAGTCCTCGTCGGGATCGAGGAAGACGTGCACCTCGTTGACCCGGCCGAAGAGGTTGTGCAGGTCGCCCATGATGTCCTGGTAGGCGCCGATCATGAACAGGCCCAGATGGTAGGGGGCGGCCTCGCCCGCGCCGTTGCGCTCCAGCGCGTGCAACGGGAGGGTGTCGCGGGGCTCCTCCAGCTCGATGAACTGCCGCACCTGGCCGTCGGAATCGCAGGTGATGTCCACCAGCGTGGCCTCGCGGGTGGGGCGTTCTTCGAGCCGGTCCAGCGGCATGATGGGAAAGAGCTGCCCCAGCGCCCAGTGGTCCAGCAGGGATTGGAAGACCGAGAAGTTGCAGAGGTACTGGTCGCCCAGGCTGTCTTCCAGCTTCCGGATTTCCTCGGGGATGTAGCGTTGGGACTTGAAATGACGGACCACCCGGGCGGCGATCTCCCAGTAGAGATGCTCGATGCGCGCCTTGTCTTCGAGGCTCAGCATGCCGAGGGTGAACAGGTCCTGGGCGTCGTCGCGCCGTTCGCTGGCGTCGTGGATGGCTTCGAGCGGGTTGAGGTGGGGGAATTGATCGCGGATTTCGAGCAGCTCGCTGACCAGCGCGTGCTCGTGGTCGCCGAATTCGAGCAGCTCCGGCGGCGGGGTGGTTTTGGCGATGGAGGCGAACGCCTCGACCACCAGCAGGCAATGCTGGGCCACGATGGCCCGGCCGCTTTCGGAGATGATGTCCGGGTGGGGCACCTTTTCCGCGTTGCACACGCCGGCCACGTAGTAGATGACGTCGTTGGCGTACTCCTGGAGGTTGTAGTTGGTGGAGCTTTCCGTCGGCGCGCGGCTGCCCACGTAATCCACCCCCAGGCCGCCGCCCACGTCGAGGTATTGGATGGGAAAGCCCTTTTGATACAGCTTGGCGTAGAAGCGGGCGGCCTCCTGCACGGCCTTTTTCACCAGCAAAATCTCCGGCACCTGCGAGCCGATGTGGAAGTGGATCAGCTTGAGCGAATCCTTCAACCCGGCCTCCTCCAGCATCCGCGCCGCCTCCAGCAGCTCGATGGTGCTCAGGCCGAACTTCGCGTCCTCGCCGCCGCTGTCCGCCCAACGTCCGCCGCCCTTGCTGAGCAGCCGCACCCGCAGGCCCAGCAGCGGCTTCACGCCGCACTCGCGGCTCAATTCGAGAATCTGGCGCAGCTCCTCGAGCTTCTCCACCACCAGGATCACCGCCTTGCCCAGCCGCAGGCCCATCAACGCCATCCGGATGAAGGCGGCGTCCTTGTAGCCGTTGCAGACGATGAGGCTCCCTTCCTGCTCCTGCAGCGCCAGCCCGGCGAACAGCTCCGGCTTGCTGCCCACTTCCAGCCCGAAATCGTACGGCTTGCCGGCGTCGAGAATCTCCTCCACCACCTCGCGGAGCTGGTTCACCTTCACCGGAAACACCCCCCGGTAGCGCCCCTGGTAGTCGCAGTCGGCGATCGCCGCGGCGAAGGCGCGGTTGATGGCCTCGACCCGGTGTCGGACGATGTCCTGAAAACGGATCAACAGCGGGGGATTCAAGCCGCGCGACCGGGCCTCCTCGACGATGTCCATGATGGCCACCGACGCGCCGGTTTCCCGCAACGGACGCGCCACCACGCGGCCGGCTTCGTTGATGTCGAAGTAGCCGTCGCCCCAACGATCAATGTGGTAGAGCTCGCGGGCCGCCTCGATGCTCCAGTCCGCCTCTGTTGTCGGTTTGCTCATGGTTCCGCGGGACCGGCGGGTGCGAGGAATCCGCCCCGTCCGGCCGCCGTCACGTCCGATCCTCCCGGCGCCCACCGGGAAGCGCCCTATGAAAAGCCGCTTGGCCCCGGATGCAAGTCTTTGCTTTGCTTGCGCCCATGACAACCGCCCCGCTCGACCGCCTGGTCCGGCATTGCGACCGCCTGCTGCAACCGGAACAATTCAACGACTGGCCCGGCGCCGCCAACGGCCTGCAAGTCGAAAACTCCGGCCGGGTCCGCCGCCTCGCCGCCGCCGTGGACGCCACCCTGACCACCGTGCAAATGGCCGTGGACGCGGGCGCCGACCTGCTGCTGGCGCATCACGGCCTGTTCTGGAATCCCACCACCCCGTGGACCGGTCCGCGGTATCGCCTGCTCCGGCTGCTGCTCGATCACGACCTGGCGGTGTACAGCGCCCACCTGCCGCTCGACGCCCACCCCCGCCTGGGCAACAACGCCCTCCTCGCTGCCGCCCTCGGCTTCCGGCGCACGGAACCGTTCTTCCTCGCCCGCGAGGCCCATCTGGGGGTGCGGGTGAACACCCGCCTGAAACGGGACACCCTGCGCGACCGGGTGGCGGCGGCGGTGAACGGGCCGGTGATCGTGCTGCCCGCCGGCCCGGAAGTGTGCCGCAAGGTGGGCATCGTTTCCGGCGGCGCGGGCGACGAGCTGCGCCAAGCCGCCGCCGAAGGGGTGGACACCTTCATCACCGGCGAAGGTCCCCACTGGACCTTCGCCCTCGCCGAGGAGCTCGGCCTGAACGTTCTCTACGCCGGCCACTACGCCACCGAGACCTTCGGCGTCAAAGCCCTCGCCCAACACCTCGCCGGGAAATTCCGCCTTCCCTGGGTCTTCCTCGACCACCCCAGCGGCCTTTGAACGCCGGCCGGGGAAACGCGTCAGGTTCGGCTGAATTGATTTTGCCTTTTTCCCTTGGAGGAAAAGACTTCCCCGGCGGGCCGGGCCGGACGCGCGGAAAACCGTTGACCCGGCCGCGATCAGGGAACGGGGGAAAGGCTTCGGCGGAACACTGAAACCGCCCCGCGAGACACGCCCCCCCCCAACAAGCAAACTCCCCTTCAAACAGAAAATGCCAAAACACCCGCAACTGTGAGACATCCCGTCGCCGGGGGGGCGCGGTCCGCGGGGAGGGCGCAAAATGCCCTTGGGCAGCAGGCCGGGTTCCCCGACCCGGCGTTTTCCGAAAGGCGCTCAGGCCGGGTTGAACGCCCGGCGCGGCCCGGCGTGTTCGCGGCGGTGGGCGTTCAGGTCCAGAAGCACCTTGCCGATGATCAGCAGCACCAGGCCCCAGATGGGCGAATTCAGGGCCGTGAGCAGAAAACCGCCGCCCAGGATCGCCACGTGCAGCACCACGATCCGGCCGTAGGGCGCTTTCATGAGGTCCGACGGGTTGGTGTGACGAAACCGCCCGGTGAGAAGGTAGTTCGACACCAGCGAGAAACCGTGGCTGGCGAGCAGGGCCAGCGCGGCCCAGCCCAGGTTCCACCGGCTGATCAGCTCCGCGATTTGTTCCGGCCCCGGCAGGTCGCCGCCGGGGCGGGGGCCGCGGAACAAGACCAGCACGAAGACCCCGTGCACGAGGCAGAACATGCCGTAATGGACGGTGAAAAAGGGCACGAGAAACATTTTGACCGCCCAGTATTTCCCGCGATCCGGCGAGGCCAGGAGCATTTTGACCACGTTCAGCACGCCCACGATGACGTTTTCCAGCCAGAACAGCAGCATGAGGGGAAACACGCCCCAGCCGAAAAACAGCACGCCGGCCAACGGAACCAAATTGGCCAGAACCAGGGCGATGCTGCTGGGCAGCAGCTTCGCGGCGGCGGCGGGAGCGGCTTCCGGTGACATGATCGTCCGGGACACGGCCGGAAACGCCTCTCCATCTTACCGCCCCTGGGCGGCTTCCGGATCGCGGTAGCGGTAGAACGAGGCGAGGATGCTGAAGGCGATGGCCACCACGAAGGTCAGCCCGGCGTAGAAGAGAAACATCTGCGGCGTGACCGACACGTCGTGGCCGCTGCCCCCGGTGAAATGGCCGGCAACGGCCGTGATGCCGGTGACCAGCAGGTTGCCCACCGCCACGGTGAGGGTCCAGAAGCCCATGATGATGCTTTTCATCGAAGGGGCCGCCTCGCGGAAGGCGAATTCGAGCCCGGTGGTCGAGAAGAGCACCTCGGCGATGGTGAGCACGACATAGGGCAGTATCTGCCAGAGGATGGTGAGTTCCTCCCCGTGATCAATCCGCACCTGCAACCAGGCCACGATGAGGTACGTCCCCGCCGCGAGGAACATGCCGGAGGACATCCGTTTCAACGGCGTCGCGAACCGGCCCAGACGCGGATACACCAGCACGCTCAGGATGGGCACGAAGATCATCACGAAGATCGGGTTGGCCGACAGCATCTCCTCCGGGCCGATCCGGTAGGATTTGCGCACCACCTCCGGAAAACCGTCCTCGATCAACAGCCGGTTGGCCCGGAGCAACTCGGGGCCTTCCGGCTGGTGTTTGAGGATCAGTTTGGTTTCGGCGCTGAGGGCGGGACCGTTGGTGCCGAACCAGTTGGTTTGGTAGAGCAGCTCGGAGCGCGCCAGCCGGTTCAGGGTCGCGGCCAGGGCCTTTTGGGCGGCGGCGGGTTCGTTGGTGACGGCGACCAGGGAGGCGCGTTCCGCTTCCGGCAGCCGTTCCCACAGACGGCGCGCGAAGACGTTGGTGTCGGACTGGAACTGCTGCACCATGCGGACGGGATCAGCGATGTCGGCCGGTTTGAAAGCGGCCTGTCCGATGTACACCGGACGCATCTGCTCGCCCTGCATCACCCACGTGGAAAAGGTCTGGTCAAACAACGCCCAGAACACCGGCGCCAAGGCGAAGACCATCAGGATGGGGCCCACCGAGGCGGCGGCGTCCACCTCCTCCGGCTTGAAACGCCGCTTGGCCGGCGCCCAGAAACTTTCGCCCGGCTGGCGCTCGTCGCCGTGGGTCAGGGCGTGGAAAAAGACCTTGAAGAAGCCGGCGGATTTCGTCTTCGCCGAGGGAGGCACCATGATGTAGTGCTTCGTGCCCAGCCAGAAGACGAACGTGGCCAACCCCATCGCGATGCCCGGCACGCCAAACGCCCAACTGTAACCCCACTCCTTCCGGATGTAGGGGATGGTCAGGAAGGCGGCCGTCGAGCCGAGATTGATGGCCCAGTAAAACGCCGCGTAGGCCTTCGGCAGCAGATGCCGCCGTTCGGGACCGAACTGGTCGCCCATGAAGGCCGACACGCACGGCTTGATGCCGCCCGAGCCGAAGGCGATCAGCCCCAACCCCACGTACAGACAGATGGTCTTGGCGTCCACCGTTTGGAAGGCGTCGCTCATGGCCAGCACCGCGTGCCCCGCGCAGTAGGAGAGGGAGATCCACAGAATGGTCTTGTACCGGCCCCAGTAGCGATCCGACACCCACGCGCCCAGGATCGGCATGAAGTAGTTCGCGAAGCTGAAGAGGTGGATGATCAGCGTCGCGTCGTCCTGCGACATGATCAGCACGTTGATGATGTACAGGGCCAGGATGCCCTTCATCCCGTAGTAGCTGTAACGCTCGGCGGCTTCGTTGCCGAGGATGTAACGCGCTTGGGACGGGAAGCGGTTCTCCGCGGGTTTCTTGGCGGCGCGGTGCTCTGTCATGGGGCTCTTCACTACCCGAAGCCGCCGCCGGCGGCGAGCCGTTTTCGCGCCGTTTCCCGCGGACGGCGGATTTCAGGCCTGCCCGGCGGGTCCCGTCGCTCCCCCCGCCGGGGCGGAAGGACGACCGTTTCGGCCGGGGCGTTCCGGGCGCGCGATTCCCCGCGCATTCCGATAAAACGCCGTTGCGAGCCCCTCCCGCAATCGCGACAATCATCGCCGCGCCCGCTCATGCGCCGCCGGCAACGCAGCTCCGCGTGGTGGGACCAAAAAAAACATCCGACCATGAAACGACCATGACCCCGGCCTCGGGAAACCGACCTCCCTTCCGTGCGTCAAGGCGGGGAACGCGCCGCGCCGGCGCTCCCGCCGAAGGCGGACAAATGCCCGTTCCGGTTTCCGTTCTTTCTTCGTGCCTTCATGCCTCTCCCTCGCGCAACTGAGTCCGCAATGCCGGAAGCGGCGGCGGCCCTGGCCGGGGAAATCCGTCGCCACGGCGCCGTCCCCTTCGATCGCTTCATGGCGGTGGCGCTCTACCATCCGCGCGGGGGCTATTACGAACGCGCCGCCGATCCCGTCGGAAAGCGGGGCGATTTTTTCACCAGCGTGAGCGTGGGGCCGCTGTTCGGCGAGCTGCTGGGATTTGCCTTCGCGGAGTGGCTCGACCGCCTGCCGGCTTCGGCGCCGGCGTGGTTGATCGAAGCGGGCGCGCACGACGGCCGGCTGGCGCGGGATCTGTTGGGCTGGCTGCGGCAATGGCGACCCGCGCTGTGGCCGCGACTCCGGCATGGCATCGTGGAACCCTCGCCCCGGCGCGCCGCGCGTCAACGGGCCGTCCTGACCGGGGACGCCGAACTCGCCGGTAAGACACGCTGGTTCGCTTCCCTGGCGGAAGCGGCGGCGGCGCGACCGCGGGGCGTCCTGTTCGCCAACGAATTGCTCGACGCCCTCCCGCTGCGCCGTTTCGTCTGGGACGCCGCCCGCCGGCGCTGGCGGGAGCTGGCGGTGACCCTGTCGGACGACGAATCGCGCTTCGTCTGGACGCGCCGGGATTCCGCCCCGCCGCCCGCCGACGAGGAACCCGACGCGCCGGTCCCGTGGCGCGCGCTGGCGGACCGGCTGCCGGACGGGTGGGTGTGGGAACATCCCGTCGAGGCGCTCCGCTGGTGGCGGGAAGCCGCGCAAACCCTGGCCGCCGGCTGGCTGATGACGCTGGATTACGGCGGCTGGGAATCCGGCGGGCCCGCGCTCGAACGACCGAACGGGACCCTGCGGGCCTTTCGCGGGCATCATCAAGCGCCCGACGTCCTGGCCGATCCGGGCGCGCAGGACCTGACGGCGGACGTGGATTTCGCGGCACTGCGCCGGGTGGGCGAAGCCGCCGGATGGCGCACGGAAACGGCCACCGCGCAGGGACGCTGGTTGACGCGCGTGGCCGGGCGGATCGCCCGCGCGCCGGAACGCTTTCCGCCTTGGGACGCCGCCCGGCGCCGGCGGTTTTTGACCCTCGTCCACCCGGAACATCTGGGCGGCCGGTTTCAGGTTTTGGTCCAGCGGAAAGGAGTCGGCGATGAGCGCGCGTAAACCGGAGGAAATCTGGGTGACCTTTGCCGTGCCCGAGGAAGCCGGCCCGTTTCGGCGCCGGGCGAAAAACCTCCCCGGCGCGCGGATCATCCTGACCGGCATGGGCGCGGCCAACGCCCGCCGGACGATGCAGGCGGCCCTCGCGGAAACGCGACCGGCGGTGGTGCTCAGCAGCGGCTTCGCCGGCGGACTGAATCCGGCCCTGGCGCGCGGGACGGTGCTGTTCGCGGCGGCCGCCGGCTCCCCGTGGAGCGCGCGCCTGGCGGCCGCCGGCGCGGTGGCGGGCCGGTTTCACCAAAGCGGGCGCATCGCCGTGACCCCCGCCGAAAAGGCGGCCCTGCGCGAACGCACCGGCGCGGACGCGGTGGAGATGGAGTCGGGCGCGATCCGGGAAGTCTGCGCCGCCCACGACGTGCCCTGCGTGGTGGCGCGCGTCATCAGCGACGCCGCGGACGAGGCGTTGCCGCTGGACTTCAACGCGCTGCTGACCCCGGACCACCGCCTGCGCTACGGCCGGCTGGCTTGGCGGCTTCTCCGCTCCCCGCGAACCATCCCGGAACTGCTCCGCTTTCAACGCCGCGTCCACGCCGCCGCCGAACACCTCGCCGTCATCCTGCGCTCCGCCCTCCGCGCCGAATAGTTCCCGGTGAAGGAGTGACGCAAACCGGCCCGAAGCCGCGAAAATCCGAAGGACCGGGAGCGTCGGGGCACGTTTTTCGGTGGGGGGGTTATTCTCCGGGCAGTTTTTCGCCGGCGCCGGGGTGGAGCAGGTGGTAGTCCACCGCCTGCACGCCGACGATGGCCGCCACGCCGAGGATGTCGTGGGCGGTCGAGCCGCGGGAGACGTCCGCCGCCGGGCGGTCGAGACCGAGCAGGACCTGTCCGTAGGCGTTGGCGCGGGCGGCATGGCGCAGGAGTTTGCTGCCGATGTTGCCGGAGTTGAGGTCGGGAAAAATCAGCACGTTGGCGCGCCCCGCCACCTTGCTTTCCGGGGCTTTCAGCGCGGCCACTTCCCGGACCAGGGCGGCGTCGAGCTGGAGTTCGCCGTCGAAATCGGCGGCCAGTTCCTGTTCGGCGGCCTTTTTTTGCGCCAGCGCGGTGGCGGCCTGGATCCGGGTCACCGAGGGGTGACGGGCGCTGCCCTTGGTGGAGAAGGAGAGGAGGGCCACGCGGGGACGGACGTTCAGCAGGTGGCGCGTCAATTGGGCCGTGGCCAGGGCGATGTCGGCCAGCTGGTCCACGGTGGGATCGGGGATGACGCCGCAGTCGGCCATGAACAGCACGCCGTCCTCGCCGAAGCGGGAGTCCTCGACTTCCATGACCATGCAGCTGGTGGCCACGCTGGTCCGGGGGGCGAGCTTGATGATCTGGAAGAGGGGGCGCAGGACGCTGCCGGTGAATTCGTTGGTGCCGGAGACCAGCCCGTCGGCCTGGTGCATGGCCACCATCATGGCGCCGAAGTAGTTGGGCTGGCGCATGGCTTCGCGGGCTTCGGGTTCGTCGAGGCCCTTGGCGCGGCGCAGTTTCAGGAATCGTTGCACGAACGGCTCGAAGTCCTCGCTGTCGGGCGGGTTGATGATGCGGATGCCTTCGAGCGAGACGTTCAGGTCCAGGGCCGCCTGCTTCACTTTGGCGCGGTCGCCCAGCAGGATCGGCGCGCCCAGCCGGAGGGAATGGAACTGGCGCGCCGCCTGCAACACCCGGGGCTCCGCCCCCTCGGGAAACACGATGCGTTTGGGATGCCGCTGCAGTTTCTCGATGACACTGCCAATGAAGCGCATGGGTTCAGGTTAGGGATGCCCGGTCAAAGTGCAATGGGGATTCCGGGGAAAATGGAGGCGTCCGGGCCGCGTTTCCGCGGGCCCGGGGCCGCGCCGCTCCGGTTTTTCGAAGGGCGTCCGTTTCCGGGCCGGTTACCGCCACCGCAGCAGGCCGTCCTCGACCAGGACGGGCGTGGGGTGGAGCGTCAGGTTGTCGGGCGAGGTGATGAGGCGCAGGAAGACCGGCATGGTCGGCAGGGCGTTTCCCAATGAGATCAGGTTCGGCAGCGTCCGGGTCGCGGTCACCGTGGTGGCCGTGGTGTCGGTCAGCGTGTAGCTGCAGGAGGTCTGGTCGCTCCAAAGCACCCATTTGTAGTGATAGGGGCCTCCGCGCATCCCCCGGAACAGCGGCACCTGGTAACGGTAGGCCCAGACGTGGTCGCCTTCGCTCAGGGCGGTGCAGGCGTTGAAGTCGCCCAGCTCGTTCGCGAACAAGCGATAGGTGTAGCGGGCCAGGGTGGTGCCGCCGCCGGTATGGCGCACGCCGAAACCGGCCCAGTTCGTGTTCGGCTTCTCGCTGCGGCAAAAGTACGTGTGCCAGTTGGCCAATTCCACGCCGTTGCCGAACGCGATCGAGAACTTGCGGAAGATGTCGCGCGCCTGCTCCTCCTCGCTGTCGTCCGCTTCATGCGGATCGGTCTCCCAGTTGGTGGAGGCCACGTGGGAACGGCCCACTTCCGTGAGCCAGACGGGCTGCGAGAGGCCCAGGCTGTTCATCCGGCTTTGCAGGGCGTTGAGGAAGCCCTTCTCGTCCTCCCACTGGTCGTAGTAGTGGAGGGAGACCACGTCGAAGTAATCCGACGGGTCCATCCCCCGCTCCTCCAGTTCCTGAACGAGGTTCTCCAGCCAGTCGAGCTGGTGGGTGATGATTTCCTGTTGCGTGCCGGCCAGCCCGCCCAGCACGAGCCGGATGTCCGAATCCACGGCGTCGCAGGCGGCGCGACAGAGGATGAGCAGATCGGCGTAGTCCGACACGCTGAAGCGCGAGCCGTACTGGGTCAGCTCGTTGCAAACCTCGAAGTACCGCGTCTGGTCGTGGTAACGCGAGACGACGGCCCGCACGTATTCGCGCACCTCGGCCCGCGCGGACGGATCGGAGACCTTGACGCCGTCGGGCGTGCTGGGGTAGTTGGTCCAGCCCGCGTCACCGCCCACTTGGAAGAGCGTGGGAATCACCCGCATGGTGTAGCCGTGGGTTTCGATCGCGTCGAACAACGCGTCGGCCGCGCTGAAATCGAATCCCGAGGCGGCCTCCGGTTTATAGACCGTCTTCCAGCCCACGTCGTGGTGGGTGAGCTGGCGCAGCACTTGCGCCCCCATCCCATTCAGATCCGCCAGGGCCTTCGTCACGGTGTTGTAGGCGGCGGGGTACTGCGGGATGCGGATCATGTTGAAGCCCACCCGGTAACGCTCCTGAAAAGGGAGCAATTCCGCCTTCAGGCGGTAGAACTGGTGCGGGTGGTCCAGCGGGGGGTGATAAGAGTCGCCCGGATGGGGCACCGCGGTCCACGGCCCTTCAAGGGTGGGGGCTTCTTCGAGCTGGGCGTGAACCTCCTCCGAAGAATCCCAGGCGAGTTTCCATCCCGCGACGTCCCGCGCGATTTGCAGGCGCGGCGCTTGCGCCGGCTGCCGCGGGCCCCGAATCCGCACGCGATAATCTTCGACTTCGCCGATCGGACAGTATCCCCCCGGCGGGAGACCGCCGACGCGGCTGAAGCGAAAACGCGCGAAGGTGTCGCCGCCGGTCAAACCGGGCGGCACGGGAAAGCTCAGCGTGGAGGGCCCGGGCCCCACCGGGACGCCCGCCAGGATTTGCTCGTCGGGCTCCCAGGAGGCGCTGCGGTTGAAATCCACCCAGGCGTCCACCACGCCGTTGGTGGAGGCGGTGAGGACCACCGTGGCGTTCGTGCCGGGGATGAGCGGGGTGACAAACGTCACGCCGTCCTCGTCGTCCGGCCCGCCGGTCCGGTCGTCCGCCAGCGCGCTGCCGCCGGGCAGGCCGTCCGGCTCCCCGTCCACGCGGGCGCCCAGATGCCACCCGCGGATGATGCGATGCCGCGCGCCGTGGGGGATGAGGGTCGGATACGGCGGCGCGGGCGCGTCGCCGAAATCGAGCCGGACGGGAACGGCGCGGGCGGACGGCGCGAGGATCGCGCCGGTGGGCCGGACGACCACGTTGGTCGCCGCCATCTCCCCCGCCTCGAGACTGACGGCCAACGCGGAGCCGAGCGCCCACCGGATCAAGAATGATTTTGTTTTCATGATGTTCCTGCGGTTGTCGTGCAATTCCTGTGGCGGGGGGAGCGTCTGTCCCGCCCGCTTCCCCGTAAAGTGGGCGAGTCAGGCACGGGGGCGCGCCACTGACGCCCGGGCGCCGCCGCCGGCCGTTTCCGGGAAAAACGGAAAAGTCCGCCCCCACAGTGAAGCCTTTTCCGGGCGGCGGCGATCCGAAATCCATCCTCGCGGACGGGTGCGCGCCAGTCGCCCACTTTTGCTCCCGCGGGCGCTTTGACACGCTCCGGAAGCATGACGGAAGCGCGCCGGAATGCCTCGATCTTGATCATTGAAGACGATTCGCGCCAACTGCTCCGGTACGCCAGGGCGCTGCGGGGATACCGCCTGACCGCCTGACGGGCGTGACCACGGGCCCGGCCGCGATCGAGGTCCTTGGCGCGGAGCCGCCGCCGGACCTGATCATCCCCGACACCGCGCTGGCCGAAGGCGAAAAAGGCGCCGCCTTCATGCCCCCCCCCATCAAACACCGGGCCGGAGCGCCGCTTCACCGAGGGCTGGCCCGCCCGCATGAGATGTCCCACCGGCGGCGCGACGCCGGGAAACGCCCGCGCGTCTCCGCGCTGGCGCGCGAATTCAACGTGGCCCGCGAAACCATCCAGCGCGACCTGCGCGACTTGATCGCGCGCGGCCCGCTCGATCCCGCCGTCTGTCCGGAATGGAACGCCCCCCGACCCGGAGGAGAAATGACCTCCGCTTCCCTCCTTTCTCTCCTTTCCCCCGAAAGCCGGTCGAAAAAGCAGAACATTCCGCCGCGCAAAGGCCCGCGGGACGGGCGTGTCGCCGAGCGAGGAGCAAAAGTGTCGTTTCACCGTCTCCGGCAGCCGCAAGGCATCCCCGCCGCGCCCCCGGGGGAAAGCGTTCGGAGGAAATACGGGACCTGCTTGTCCCCAAGACATTGCGCCATTCTTCCGCCCTTTCGCCATCAGCCACTTTTCTGTTGACAGAAGGCCGGCGATCCG
>CAZRPT010000183.1:0-2741 GCA_964601985.1 uncultured Verrucomicrobiota bacterium
CGGCTGGATTCCGGGCAATTCGCCGCCCTGCTGCCCCGGTTGACGGGGGAAGGGCGGGTGTCGCTGGGCCGCGCCACGCCGGTGCGGGTGAGCGAGGCGCCGTGGCTGCCGCCCCTGCGGGCCACGTTGGAGTCCGACGGCGCGATCACGCTCGCGTTGAAAACAGGCGCGCCGTCGCCGGACTGGCTCGGGGCGGGCTGGGTGTTTCACGACGCCGTCTTCCAACCGACCCTCGCGGGCGAACGGCTGGCGGCCCTGACGCGCGGACCGGTCCGGCTTCGGCGGGCGGAGGTGCCGGAGTTCCTGAACCGCGAATGGCCGTTGCTGGCCGCCGCCGGGACGGTCGAGGCGAATTTCCGCCCCGACGATTTCACCCTGTCGCCGCAACCGCCACGGTTTCTGCTGCATCTGACCGGCGCGCTCACGCGGCTGGAGGCCCGCCTGCAATGCGCCTACGGCCCGCGCGTGTTGGCCACCGGCGAGGCCGGGCCGGAAGCGGCGGACTGGATGCCCGATCCCGAAGCGCCCACCCGCTACTGGCGACGCGACCGCGCGGCGGAAGCGGCGGCAGCGGAGCAGCTTCGCCGGGCGGGGTTCGGCCCGCCGAACGCGCGCGGGCGGATGGAGCTGCACGGCGAGCATCGGGTGCTGAACTTTTTCGCCCGCGAGCTGCCCCGGTTGGAGCGGACCTGGCAAGTGAGCATCGAGCCCCGGTTGGAGGGCGTCACCCGGAAGTTCGAGCGGATCGAGCCCCGCGTGGAAATCACCTCCTCCGGCACGCGCTGGTTCGATTTGGACGTGGCCTTCGTCGCGCCGGGCGGCGAGCGGATTCCGCCGGCGGAACTGCAACGACTGTTGCGCGGCGGCCAGAGCCACGTGCGTTTGCGGGACGGTCGCCGGGCGCTGCTCGACACCGGGGCGGTCGAGGAATTTCAGGAGCTGCTGCGCGATTGCGCGCCGGAACAGCACGCGGGCCGGTATCGGCTGGCGCGCACCCAGGCGGGTTTCGTGGAGGCCACCTTGCGGGAGCAGGGCTGGGCGGTGCGGGCGCCCGCCGACTGGCGCTCGTCCACCGGCGTCGTCCGGCGCGAATGCCCGCCGCTGGGGCCGCTGGAAAAAGTGCTCCGGCCCTACCAGAAGGAAGGCGTGGCGTGGCTGCGCTGGCTGCGCGAAAACCGTTTCGGCGGCATCCTGGCCGACGAAATGGGGCTGGGCAAAACCCTCCAGGTCCTCGCGTTGCTGGACGCCCTCCGGCGGACCGAAGGCCCCCGGCCGCCGACGTTGGTGGTCTGTCCCACCAGCCTGGTGTTCAACTGGGAGGCCGAAGCGCGCCGGTTCACGCCGGAATTGCGGGTCCTGACGTTGCACGGTCCCGACCGGCACAAACGTTTCGCCGACCTGCCCGCGTGCGATCTGGCGCTGACCAGCTACGCCCTCATCCGGCGCGATTTGCGGCGCTACCGGCAGTTTGAATTCGACACGGTGGTGCTGGACGAGGCCCAGCACATCAAAAACCGCCGGACCGAAAACGCCCGGGCGGTGAAGGCCATCCCGGCCCCCCACCGGCTGGTGCTCACCGGCACGCCGCTCGAAAACTCCGTGCTCGATCTCTGGTCCATCTTCGACTTCCTCATGCCGGGCTATCTCGGTTCGGCGCGGGAGTTTCGCGGGCGTTACGAGCACCCCCTCACCCGCGCCCCGGACGCCGCCCTGCAAGCGCGTCTCTCCCGTCGGGTGCGCCCCTTCCTGCTGCGCCGCCGCAAGGCCGACGTGGCCGCGGAGCTGCCCGAGCGGCTGGAGCAGGTGGCCTATTGCGAACTCACCCCCGCCCAGCGCCGGTTGTATCAGCAAATCCTCGAAGCCGGTCGCGCCGAGGTGCTGAACGCCGCCGACGGTTCCGCCGGCGGCCCCGCGCGAATGGCGGCGTTGAACGCCCTGCTCCGGCTGCGCCAGGTCTGCTGCGACCCGCGCCTGCTCCCGCTGAAAACCCCGTCCCCCGCCGGGGCCGACGCGCCCCCGTCCGGCAAGCTGGAGCTGTTCAACGAGCTGCTGGCCGAGGTCCTGGACGGCGGGCACCGGGTGCTGGTGTTCAGCCAGTTCGTGCGGATGCTGACCCTGCTGCGGGAAACCCTCGACGCCCAGGACGTGCCGTATTGCTACCTCGACGGCGCCACCGCCAACCGCCCGGAAGTGATCGCCCGCTTCCAGAGCGGCGCGGCGCCGGTGTTCCTCATCAGCCTCAAGGCGGGCGGGGTGGGATTGAACCTCACCGCCGCCGACACCGTGATGCACTTCGACCCGTGGTGGAATCCGGCGGTCGAGGACCAGGCCACCGACCGGGCCCATCGCCTCGGCCAGACCCGTCGCGTGACCAGCTACCAGCTCATCACGCGGGGCACCGTCGAGGAGAAAATCCTGGCCCTGCAACGGCGCAAACGGGAACTCATCCAAGCCACCCTCGGCGGCGAGGAACAGCTCGTCTCCGCCCTGAGCTGGGAGGAAATCCGCTCCCTCTTCACGCCGGACCCGTCGCCGCCGAAGTGAGGAGGCGGAGGCGGCGGGAGAAGATCCGAAGGACCGAGGGAGCGAAGGAAATCCGAAAAGGGCGCTTCCACGGTGTCACGCGCGTCGGGCTGGCGTTCAGCGCTCCGGCGCGGCCCATTGGACCGCGTTGGCGAAAATTTGCTGCACCTCCGGACGGTAGAGGTTCGGGTAGGTTTCGTGGCCGATGGAGAGATAGA
>CAZRPT010000184.1:0-9594 GCA_964601985.1 uncultured Verrucomicrobiota bacterium
TCCACCAAATCGTTCAACTGATCCTTGGTCATGTCATTGACCACCCCGTGTTCGTCATAGGGATTGAACCGGGTCCAAATTTCCTCGAGCGTGGGCGCCCGCCCGTCATGGAGATAGGGCGCCGAGTCGTAAATGTTGTTCAAATGCGGCGCGTCAAACCGCCCCTGGTCGTCCAGCGGTCCCTGGGTTCCCACGTTGTGGCGGTTGCCGTCGGTATAGAGCGGTGGCGGGTGGCAGGTGATGCAGCGGTTTTCGCGGGGGATCACCCGGCCGTCGTTGGTCATGGTGCGCTGGAACAGTTTCTTTCCCCGGCGTTGCGACGGCGTGAGCTTTTCGTTCAGCTTGCGATAGCGATTGGGCGGCCGGGGAATGGTGGTAATGTAGGTGTCCAGCGCGCTCAATTGATCCGGCGGAAAGGGATCGATCCGGGAGAAAAAGACGGCCAGACGGGGGCCGCACTGACGGCTCAAGGTGGGGTTGAGGCCCTCCCATTTGTAGGGCGCCATGTCGTTGATGCCGCGGAGGGTGCGGTTGTCCACCGGATTGCGTCCGATGCCGTCCGGCTCGATGTCATAGGTCATGCCGTCAATGTGACCGTCGGGATGGCAGGTGTGGCAGGAGAATTCGCGGTGAAAGGAAATGCGCGCGCTGTGAAACACCTGTTCGCCATAGCGGATTTTGGTGATTTTCCTGGGGCCGCCCAGATCAATGGTTTCCACGGGCTTCATTTGCGCCAGATCAATGGCGGTCAGGGTGTCATCCAGGGCGTTGGCCACGAAGGCCTGTTTGCCGTCGGGGGTGCAAACGATTCCCCGGGGGCTTTTGCCGGTGGCAATGAAGGTGCGAATGAACTCGACCGGTTTGCCCAGATGATTGGGAATGACGCGCCGCCGCTCCTCCGGCGTGGCGCTTTTCAGCAGATGGACCATTTTTTCCAAATCCACCACCGCCACCCGGTCGGAGCCGCTGCTGGTTACCAGGGCGTAACGCCCGTCGGGCGTGATGGTCACGTCCGTGGGATCGGGGAAACAAATGTTCGGCTCGTCCAGCAGCACCTGATCCACCGTGCCGTCCCGCCACAAGATGCCGAGGCCGTTGGTGATGGTCCAGCCCTGCAGGAGCCGGGTCATGGGCACCAGGTTTTTCGTCCGCAGCAGGGTGAACAGCGCGTACTCGCCGCTGGGGTGCCAGGCCACGCCCTGCAGGAGATTGGCGTCATGCACCAGGATGCGCCGCTTGACGGTTCCGGTGGCGGCGTCCACCAGCGCGATTTCCGATTCGGCCGGCGTGCGGGGGGGGCCGAATTGCGGCAGCGTGTCGGTGACGAGGAATTCCTTCCCGTCCGGCGAGAGCGCCAGGGACCACGGCGCCCGCCCCGTGGTCAATCGCTTGACCTCCTTCAAGGTGGCGAGGTCAAACACGGAGATGCTGTCAATGGAAGTGTTCAGTACATAAAGAAAGCGCCCCGCCCGGTCCGTACGTACGCCATGCGGCTCGTCCCCCACCGTCAAGGTGGCGGTCACCTTGCGGGTCGCGGTGTCAATGACCGAGACGCTGTCGTCCAGCCGGTTGGACACAAAGGCGCGCTTTCCCTCCGGATCGAAACAAATGCCGGTGGGCTGGCCGCCCACGGGAATTTCCGCGATTTTCTTGCGCGTTCGCGGATCCACGATGATGACGGAATCGCCCGCCTCGCAGGTCACCCAGAGCTCCCTGCCGTCGGGCGTCAGCCCCAGACGCAGGGGGGTTTTGTATTTCAACTGGGTGATGTCCTCGTTTACCGGCGCCTTGGGTTTCCGCATCAACTTTTTCAGCGCCTTTTCATAGGAAAAGGTCTTCCCGTGCGCGCCGGCGTGGCACTTCAGGCAAACGGACTCCGCGGGCTTGATCAGGCCCGCCTCCAAGGAGGCCACTTCATCCATCATCACCGCCTCCGTGGCGTAATCGGAGCCGGGGCCGTGGCAGGCCTCGCACTGAACGCCGCGCCGGTGGTCAAACCCCTCCGCGAAGGCCTCCTCCGCCCGTCCGGCCCCCGTGGTGTGGCAGCGCAGGCATTGCACGCTTTCCGCCGGATCGCCGGAGATGCCGGCCGCGCGCGCCCGTTCATAGCCCTGGGGGCTGGTCAGGTCGGCATAAGCCCGGGCGTGGGGGCCGGAGCGCCAGCGGCTGAAGCAAAACCCGGCGGCCTCGCCCTCGTGGCACTGGGCGCACGCCATCACGCCCAGATACTTGCGGGAGGCGGAGCGCGCGGCCGCGGCCGCGGCCGGGTCGTCCTTCCGCTCCGGTGTGGGGCGGGGATGCGCGATGCGGGCCCACGCTTTTTTATAGTCGAACTTGGGACTGTTCAACACCGCCACATGGGAGCCCTTGGTGCGGTGGCACACCATGCAGGTGCGCTCGTCCGGCATCTTCAGGCCCCGCTCCATGGCGGCCTTGCGGTCCGTCATGATTTCGGCGCTGGCGTATTCGCTGCCCGGACCGTGGCAGGCCTCGCATTGCAGGCCGTCCTCCATGTGGAAGCCCTCCATGCGCTCCCACTCCTCGGTGTCCGAGGCGGTGGCGTGGCAGCCCAGGCACATTTTCGCCGTCCAAGGATCCTCGGGGATGCCGCTGAGCCGGGCGATTTGCCGGGCCTCCGGCCGGGCGAGCGCCGCGTAGGCGCGGGCGTGGGCCGAGCGCCACCAGATGCTGTACTGATGCCCGGAAGTGGGCGAATCATGGCAGCGGGCGCAGGTCGCCGCGCCCACGTACACCGGCTCCCGCAACGCGCCGTGGGCGCCATATTCCGCCGCCGCCAGCGAACCGCCCCCCGCGAGCAGGGCCGCGGCCAGCCACGTTGTGCATTGTTTTTTATTCACGCTCAGTCACCTCCAGAATTTGATCGGCCTTCACGTTGTGGCACACCTGTTTCCTGCCGTCCGGCCAGAGCACGGTCACGCTCTCCACCACGGTTTCCCCGCCCAGACCGAAGTTGGGACGCGGATCATTGTTGACCAGATAACCGTTGGTCGCGATGACGGGCTGCTGTTGCGTCATGCCGCCCGCCTGGACCGTCACCATCGCGCCGATGGCGATCTGCCCCGTTTTCCTGAGGCGGGGCACCACCTTCAGCCAGTGCGACCGGTTGCCGCCGTCATTGCGCAGAATGGCGGGACGATCAGCGATGTTGAACACCACGATGTCCATGTCGCCGTCGTTGTCGAGGTCGCCGATGGCCGTTCCCCGGCTGACGTATTTGGTGTGGAAATAATCGCCCGAGGTGGCGGAAACATCCTGAAACCGCTCGCCCTTGCCCACGTTGCGCGCGAGCACGTCCTCCTCGGTGAAGTGATGGTGGGCGTTGCCGTTGGCGATGAAGACATCCAGCCAGCCGTCGTTGTCGTAATCAATCAACGCGCCGCCCCAGCCGGTGTACTGGCCGCAGATCACGGCCAGATTGCACTGGGCGGTCACGTCCAAAAACAGCCCCGGCATCTTTTGCAACAGCAGGCAGCCGTATCCCATGTCGGGGATGAGCAGGTCGAGGCGCCCGTCTCGGTCCACGTCGCCGACGACCGGCCCCATCGAGGAGGCGCCCTGCCCGCCTTCACCAAACGCCACCCCCATCTCGACGGCGCGATTGACAAAACGCCCGCCTTTCTCCTGCACCCACAGCGTGTTGGGCATGGCGTCGTTCGTCACGTAAATATCCTCGTCGCCGTCCTCGTCAATGTCCACCGCCACCACGCTCATGGCCCGGCCGGAGGGATGACGCATGCCGCTTTCCATGGTGATGTCCGTGAAGTGGCCGTCGCCGTCATTCCGGAAGAAGCGGTCCTGCGCCCCCTCATAGGAAAGCGGGCCGGGATAATTTTCGGCTTTGTAGTAGGCGCCGGTGCGCTGGAAAACCCCCTTGTCATAGGTGAGGTAGTTGGCCACGTACACGTCCAGGTCGCCGTCCTTGTCATAATCCAGCCAGGCCGCGTGCAGGCTCCAGACCGGCACCTCCAGGCCGCTGCCGGCCGTCACGTCGGTGAAGGTGTCGTCGCCGTTGTTGCGATAGAGGGTGTTGCGCCCGTAATTCAGCACGTAGAGATCCAGATCGCCGTCATTGTCGTAATCCGCGGCGGTGGCGGACATGCCGAACCCGGGATCGCCCACGCCCGCCTTTTTCGTCACGTCGGTGAAGGTGCCGTCGTGATTGTTGCGGTAAAGGGCGTTGTGCAGTTTCCCGCGCCAGGGGCGGCCGCGGTTGTCGCTGACGTCGGGATGCCAGCAGCCGTTGACGAAGTAAATATCCATCCACCCGTCGCCGTCGTAATCCAGCACCGCGCCGCCGGGGCCGGTGCCCTCGACGATGTTGCTCATGTCTTCATCGCCGATGTTGTGGACGAAACGGATGCCGGCTTTCTGGGTGATGTCCGTGTAGGTGGGCAGCGGCGCGGCGGCGGCGCCGCCCGGCCAGCACAGCGCCCCGCCCGCGAGCAGGCCGAACGCGCTTCGTGATTTGACCGGAATAAACAAGGAATTCATGGGGTTTTTCAGTTGGAACGGGTGGGAGCAGGCTGGCGGCGGGGAGGCGCGCCCAGGTCAATCCATTCGGTCACGCGCCGCAGCTCCACTTCATTGAGCGCGTTCCCCTTGCCGGGAGGCATCCGCTTCACCGGGCGGCCGGCGTGGGGGTCGTGATCCCACGGGCGGGCGGTGTTGCGGCCGAGCAAGTGCCACACCAAGGGGCTGGTGCGCGCCCGGCCGGGATGCACGTAATGGTCGGTCAGCAGGTCGCAGGTGGCGTCCGCCGCGTCCGGGCCGGCGGGCATCTGCCAGCCGGCGTCCGGGCCGCCGTGACACCCGGCCGTGCCGCAGCGCCGTTGCAGGAGGGGAAACACGTCCTCGCGGAAGCCCACTGCGCGCCAGCGCTTCGGCGGGGTGTCCAGCGAGCGCGGCTCGTGGTGCATGGCCTCCACGAACAGGTTTTCCGGAGCGCGTTCCGGATCGGCGTGGCAGCCGATGCAGCCGCGGTTCTCCTTTTGCTTCACCCAAATCCAGTCGCAGGTGGCCAGGGCCAGCCCGTTGGCGTCCAGGATTTGCAGTTTCACCGGGAGGTCCGCCGGCACCTTGACGCTGAAGGAACCGTCGGGTTCCACCGGGAGGACGCCGAGGACCCGCCGCGCCAGCGGGGCCGGTTTCTCCGAGGCCACTCCGGCAATGACGCGCAAGGCCCGGATCACGCCCGGTTTCAAGTGTCCGCCGAAGCGGGCGTCCGCGTCATAACAGTTGAGGGAGTACAACACGCCGCTCTTGAAATCGGTGTTCACGCTCGTGGAGCGCCCGTCGGGAAGGGGACGCGGCCGCAACACCCGCGCCTGGAGCAGATGAAACGCCGGATCCGCCAGCACCACGCTCTCTTTGCCGGTGGCGGGATCAAAACGCACCAGCGCCGTGCCGGGCCGCCCCTTCACCCGCCGCGAAACCAGCACCGCGCCGCCGGGAACGGGCGCGGGATCGCGATAGAGGCGGTCCGCGTCGCGGGTCAATGGCCGGTAGGAGTGGTGCGGCCGTTGCTCCTTCACGCAGGCCAGCTGCCCCGCGCCGTCGGGCTGCTCCCGGTCGCTCTCCACGAACACCACCACGCCGCGATCCGTGACGCAGGGCATCCGCTGGTAACGCCGCCCCTGTTCCGCGCCGTAGAGGGCGTAGTCCACACCATCAATGTTCACGGCGAACAAGCGGCGTTCGTCGCGACCGTCCGGCGTGAAATGCTGGCTCGAATACAGCACCCGGCCGTCGGCGGCCTGGAAGGGGTCGAGATTGTCGGCGGGGTTGAGCGTCACCTGGCGCGGCTCGGAGCCGTCCAGCCGCACGTTGCGCAGGCCGCGAATCCGCGCCGTGCCGGGGAGGTTCCATTTCGGCTCGGTGGCCACGTAGAGCAGCGTGGCCCACGGTTTCGGGGAATCCAGCGTGAAGAGATGGGAAAGATACACCGGCTGCCGGGCGTCGAGGGGATCGTGGGTGATTTGCCGGGTTTTCCCGCTGGCCAGATCCAGCTCGTAAATCTGCCACGGCGCGCCGGCCGCGGTTTTGCCGGCGAACAAAAGGCGCCGCGCGTCGTGCGAAACCGCCGGGTCACAGGCGGCCTGAAATTCGGACGCCAGCGGCGTGACTTTCCCGTCGGGCGACACCCGGACGATCTCCGCCTCATTCAGCGCCGCGGGCGTGGGCAAGCCCGCGCGGGCGGGCACGCGGGTCAGCACCAGGGGAAGCCCCGGTGACGCGGGCGCGCCGTGGACCCCCGCGGCCAGCAGCCCCACGCCCCACAGGACGCGCCACGGCAGGCGTCCCCCGCCGCCGCGCCGGCGGGCGCCTACGGGTTCCGGCTTCCCGCGTCCGGCGGAAGCGCCTCGATGCTCAAGCGGTAAGTTTGGCGTCGGCTTCATCATGGCATGGTGCACGGCATGGCAATGGGCCGCAATTTGTAAAACGAACGCGGCGGACGGCAATCCGCCGGGGGTTGAACGGATGAAAAACGGGGCGAACGCCCGAACGCGCGGGGCGAATGGTTAGCGCGGCTGATGGCAATGGTAAACGAATGCCGGGGGCAGATTGCGCCACACCACCGGGCTCGTCTCGACCCGCCCGAACAGCCGCCGCAGCAACCGGGCGCAGGCCGCCCCCCGCCGCGTCCACGGCGAGGTCACGTAGGTGAACGTGGAAAACCGTCCCTCCGGCGCCAGCGCCCGGGCCACCTGGCCGAGAATGCTCTCCTGCGCGTCCGGCGGCATGGCCGCCCACGGCACGCCGCTCAGGATCGCGTCCGCCCGCTTCGCGCCGTGCGCCGCCAGATGCTCCGCGATCCGCTCCGCCGAATCGTGAATCACCTTCCAGCGGGGGTATTCCCGGCGCAGACGGGCCGCCGCCTGCTCGTCCACTTCCAGCGCCAGCGCCAGGGCGTCCGGTCCCAGCGCCGGATCAATGAAGCGCGTGAACGCGCCGGTTCCCGGCCCCAGCTCCACCACCACCCGCGCCCGCGCCAGATCGTGCCCCTCCAGCAGCCGCCGCGCCAGGGCGGGAGAGCTGGGCCAGATCGCGCCGACGGTGCCGGGCCGCCGCAAAAACGCCCGGAAGAAACGCCACCCCTCGCGCCAGCCCCCCGAAGCGGAGGCGGCGGACGACGGACGGGACGCCTGGAGACGATCGCTCATTGTGCTCAAGCCGGCCGGGTGGAGGGGAGGCGAAATCGAACGCGGCACGCGCCGCGCTTTCCCGTCCCTCACACGCCGCATCTTAACGGCTCCGGTTCCGCAAAGCGAGCATCATGCGCCCGAATGAGCGGCCCGATTCGGAACGCCGTCCCGCGAAGCTTGGCGGCGGAGGGCGGACGGCGTAGAAACAGGCCCCATGAAGCGGAATTCCATCCGGAGGCCGGGAGCGGCCGGTGCGCGCGCGGCGGGCGCGGCGTTCCTGCTGGCGGCGAGCCTCCTGGCGCACGGGGCCTCCCGCCCCAACGTGCTGCTGATCTACACCGACGACCAGGGCTCGGGCGATCTGCATTGCTACGGCGCGAAGGATCTGGTCACCCCGAACGCCGACGCCCTGGCGGCCAGCGGCATCCGCTTCACCCAGTTTTACTCCGCCGCGCCGGTCTGTTCCCCCTCGCGGGCGGCCCTGCTCACGGGGCGCTACCCGCAACGGGCCGGCGTACCGGGCAACGTCTCCTCGATGGCGGGCCACGCCGGCATGCCGGGCAGCCAGCTCACCCTCGCCGAGCTGCTCCACGACGCCGGCTACTTCACCGCCCACGTCGGCAAATGGCACCTGGGCTACACCCGCGACACCATGCCGAACGCGCAGGGGTTCGATCATTCCTTCGGCCACATGGGCGGCTGCATTGACAACTACTCCCACTTCTTCTACTGGAGCGGCCCCAACCGGCACGACCTGCACCGCAACGGCATCGAGGTCTTCGCTCCGGGCCGCTATTTCCCCGACCTGATGGTGGAGGAAATCAACCGGCTGCTGGAACAGCGCCCGCCGGACCGGCCCTTTTTCATCTACTGGGCGTTGAACGTCCCCCACTACCCCTACCAAGGCGACGCCAAATGGTACCGCTACTACGAACACCGCCTCCCCTGCCCGCGCAATTTATACGCCGCGTTCGTCTCGACGCTGGACGAGCGGATCGGCCGGGTGTTGCGGCGGCTGGAGGCGCTCGGACTGCGCGAAGACACCATCGTGATCTACCAGTCGGACAACGGCCATTCGGTGGAAGAACGCGCCCACCGGGGCGGCGGCAGCGCGGGGCCGTACCGGGGGCACAAGTTCAGCCTGTTCGAGGGCGGCATCCGGCTGCCGGCCATCATCTCCTGGCCGGGCCATCTGCCGGCGGGTGAAGTGCGCGACCAACTGGCCACCGCCTGCGACTGGCTCCCCACCGTGCTGGACCTGTGCGGCGTGCCGTTGCCGCCGCGCCGGCTCGACGGCGTGAGCCTGCGCCCGCTGCTCGAATCATCCGCCGCGCCACCGGCGCACCGGGTGTTTCACTGGCAATCCGGCGGCTCGCGCGCGAAGCCCCAGTGGGCCGTGCGGGAAGGCCCGTGGAAACTGGTGGTGCACGGCGTCGGCGCCGGACCGGACGAACAAATCTTCCTCGGCAACCTCGACCAGGACGTCTCCGAGCGCCGCAACCTCGCCGCCGCCCATCCCGACATCGTCCAACGCCTCCGCCGCCTCCACGACGCCTGGTTGAACGAGGTGAAAAAGCAATAATCCCCGCCCTCCACCCGGCTTCCGGGCGCGCGGGAACCCGTTGAACCAGCCGCGATCAGGGCACGGGAGGAAGTCCTCGGTCTCCCGACGAGGCGCGCCCCTCCATCCCCGACAAGCTTCCGACCGGGTTCTTCAAGCGGAAAAACACAAGAAATGGCTGCAACTGGTATCAGTTGCGTTCCCAGGCGCGGTAGAAGCGAAAGGGGCCGGCGGCGGAGGGATCGCGCCATAGCGCCCGGCCTTGGGCGTCGGTCTCGACGGTTTCCCCGGCGCTCCAGTGCCGCCAATCCGAGGCCCCTTCGACGACGTAGGCCCGGTTCGGCCCGCCTTCGAGGATGAGTTGAAAGCCGCGAGCGGCGTAAAACCGGGGGGAATGAAGCTCCAGCCACGGGGCTTGAAAAGGCGGCAGCAGCACGGTGACCTCCGGCGCGTCCGGCGTGGTGAGCAGGAAGAAGTCGCTCGCCAGCACCGCGCCCGGCGCGTCGCCGTCCCGCAGGCCCGCCCGGCCGGTGAGCGCGGGCGCGGCGGGAAAGTAATCCAGGTGCAGCGGCCAGCCGGCGGGTTCGAGGGTTTCGCCGTCCGCCGGCCAGACGCGGGCCCAGAGATCGGCCACGCCCGGGAGGTCGTCGGGCGCGAACCGCAGGCGCAGCCAGTACCAAGTGTTGGGCTGCCAAGACTGGACAACGGTGGTTTCCGGACCGTGCGGTAAAAGCTGCAAGTGCAGCCGGGGTTCGGCGCCCGGCAGAAAATCAAGACGTGCCCGTGGCGTCGCCGTTTCTGCGTCGGCGATGACCAGTCCGCCGACGGGCGCGGTGGCGGTGGCGGTCCGGCGCACGCGCACGCGGGCGA
>CAZRPT010000185.1:0-9276 GCA_964601985.1 uncultured Verrucomicrobiota bacterium
CCCTGGCCACTCTGCGCAAAAGGCATCCCCGGCAGGTGGATGTCCCGCGCGACCGGCGCTTCATCGGCTTCGACGCCTACCGCAAGGCCATTGACATCCTGCGGCCGGGCGACGTCGCGCTCTGCACCACCCGGGCCTACATCCGCCCGGTGCACGTGGAATACGCAGTGTCCCAGGGCGTCAACGTCTTCATGGAAAAACCGTTCTCGCCGGACCCGGGCGGCTTGAAACGCATGCTCCGGGCGGGCGCGGAAGCCGAGCGCAAGGGGGTCAAGATCGCCGCCGGCCTGCAATGCCGCCACTCCCGCGCCCGGCAGGCGCTCATCGAGAAGATTCGCGCCGGCGAGATGGGCGACATCACCCTCATCCGGGCCAATCGCTGGGGCGGCGCGGGATGGTTGAAACCGCAGGGTGACAAAGCGACCGACTTCCTCGCCCAACTCCAGTTCGGCAAGGTCCACCTGTTCTGGGTGGGCTCCGGGCACATGGTGGACAACCTCATCCACCAGATTGACGAATGCTGCTGGATCAAGGGCGAATGGCCGGTCGAAGCGCGCGGCATGGGCGGGCGCGTGCCCTACAGCGAGGATTGCGGCCAGAACATTGACGTGTATTCGATGGAATACGTCTTCCGCGACGGCACCCGGGCTTTTTGCGGGTTCCGGCGGATGCGGCAGGCCCAGACCGAGTTCGCCACCTTCATCCACGGCACGAAATGCGCCGCCCAGTTCTCCGGCCGAATCCACGCCGCCACGGTGCACCTGTACCAAGACCAGCGCATCCAGCCGGACAACCTCGCGTGGACGCCCACCAAGGACGCCTTCAGTCCCTGGCAGTACGAGTGGAACGACTTCATCGAGAGCATCCGCCTGGACCGCCCCCACAACGAGGCCAAACGCGCGGTCTATTCCGATCTCACCTCCCTCATGGGCCGGGCGGCGGCGCACCTGAACACCACCGTCACGCTGGAACAGGTGCTCAAGTCCGACTTCCAGTTCTGCGATTACCTGGACGACCTCGATTACAACAGCCCGGTGCCGGTGAAACCGGACGCCCAAGGCCGCTTCCCGGTGCCCATCCCCGGAAAATGGACCGAGCTGTGATGCCCCCGCCCCACCTGTTCAGCGCGTAAAACGGAGGGGAACGAGCTGATGCGGCCTGCCCGTCCCGCGGACACGGAAATCCGAGGTCCGCGGGACCGAAGGCCCGAAGCAAATCCGAATTCCGAAAAAAGCGTCCCCCTTTTGTAGCCGCCGAGGTGACGATGCGGACATGCCTCTCTTACGTGCCGTAGCGCAAGTTGGCAGCCTGCTGTTTTGCCGCGTGTCACGCTGTGAGACGGATGGTTTTCTCCCCGCGTAATTTCATCACGAAGCACACGAAGAGGGGGGCGCATCCTTTCGAGGGAGCCCTGCGCCGGATGGGGGGGCAGGAGGGGGCGACCGCGGCCTGCTCTTGCAGGCCGGCTTTCCCACCCCGGCATTTCCCGGCAGGCCTTCAGGGCAGCGTGAGTTCGCCCCGGATGTAACGGCCCACCCGGCGGAGGGTCTGCACGTCAATGTCGCGCAGGCGTCCCGCGTAATTGGGGCCCACGTCGAGGGAAAACAGGTTGCCGTATTTCACCGCGCCCAAATAATCGCGGTAAATCTTTTCCGCCGGCAGGCAGAGGTGGTCGTGTTGGGGCAGGGAATAGAACCACTGGGCCCCGCCCTGGTGTTTCGGCAAAATGGGATAGGTGAATTCGGCGAGAAAATAGCGGTGGCCGGCGTGCTCCATGTCCTTGCCGGTCCAGCGCAGGTTTTCACCGCCGATCGGCCCCGGACGACCGCGCTCGCGCAGGGCCAGCCGTCCCGCCGGCTGGCCGCTGTTGAAGCCGACGAAGCAATTCGGCTGAAAACGATGCACCCACGCCACGGTGTCGCGGTGACTGAGGCCGCCGTCGCCCACCGCGTGGTCCATCCAGAAAAATTCGATCGGGCCGTATTGCGTGCAAAGTTCCCGGAGCTGGGCCTTCTTCATTTCCGGATTGGCGCCGGAGCGGTTGCCTTTGCGCCCCGGCCAGGTCCAGTCGCCTTCGGAAAAGTAGAGCGCCAGTTTGATGCCGTGGCGGTCGCAGGACTGGCGCAACCGGGCCAGCACGTCAATGCCCAACGGGCTGCGGGTGACTTTGTGGGAGGTGGTCCGGGTGTCCCAGAGGCAGAAGCCGTCATGGTGCTTGGCCAGGAAAAGGATGTAGCCCATCCCGGCCTCCCGGGCGGTGCGCGCCCATTGGTCGGTGTCGCATCCGGTGGCCCGGAAGAATTCCGGCCCGTGGGGCTCGGTGGTCCATTCCTTGCCGCCGAAGGTGCTGAAGGACCAGCAGATGAACATGCCGAATTTCAGGTCGGCGATTTGCCGGGCGCGCTCCGCGTCGGGCATTTTCCGGGCGGCGCCGCCGTCCGCCGCCGGGGCGCCGACCCATTTCACGTCGAATTCGGAGATATGGAGTCCCGTCGGCAGGTTGCGTTCGTGGAGCTGAAGACGGAGTTTCGTGGTGGTGACGGGGCGGCACTGCACCGCGAGCCGGGCGTCGAGCTGGGCGCCGGCATAAAGCGTTTTCCAGCGGCCGTTTTGGTCGTATTGAATCTCGAATCGCTTCACTTTCGCGCCGCCGATGGTTTGGGAGAGGGTGACGCAGTTGAAGGTGACCGGCCGGGAAAACGCGACCGTCAGCCACGGCGAGGCGTCGTCGTTTCGCGGCGCCCAGAATCCCGCTCTGGGTTTGCCATGCTTGTCCCGGGTGGTGGTGTAAATGTGGTCGGGCGTGAAGGCGGCGCCGAACGAGGAGGAGGCGGCGCAGGTTTTTTTCGCGGGCAGGACCGATTTCACGGGGCATTCGATGGGGGCGATTTCAGCGGCGGGGCGGTCCAGTTCGAGCGCGATGATGTTGTCCACGGGCGAGCGGTCCGCGAAGGTGACGGTGATTCCCTCCGGCGTTTGCCGGCAGGACGCCCGCCCTCCGGTCAGGGCCCGGCAGTTCCGGATTTTCATCTCCGGGGGCAGCGGCGGGAGATGAATTTCCGCCGGCACGCCGGCGGGAAAACGGCAGAGGATGTGCAGATAAATTGTGTTGCCCCGGCGGGTGGCGCCGCCCCAGGGGGCCGGTTTGTAGGGACCGCCCCGCGTGGCTTGGATGCTTTCGCCGTAACGGGCCAGCCATTTGCCCATGTTCAGGTAGTTTTCCTTCATGGGCGGCCAGATGGTGCCGTCCGGCCGGGGGCCCCAGTCCAGGGCCAGGTTGCCTCCGCCGATGGCGCAATGGATCAGCAGGTGGAGGCATTCCGCGAGTGATTTGACCGGCTGGTCCGCCCCCCGCCACGACCAGCCCGCGCCCATGGTGGCGCAGGTTTCCCACGGCCGGTCAATCTGGAACTCGCCGACCTTCTGCTCCGGGGTGTCGAAGTCCCCCGGGTTTTTGATCCCCGGCATGCCCCACCCCCAGCGCCGGTTGATGATGATGCCGGGCTGCAACAGGCGGATCATTTTCACCAGGTAGGGCGTGTTCCAATCCGTCCATCTCGATCCCAGACAGTCGAACCACACGCCGTCAACCTTTCCGTAGTCGGTGAGCAGCTTCCAGAGATGCTCATATACATAGCGCCGGTAGCGCTCCTTCCGTTTGTCGCGGTAGTCCGGGTTGTGCCAGTCCGGCTGGGAATAGTACCAAAACAGCTTGATGCCGTATTTGTGGCAGGCGTCGGCGATTTCCCTGCACACGTCGCGACCGAAGGGGGTGTTGGTGATTTTGTAATCGGTGTTCGGCGCGTCAAACATGCAGAAGCCGTCGTGGTGTTTGGTGGTGAAGATGAAATACTTCGCCCCCGAGGCCTTCACCATCCGGATCCATTCCTCGGCATTGAAGCGGGTGGGGTTGAATCTGCGGTACAGGTTGTCATAGACCTCCAAGGGGACGCCGCTGTGCGCCGGTTCGCCGTCGGGCTCGCGAGGGCCGTTGCGGCCCCAACTGATTTCGGTTTCCACGAGGCAGCTCGGGTTCCAATGGACGAACTGCCCGAACCGGGCCGTTTCCCACCAGCGCATGTCCTCCGGCGAGGCATACAGCCACGGGCGGCAGTCGGCGGGGACGGTTTGGTCCAGATGGGCGGTGATGCCGGTTTCGAACGCCTGCCGGGCCCGGGCGAGATCGGGGGTTCGGGGTTCCCGGGGCCGCGCGTTTTCGGCCGCGCCCAGCGTCGCCAGGGCCAGCCCGACGCCCCAAAAGTTCAGTTTCATCGTGGATTTCATGCGTCCCACAGGATCTTGGCGGTCATTCTGGCGGTCGGGAGCCCGGCGCGCACGCTTTTTCCGCCGAACCGGCAGGGGCTGCCGGTCCCAACCACCTTTTTTTTCCCGTCCGCCGCGGCCGGGAACCGGGCCGCGGCCGGGTGCTGATCATTGTTCGGCCAACGCGCGTTTTGACCGCCGTCGCCGATATCTTAGGCGGACTGATGCTCATTGGTAACAAAAGTTGCCGAAAAGCGAAATATTCTGCATTAAAGTTATTGACACGCGTCAGGGGGCATGTTCATCATCGCTCATGCAGATCGAGAGTTTGAAAGTCTTTTGCGACCTCGCCGAGACCGAAAGCTTTACCAAAGCGGCTCATATCAATCACATCACGCAGTCGGCCGTCAGCCAGCAGATCAGCTCTCTCGAACGCCAGTTCAAGGCGCTGTTGATCGAGCGGAGCAAGAAAAAGTTCCGGCTCACGCGGGAAGGCCAGGTGCTGTACGAGGCCAGCAAACGGATTGTGCAAACTTATGAATCCCTGCACACGCAGTTGCAGGAGCTGAAGGACATCATCTCCGGAACGGTGCGGGTGGCCACGGTGTACAGCATCGGCCTTCATTCCCTGCCGCCCTACCTCAAACGCTATCTCAAGGACTACCCCACGGTGAACGTGCACGTGGAGTATCGCCGGGCCAATCAGGTTTACGAAGACGTCCTCGGCAACGTGGTGGACATCGGCCTCATCGCCTATCCCCAGCGTGACAGCAAGCTCGACGTCGTCTCCCTGCCCGAGGAGGAGATGGTGGTGATCTGCCACCCGGACCACCCCCTCGCCAAAAGCAAGAGCATCAAGCTCAGCGCCCTTTCCGGCCAGAATTACGTGGCCTTCGAGCCGGACATCCCCACCCGCCGGGCCGTGGACAAGGTCTTGCGGGCCCACGGGGTTCAAGTGGTGCCGGTGATGGAGTTCGACAACGTCGAAACCGTCAAACGGGCGGTCGAAATCAACACCGGCATCGCCATTGTGCCCGCCATCACCGTCCAGCAGGAGGTCGAGAAACAGACCCTGGCCGCCATCAAGGTGTCCGACGCGGACCTGCGCCGGCCCATCGCCGCCATTTACAAGAAGAACAAGGTGCTCAGCACGGCGATGAAACAGTTCATCGCCACCCTGAAGGAAAAACCCTGAACCCCTGCCTGAAACGCCGGGTTGGGGAACCCGGCGTTTTCACACTCCGGCGCGCCACAAGTTTTTTCCGGCGGCGGCGGGCTGGCGGCGTTCTTGTCGGGCGCGGTGGCCTCCGGGTAGGATGACGCCATGAAGCTTGGGCTGTGGTGCGCGTTCGGGCTCGCGGCGGTTTCCGCCGGGGCGCAGCCGGTGGGGTATTACCGCTTTCCCGCGTTGCGCGGCGACACGGTGGTGTTTACCGCGGAAGGCGATCTCTGGCGGGTCGGCGTCCAAGGCGGCGTGGCGCAACGGCTGACCTCCCATCCCGGCCAGGAAACCCACGCCGCGATCTCGCCGGACGGCCGGACGGTGGCCTTTTCGGCGGAATACGAGGGCCCCACGGAGGTGTACACCATGCCGCTGGCCGGGGGCCTGCCCACGCGGCAAACCTATCAGGGTGGCGCCCGGGTGGCGGGCTGGACGCCCGACGGCAAGGTGCTGTTCGCCACCAAGGCCTTTTCCACGCTGCCCAACACCCAACTGGTCGAGCTGGACCCCGCCACCGGCGCGCAGCGGTTGCTGCCGCTGGCCCAGGCGTCCGAGGGGGTGTTCGACCGCGCGGGCGGCACGCTCTTTTTCACCCGGCTGCCGTGGCAGGGCAGCAGCACCAAGCGGTATCAGGGCGGCACGGCCCGGACGTTGTGGCGGTTCGCCCCGGACGCGGAGGAGGCAACGCCGCTGACCCCGGATTACCCCGGCGAGAGCGCCTCCCCGATGTGGTGGCGGGGCCGGGTCTGTTTCGTCTGCGAGCGGGACGGCGTGATGAACCTCTGGTCCATGACGCCCGAGGGCGGCGATTTGCGGCAGCTTACGCGGCATCGGAAATTCGCCGTGAAATCCCCGTCGCTGGACGCCGGCCGCATCGTGTACCAGCACGGGGCGGATTTGCGCCTGCTGGATTTGGAAACCGGCGAGGACACCGTGCTGCCGATCCGGCTGGCGAGCGATCTGGATCAATGCCGCGAGAAATGGGTCCACCGCCCGCTGGATTACCTGACCTCCGCCCACGTTTCGCCGACGGGCGACCGGGTGGCGCTGACCGCCCGGGGCGAGGTGTTCGTCGCGCCGCTGGAGCCGGGGCGGCTGGTGGACGTGCCCCGGCCGGCGGGCGTGCGGTTCCGGGACGCGCAATTTCTGGACGACCGGCGGCTGGTCACGCTGTCCGACGCCACGGGCGAGCTCGAGTTCTGGACGCTGCCCGCCAACGGGGTGGGCAAACCCCAACCGATCACCCGCGACGGAGCCGTCTTCCGCTTCGGCGCCCGCCCTTCGCCGGATCACCAATGGCTGGCCTGGCAGGACAAGAACCAGGATCTCTGGATTCAGCGGATCACCAACGGCCCGCCCCGGCGGGTCGCCACCTCCCGGATGGACGAGTTTTCCGACCTGGCGTGGTCGCCCGACAGCCGCTGGCTGGCCTACGTGGAAGTGGCCACCAACCAGTACCGTCAAATCTGGCTCTACCGGGTGAAAGACGGTCGTAAAAAGGCCGTCACCAGCGACCGGGTGAACAGCTTCAGCCCGGCGTGGTCGCGCGACGGCAGGTGGCGCTATTTCCTCTCCGACCGGAAATTGCGCACCCTCGTCAGCTCGCCCTGGGGGCTGCGTCAGCCGGAGCCGTTCTTCACCGAGAGCACCAAAATCTACTGCCTCGCCCTGCAACCGGGCCTGCGCCCGCCGTTCGAGCCGAAGGACGAACTCGCCAGGGCCGCGTCGAAGTCGAAGCCCAAACCCGATTCGGCGAACAAGGCCGCGCCGGCAAAAAAACGCGGGACGGCCCCCAAGAAGGATTCCTCCCCGGGAAAAAGCGCGGAGAAAAAAGCGAAACCCGCCGGACCGCCGCCGGTGAAAATCCGGCTGGCCGGCCTGCCGCGCCGGCTCTTTGAGGCGCCGTTGCCGGCGGGCAATTATGACCACCTGACGACGACGGATCAGCGGCTGCTGTTCATCTCGCGCGGGGTGGGGTTCGGCGCCCGTTCCGACCTGCGCGCGTGGAATTTTTCCGCCGCGTGGCCGCGCCCGAAACCGCAAACCCTCGTGGCGGACGTCAAAAGCTACGAGCTGGCCGCGCAGGGCAAAAAACTCCTCGTGCGCAAGGGGGACGCTTTTTATCTCCTCGCCGCCAACGGCGCGGCGCCGGCCAAGCTGGACGACGCCCATCGGCTCAATTTGTCCGGCTGGACCTTCTCCCTCGATCCGCGCGAGGAGTGGCGGCAAATCTACAACGAAGCGTGGCGGATGTTGCGCGACTATTTTTACGACCGCCACATGAACGGCGTGGATTGGGCGGCCGTCCGGGACAAATATCTGCCCCTCGTGGACCGCGTGACCGACCGGGCGGAACTGAACGACGTGCTCCACGAAATGGCGGGCGAGCTGTGCGCGCTCCATACCTTCGTGCGCTACGGCGACACGCGCGAGGGGAACGACCACATCGCCCACGCCGGTTTGGGCGCGCGGTTGGAACGGGATCCCGACACCGGCGGCTGGCGGGTGGCGCACATCTACCGCGCCGACCCGGAATATCCGGACGCCCTCTCCCCCCTGGCGCGCCCGGGGGTGAAAATCCGCGAAGGCGACCTCATCCTCGCCATCAACGGCCGGTCCCTCGCGGACGAGCCGCACCCGGAACGGCTGTTGCGCAACCAGGCCGGCAAACCGGTCCGGCTGGAAGTGCGGTCGCCCGGCAAAGACGCCTCCCGGTCGGTGATCGTCCAGCCCCTCGGCGCCGGCGACGAAGCCGACCTGCGCTATCGCGAATGGGAATACACCCGGCGCCGCCGCGTCGAGCGCCAGGGCCGGGGCCAAATCGGCTACGTCCATCTCCGGGCGATGGGCGCCAAGGACATGGCCGCCTGGGCGCGCGAATACTACCCGGTGTTCCAGCGGCAGGGGCTCATCATTGACGTGCGCCACAACCGGGGCGGCAACATTGACAGTTGGCTGCTGAACCGCCTCCTGCGCAAGGCGTGGTTCTACTGGCAGCCGCGCGTGGGCGATCCCTTCTGGAACATGCCCTTCGCCTTTCGCGGACACCTCGTGGTGTTGTGCAACGAACGCACCGCCTCCGACGGCGAAGCCTTCACGGCGGGCATCCAGCGGTTGGGCCTGGGGCGGGTCATCGGCACGCGGACGTGGGGCGGCGAAATCTGGCTGTCCGCCCGCCGCTGGCTGGTGGATCGCGGCATGGCCACCGCCGCCGAACTCGGCGTGTACGGTCCCGAGGGCGAATGGCTGATCGAGGGCCACGGCGTGGATCCCGACGAAGTGGTGGACAACCTCCCGCACGCCACCTTCAAGGGACGCGACGCCCAGCTTGAAGCCGCCCTCCGCCACCTCAAACGCCGCATCGCCGAGGACCCGCGCCCCGTCCCGCCCCACCCGCCCTACCCGGACAAATCCCTCCCCCGGTGAAGCCCCGACGGAAGCGCGCGCAAAGCCCGCCGGCTTTCCGCGTGGCGCGGTCCGCCGATGCGAGGAGGCAACTACGCGGGAGGGGCTCGCGGTGCTCGCCCCTCCGTTGAGAAGGGATTCCGCCTACTCACGACGGCGGCTACGGGGAGGGCGGAGCGCCGCGACGCCCGGACTTTTTTTCGGATTTCGGGATTCGGATTTCCTTCGGCTCCTCGCTCTCTCGGATTTCGGATTTCGGATTTCCGCGCCCCGCGGACCGGTTCCGCCCATTCAGGGCGGGAGGGGAACAGGGGTGTGGTTTGTTCCCCGGGCGTTGTCCGGGGCTGATGGGCGTTGCCCCTTCGGCGCGGGCTGTTTCGGGCTCG
>CAZRPT010000186.1:0-4883 GCA_964601985.1 uncultured Verrucomicrobiota bacterium
GCGCGCCCGCTCCTACTTGAGCAGAAAATTCTCCACCAGCATGACGGTGATGCCCATGAGGGCGCCGCCGGCGATGACGCCCGCGCAGACGGGCTCGAGGTTTTTGACGAAGATCCGGTGCCGCAGGGTGGCGGCGTCCCGCCATTGGAGCCCCGCCAGCCAGAAGAGAAAGGCGCCGAGGAACATGGCGAAGCAGGTGTTGAAGGGGATCACGAAGGCCAGCCCCACCCCCACGCCGGAAAGCCAGAACCGGCCCCGGGTCATGAACCGGGCCGCCTCCATGACGATGCCGAGGCAGGCGCCGGCCAGGGCGGCCCACTGGGCGGAAACCTTCAGATTGCTGATGCCCTCGGTGAGCAGCTCGGCCACGGATTTCCAGATGGTGGCCGCCGGCATGGGGTATTGCTCGCTGATCAATCCCGCCGGGTTGCCCTTGAGAAAGACGAAGTAGAACACCGGCACCGATACCAACGCGCCGGCGAGAATGCCCAGCACGTGGCCGACGGCCTGCTGGCGGGGTTTCGCGCCCAGCATGTAGCCGGGCTTGATGTCCATGAGCAGGTTCGAGGCGTGGCCGGAGACCTCGGCGGTGATCGAGGCGGTGGCGATGTTGGTGGTCATGTTGCCCCTGGCCAGCACGCTGTAGGTGAGCTGGGTGAGTTTGCCGAGCGCGCCGGTGGGGGTGATGGAGGTCAACGCGGTCGAGTTCACCGCGATGAGCGTGAACAGGAAGATCAGCGGAATGGCGACGATCCCCAGCCACACCTCCACGCCGAAGAAGCGATGGGCCAGATAAACCACCAGCCCGCCCACCACCGGAATGCCGACGACGAAGACCTTCATGGGCAGCTCGATGTCCTTCAGCACGTCCGCCTCCTGCCCGGAGGCGCGGCGGGAAAAAATCCCGCGAAAGGCGCTGAGCAACACCTGCGGCCGGGCGAAAAAGGCGAACAGCGAGGCGGTGGTCATCATCGCCACGCCGCCCCAGAGGGACCACTTGGTGATGGCGTGAAACCCGTATTCCATGCCGGCGTCCGTCGCCGTGCCCACGATGTCGCCCCGGTTGATCATGAGCGGCGCGAGCAGGCAGTAGTTCACGATGCCGCCGACCAGCAGCGACACGCCGGTGCGAATCCCCATCAGCCCGCCGGCGGCCATCATGACGAAATCCGTGTCCGGGCGGACGGTCAACTGGCGCAGGTCCACCCCGCCGATCTTCAGGGTGGTGAGCCGGTAGATCCAGCCGTCGAGGTATTCGGGAATCGCCAGAAAGCCCAGCTTCACTTTCGCCAGCAGCGCGTGACTGGAAAAAAGCTTCAGCAGCGCGGACAGCCCGCCGAAGCCCGCCAGGATTTTGGCCTTCAGCAGCCCCTCGGCGGCGTTGCCGGTGTGGAGGGCGTCCATCACCACCCCGGCCGCCCGGCCTTCGGGGAAGGGATGCTGCTCGTCGTTGATGAAGCGTTTCTTCAGCGGAAAGGCGAAGAGCACCCCCAGCAGGGCCAGCGCCACGATCCAGATCATGGCGGTGCCCATGGGAATAACCGTCCCGGTGATCATCATGTAGGCCGCCAGCGAGGAGATGAGGGGCGCGGTCATGTAACCCGCCGCCGTGGCGATGGATTGCATGCAGTTGTTCTCCAGGATGGTGAACTCGCTGCTGAGGCCGATCCGGGAAAGCACCTTGTAAAGCGCGAAGGCGAGGATGACCGAGGTGATGCCCACCCCCAGCGTCCAGCCGGTCTTGGCCCCGACGTAGAGGTTCGTCAGCGAAAGGATGCCGCCCAGGCCCATCCCGGTGAGGGCCGAGCGGAGGGTGAGCTGGGGCATGTCCCCCCGCCACACTTCCTCGAACCACCAGCGATCCTTCTGTTCCAGCGTCCAGTCGCGGACCTGTTCGTCGGTCAACTGCTTCAGCGCCATGCCGGAGGGTAACGAAACAACGGCGGCGGGGAAAAGAACCGAAGGCGCGCGGCCCGAAATTCGGGCGGCGCAAGCCGGCAAAAAAACAAAAACAGACCGGCCGGCCTCCCGCCGGGCGCGGCATTTTCTCCGCCGGCCCGAACCTGAGCGCCTGCCGGAAAAGTGGAATCGCCCGCCGCGCGGGGGCGCGCGCCCCGCAGGAAGGCGGCAAACAGCCCCCGGCGGCGGGCCCGGTTCCCCCCCCGGCGTTTTCCGGCAGGCCCCGAGGGGGGCGGACTTCGCGGGACTTCCGAAAACCGCCCGCGGCCCTTCCGCCGCTTGTCGCCGCCGGCCCGGCGGCTTCGCGCAAAGCTCCGGACGCCCTGCTTCCCGCGTGACATTCCCGGCCCGTCACGCCACAGTGGCGGCGAACGCGACGGAGCGCCGGCCCGCCCCGCGAAACCTCCGGTCAACCAACCGGGCGCCCGGCGACGTCGCGCTCCTGACGCGGTCGTGAAAAACAAGCAAACCACCCCCCTCGCGCGCAGCGGCCGGTTCACCGAACAGGTGGCCGCCGAGGTGCAGGCATTTTCCGAATCGGTCTCCTTCGACCGGCGGCTCTGGCGGCACGACATCGCGGGCTCGAAGGCGCACGCCACCATGCTGGCCGGGGCGGGCCTGCTGACCGAGCAGGAGCTTCGCGCCATCATGGACGGGCTCGACACCATCGCCGGGCGGATTCAGGCGGGCCGGTTCCGCTGGCGGCCCGAACTGGAGGACGTGCACATGAACATCGAGGCGGAGCTGACCCGCCTGACGCCCGCCGGCGCCAAGCTCCACACGGGACGCTCCCGCAACGATCAGGTGGCGCTGGACATGCGGCTGTGGCTGCGGGACGAGATCGGGGCGTTGCGCGCCGAAGTGCGCGACCTGCAACGCGCCCTGGTGGATTGGGGCGCCGCCCACGCGCGGGTCATCCTGCCCGGCTACACCCACCTGCAACGCGGCCAGCCGGTCTTTTTCGCCCACCATCTGCTGGCCTACGTGGAGATGTTCGAGCGCGATCACGCCCGCCTGGGCGACTGCCTCGAGCGGACGAACGTCTGCCCCCTCGGGGCCGGCGCGCTGGCCGGCAGCACGCTGCCCCTGGACCGGGAACGGGTGGCCCGGCTGCTGGGATTCGTGGACGGACGGGGACGCCCGCGCCTCACGGCCAACTCCATGGACGCGGTGAGCGACCGGGATTTCGCGGTCGAATTCTGCGCCGCCGGCGCGCTGCTGGCGGTGCATTTGTCGCGGCTGGCGGAGGACCTGGTCCTCTGGTCCAGCGCGGAATTCAACTTCGTGCGGATCGCCGACGCCTACACCACCGGCTCCTCGCTGATGCCGCAGAAGAAAAACCCCGACGTGGCCGAACTCACGCGCGGCAAGTCCGCCCGGGTGGTGGGCAATCTGACGGCGCTGCTGACGCTGCTGAAAGGGCTGCCCATGACCTACAACCGCGACCTCCAGGAGGACAAGGAACGCCTGTTCGACACCGCGGACACCGTGCGCGCCTGCGTGCGGCTGATGACCGGAATGCTGGCGGACGCCGAAGTGCGCGCCGAATCCTGCGCCGCCGCCGCCGCCGACCCCGCCCTGCTGGCCACCGACCTGGCGGACTACCTCGTCCGCAAAGGAGTCCCCTTCCGCGAAGCCCACCACGCCGTGGGCCGCGTGGTGGCCCTGGCGGAACAGCTCGGACGACCGCTGAACAAACTCACCCCCACGGAACTCCGCTCCTGCGATCCCCGCTTCGACGCCGACGCCCCGGCGGTGTTCGACCTCGGGACCGCCATGCGCCGGCGCACCCTTCCCGGGTCCCCGGGCGTCCGGGAAGTGCGCAAACAGCTCCAGCGCTGGCAACGCCGCCTGAAAACGGCCCCCGCCAAAAAATCACGGCGTTGATCCCCGCCCTCCCTCGCCGGCTTCCCGGAAAGCCCGCGCGGTCCATCGCCGCGCCCCCCTCCCCGCCCCGCGAAACCGCGAAAAAAACGGAGCCGGAAACCTCCCGGAAAAAGGGAAAAAGGGGAAAAAGGGGGAACATCCCGCCGCGGAAAGAACACGCGGCCTCCCGGAAGGAGGCAAACGCCCCCCCCGGCGGGGCGGACCAAGTTCCCCAACCCGGCCGTTCCCGGCCGGCTCGAAGAAAAGCCCCCCGAAGAAGCTGGCGGAAGGGGAGGGATTCGAACCCCCGGTAGGCTTGCGCCTACGCCTGATTTCGAGTCAGGTGCCTTCAACCACTCAGCCACCCTTCCCGCCGTTTTCGGGGCCTGACAGGCGCCGGGCGTTTTCTTCGCACGGGTTGCAGGGCGGGGCAAGCTCATTCGGGCGGTTTGTCATGCCCGTTCTCATCCCGCAGGCGGATGGGGCGTAAGTTTTGTGCTATTCAATGTCCGGGAATTCACAGGCTTTACAAGGAGGCTATCTCCTCGGCGCACGTGAAGCGCGTGTGCTCCCCCTCCCCTCCCGTAGCGCCGGCTTCCAGCCTGCTGCGTCGCGGATTTTCAATCCGCCGATCTTTTCCCTTTACGCGGCCGCCGCCTTTCCCCGCCCGCCGGGCCGGCTGAAAGCCGGCGATGGGCTTGCGCGTGCCCCCGCGCTCGGCCCCTCGGGCCTTCGGTACTTCGGCTCCCTGGATTTCTCCACTTCGTGTCCTTCGTGGTGAAACCGCGCGGGGAAAGAAACCGGACGCCGCGCAGCGTGCCACGCTGCGATACGGCAGGCTGGCAGCCTGCGCTACGGAACGGAGACCCACTCCCTCACCCCGGCGACTGCGAAGGATGCTTTTTTCGGATTTCGGGATTCGGATTTCCTTCGCTCCCTCGGTCCTTCGCCCCTCGGATTTCGGATTTCCCCGCCCTTGGGCTTCAGCGTTTGCGAACGCTGGTGTGGTCCTTGAGCCAGTTGAAGTCCGTGGGCGGGACGGCGGGGATGACGCCGCC
>CAZRPT010000187.1:0-7418 GCA_964601985.1 uncultured Verrucomicrobiota bacterium
CGGCGGCGGCGGCGGGGCGCTTGGGGGGCGGGGGCGGGGCCGTTCGAAGGCCCGGAAGTCCGGCGGAAAGCGAGAATTGGGTTGCCTTGGCGGAGGGGGGTGGTTCATGCTGGGCACGCAGACAGCTAGGAATCTTATCAACAGAGCATTATGGCCCAAGTCATTTATCATCCGAGTGTCGAGGGCGCCCAGCACGGCGCGAAGTCCCTCACCGAGTTTCTCGACTACGCCAAGGCCGCCGGGGCCACGGGCGTGCAGCCGTCCAACTACATGCTCAATGACGGCGACGGTTTCAAGAGCGTGCAGGAGGTCAAGGACGCCTTCGCCGAGCGGGGAATGACCCTCGACGGCATCTCCTGCCACTGTCCCACCTGGGTGCACACCACCGCCTGGACCGGCAGCCCCACGGTGCGGCCCTTCATCCCCGCCGAGCTGGCCGGGGAGGCGCCGGAGAAGATCGAGCAATGGGCGGAGACCTACCTGCTCAAGTTGATGGATTACGCCGTGGAGCTGGGCGTGAAGATCCTGCCCACCTTCTGGGGCGTGGCGTTCGGCTGGGAAGTGGCCACCGGTTATCCGTGGGGGTTCTGGGCGGGCCCGGACTACGACCTCATCAAGGAGGGCGAGGAGCGGTTCGTGACCAAGACCGCCAGGATTCGGGCGCACGCCAACCAGCTCGGCATCTATCTGGCCCACGAAATCCACCCCGGCACCGCCGCCTGCTGCGCGGATGATTTCAACCGGCTGGTTGAAATCTGCGACGGGGACAAGTGCCTCACCGTGAACGCCGACCCGTCCCACTGCTGGGAGGGCGAGGACTGGGAGAGCCGTTTCCGCAAGGTGGGCGACCGCATTTACGCCTGCCACGTGAAGAACTTCGTCATTCGGCCGGGCTTCCCGTTGCGCTGCATGAAGGGCGACTGGCCGGATCGCGCGATGCAGTTCGTGGACATTCCGAGCGGCGACCTGAACATGGTCCGCTACGCCGAGATGCTCATCAACGTGGGCTATCCGCGGCGTTATTGCGAGATCATGGGCACCGCGACCGCGCCGCTGATCGTCGAGGCCGAGAGCGCCTATCGCGATCTCGACGCCACCAGCGCCAACGGCATCGAGTACGTGCGGGATTACCTCTGCTTCCCGCTGGCGGCCGGTTCCTTCGAGGACGGCATGGGCGCCTGAGCGCGGGGAGCGCTTTCACAACGGGCGTGCCGGAGCGCGGCGCGCCCGTTTTTGTTGGGAAGGCCGGCGCGCGCGGGCTTGATCCGGCGCGCCGTTTCCGCTTCTCTTGTTTCGCCATGATCCAAGGTGCTCGATCCCGACCGTTCTGGCTGGAAGTGGTCAATTCCGGCGGCGGTTTGCTGCGGCGCGCGCGGGTGTTGTCCCTGACCATTGACGCCGCCGCGCTCAAGGCCGCCGCGCGCCGGGCGGTGCGGCTGGAGGATTTCGGCCCCGATGATTTCGAGCAACCGCTGGATTTGCTGGCGCGGAGCTGCGAGTCCGAGGCGCGGCTCAATTTCATCGGGCGCTGTCTGATGCGCTCCTATTTGACGCGCCTGCTGGAACACCGGTTGCTGCTGGAGCGGGACCGGCGGCGGCATCCCGAGATCGCCGAACAGCAAATTCGGGCGCCGATTTTCATTTCGGGCCTGCCCCGCACGGGCTCGACGTTGTTGTTCGAGCTGATGGGCCGGAATCCGGCCCTGCGGGCGCCGCGCACGTGGGAGGTGATGTTTCCTTCGCCGCCGCCCCGGAGGGAGAATTTCGACCGGGACCCGCGCCTTCCCGCCACCCGGCGGCAGTTGAACTGGCTGGACCGGATGGCGCCGGAGTTCCAGCGGATTCACGCCGTGGGCCCCGCCCGCCCCCAGGAGTGCATCGCCATCACGGCCCACGCGTTTCGCAGCATCGAGTTCTACACGATGTGCAACGTGGCCACCTACCAGGCGTGGCTGAACACGGCGGATCTGGGGCCGGCCTACGAGTGCCACTACCGCCTGTTGCAGCATTTTCAGGCGTTCGGTCCCCGGGGGCGCTGGGTGCTGAAGGCGCCCGCCCACGTGTTCAATCTCGAGGCCTTGTTCCGGCGCTATCCGGACGCCCAGGTGGTGCACCTGCACCGCGACCCGGTGGAGGTGCTCGGATCGTTGCTCAGTCTGGGGGCGCACCTGCGCGGGGTCTTCAGCGACCAGGTGGACCGGGAACGGCTGGGGGAAACGTGGTGCGGGCTGTGGGCGATGGGGTTGAAACGGATGTGGGACTTCCGGCGGCAGCATCCGGAGCTGCGCGACCGTTTCCACGACGTGCTCTACCGCGATTTGGTGCGCGATCCGCTGGCGGCGGTCGAGGCCCTGCACCGGCGGTTGGACGCGCCGTTTTCCGCGGCGGCCCGCGAGCGGGTGGCCGCCCATCTGGCCGCGAATCCCAAGGGGAAGCACGGCGTTCACCGCTATCGGTTGGAGGATTACGGGCTGACGCCGGACTTGGTGCGCCGCCAGTTCGCGGGACTCGGCTTTCCGCCGGGGACGGCTTCGGAGACGGCATCCGCCGGCGCGTAACCGGGGGACGGGAGGCGGAAAACGGGGGCGCCGCGCGGGACGCCCCGGCGCGCGGGCGGTCGTTTTGTGTTTCCAAAAGCGGCGCGGACCGGTATGCAGATGGCGTGTCGAACGGCGGTTCCAGAGGAGAGCTGATTCTGCATGGCATTCCGGCCTCGCGGGGCGTTTGCCACGGGCCGGTGCTGGTGCTGGCCAAACCCGGCGCCCGCGAGGTTCCCAAATATGCCATCAGCGCCGACGAAGTGGAGGGCGAATGCGAGCGGCTGCAAGAGGCGCTCGTCGCCACCCGGCGGCAGTTGCGCGACCTCAAGGAGCGGGTGGACGCGGCGATCGGCACGCCGGACGCCAGCATTTTCGACGCCCAGTTGCTGGTGCTGGAGGACCCCATGCTGCTCGGCGAAGTGCGCCGGCTCAGCCGGGAGCAGCTCGTGAACATCGAGCAGGCCTTCGCCGAGGTGGCGCAACGCTACATCGAGGGCTTTTCCACCGTGGATGACGATTACCTGCGCGAGCGGGCGGGGGACATTCGGGACGTGGCGGGCCGGGTGTTGCAAAACCTCGCGGGGGAGAGCGCCGCGGGGCCGGATTTGGCGGACATTGACCAGCCCTGCATCTTGCTGGCCCACGACCTGACCCCCTCGGAGACGGCGGTGCTGGATCGGCGCATGATTTTGGGCTTCGCCACGGACCAGGGCAGCGCCACCTCCCATACCGCCATTCTGGCGCGGGCGTTGCGGCTGCCGGCGGTCACCGGCCTGGGCGAGGCCACCCGGCGGGTGCGCTCCGGCGATTACGCCCTGCTGGACGGCTACAACGGCCAGCTCATCCTGCGCCCCACCGACCAGACCCTGTACGAGTACGGCCAGTTGCAGAAGCGCGAGCTGGCCTTGCAGGAACGGCTCGACCGCAACCGCGACCTGCCGGCGGTCACCCTCGACGGACACGCCATCACCCTCTCGGCCAACGTCGAGAGCCTGGAAGAAACCCGGGAAGTCCTGGACTCGGGCGCCGAAGGGGTGGGGCTGTTTCGCACCGAATTTCTGTTCCTGGAACGGCACACCTACCCCTCGGAGGAGGAGCAGTACGCCGCCTACCGCCAGATGGCCGAAAAGCTGCACCCCGCGCCGGTGATCATCCGCACCCTCGATCTGGGGGGCGACAAGATGCTGAGCCACCGCGACCTGCCCGAGGAGCGAAACCCCTTCCTCGGCTGGCGCGCCATCCGGATCTGCCTCCAGGAAAAACCGCTCTTCAAGGCCCAGCTCCGCGCCATTCTCCGCGCCTCCGTGGTGGGCAACATCAAAATGATGTACCCCATGATCTCGGGGGTGGACGAGCTGGACGCGGCCAACGCCATCCTCGAGGAATGCCGCCGGGAACTCGCCGCCGAAGGCACGCCCTGCTCGCCGGACCTCGAAGTGGGCGCCATGATCGAGATTCCCTCGGCGGTGATCACCGCCGACGCCCTCGCCCGGCGGGTGCGCTTTTTCAGCATCGGCACCAACGACCTCATCCAGTACAGCCTCGCCGCGGACCGGATGAATCCGAAGATCGCCCACCTGCACCAGCCCACCCATCCCGCCGTGGTCCGGCTCATCAAGACCACCATCGAGGCCGCCCACCAGGCCGGCATCTGGGTGGGAGTGTGCGGCGAAAGCGCCGGCGACCCCGCGCTGGCCATCCTCCTGCTGGGACTGGGCGCGGATGAATTGAGCGTGACCCCCTCGCTGCTCCCGTCGGTGAAATACATCATCCGGCGGCTGAAACTCCCCGAGGCCCGGGAACTGGCGGCCTTCGCCCTCGAGTGCGAAAGCGCCACCGAGATTCTCGAACACACCCGCCGGCTGGCCCGGCGCATCGCCCCCGAGCTTTTCGCCGCCACCGCCTGAAACGGGCGCGCGGCGACGCCCGAACCTGAACGTGACGACGACTGAACGATGAACCTGTTGATCCTCGGCGCGGGTTATGCCACCCGCCTCTATCCGCTGACCTTGAACCAGCCCAAGCCGCTGCTGCCCATCGCCGGCAAACCCATGATCGAGCACGTGCTCGACAAACTCACCCCCATTCCCGGCATCACCCGCGTGCTCGTGGTGACCAACAACAAGTTCGCCGGCCATTTTCAGCAATGGGCCGACCAATACCGCGCCCGCCAGCCCGACGTCCGGTTCACCATCGTCAACGACGGCACCTTGGACGAGCACCACAAACTGGGCGCCATCGGCGACATCCATTTCGTGCTGGAACAGGAGCAGTTGGACGACGACCTGATCGTGGTGGCGGGCGACAACCTCTTCAGCCACAGCCTCGAAGCCTTCGGCACGTTCTGCCGGGAGAAAAACGCCCCCGTCCTCGGCGTGTACGACGTCGGCGACCTGGAGCTGGTGAAAAAGTACAACGAAATCCGTTTGGACGAAAACCGCCGCATCACCTACTTCGAGGAAAAACCCGCCCACCCCACCTCCACCCTCAGCGGCATCGCGCTGTACTACTATCCGCAGGCCTGCCTCGCGGACATCCGGCGCTACATCGCCGAGGGCAACAATCCCGACCAGCCGGGCCGGCTCATCCAGTGGCTTTACCCGCGAAAACCAGTCTATGCGTGGGAAGTCCCCGGAAGCTGGTACGACATCGGCTCAAAAGAGGAACTCGACCGCGCCGACCGCGCCTTCCGCGAGCGAACGGAATAACCCGGGCAGGATGGCGCACCTCCGGATGCCCGGAAAGCCGAACACCGGAGGAGAACGAAACGCGGCTCCCGGCGGGCCGCCCGCGCCTCGCGCAACAGGTGCAGGGCAAGAAAAGTCCCGGCCGGTCCGCCCCCCACAATGGCAACCGTGCCGATGGGAGTTTGGTTCGCACGCTTGGACGTTGGCGCTGGCATGGCAACCCTCGGGCGGCATCCCGGCCGGGATGCCGCCTACAGGACACTTCCTTCCCCCGTTTAGCAAGCGGAATTGGCGGCGGAAACATCGCGGTCCGGAGGTGAAAGCGCGCCGCAGAACGCGCAAATGAAGATGGCGCGAACGCGGGCGCGGGGGGTAATCTCCCGCGCATGAATCCATCGGCAGATTTTCCTCGCTGGAACCGGCGCGATTTCCTCGCCCGGACCGCCACCGCAACGGCCGCCGTGGCCGCCGGCGCCGCGCCCCGGCTCTCCGCCCAGGCGCGCGGTGAACGCCCGCCCGCCCCCGACGGGCTCACCGTGCTTCATCCCCGGGACCGCATCCCGGTGGGGATCATCATTGACGATTCGACCTGTCTGGTGAACTTGAACCGCTTCGCCATGCCGCAGTTCAACGACGCGTGGCAGGGCAGGAACGCCTCCTACCACCGGGCGTGGAAGACGTGGCCGGCCGAGATTCCCGACGCCTTCGTCCGGCGCTTCGCCGAATGGGCGTTGGACCGGGGCGTGAAGGGCAAATACAGCATCGTCCCCTACCCCGCCTGCGTGGGCCGCGTGGACCGCTTCCTGCCCGGCTGGACGCAGGCGGAGCTGGCCGACAGTCTGCGGCTGGTGCGGGAGCTGATCACGCCGAACTGGGACATCCACCCGGAAATGGTCACCCACACCCGGGTGATTGACCTGCGCACCGGCCAGCCCTGCCCGGAGTGTTCCCTGCGCTACATGGAAAACTGGGAGTGGAGCGCCGGCATCAGCGTGGACAAGATGACCGCCTACCTGGCCTACGCGTTGCAAATCCTCAAAAACGCCGGGCTCACCTGCGAAGGCCTCACCACCCCGGGCGGCTTTGGCAGCCGCGCCCGGCCGCAGCTCGCCCAAGGCACGCTCGACGCGGTGCGCTCGGTGTTCGGCGCGGAGATTCCGCACTACTTCCGCGACGCCTACAGCTCCGGCAGGCAAAGCGTGGCGCCCCGGGTCGAGCTGGCTTCCGGCCTCGACGGGAACGACCCGCGCTGCGTGGTCAGCATCGTGGCCTGCACCGGCGACTGGACCGGCGGGTGGAACTGCGTCTCACCGGGCGGCGTGGACCGCTTCATCACGCCGGATCTGCAAGGCGGCCGGGTGGTGGAAATCCTCAACCGCAACGAGCCGGCGCTGATGCTCTGCCACTGGACGGGGGTCTATTGGAACGGCCAGGAACTGGGCTTCACCATCTGGCGGGAGGTCGAGCGCCGGTTGCGGGCGGGCTACGCCGACCGGATTCTCTGGATGAAGCTGGCCGAAGTGGCCCGCTACTGGGCGGCGCGCGAGCTGACCCGGATCACGAACGTCCCGGGCGGCTTCGAGCTGCGCGCGCCCTTTGCCTGCCCCGCCTTCACCGTGGCGTGGACCGCCAAGGCAAACGCCCGCCCGCCGGTGCTGGAAGCGGGCGGGCAACGGACTCCCTTGCGCGAGACGACGAACAAAAAGGATCTCGCGCCCGGCCGCTGGTGGCGCGATCAGGACCGCGTCCTCGCCTGCTTCGATCTCCCGCAAGGCCGCAGCCGGTTGCGGACCTCCGCCTGAGAACCGGTCGGAACGGGAAGTGAGCATGACCTGTCCAATCCGCGGAGCGCGGAAATCCGGGAAGGCCGGAAGGAGCGAAGGTCCTTTGGGGCGCGGTTTACCCTCTTGCGTTTCCGTTTTTCGGAAAAGGTTGCAGGGCCTCCGCCCGGAGAGGACTCCGTGGTTTTCGGGATGGCCGGCCCGCCCGCGTTCGCGCGGGATGCCCGGAGCCCGCACCAGACCGGAAAACGGCTCGGGCCCGGCTTCCCCGCGGGGCGGTGAATGGGGCCGTGGTCATTTGAAATCCTTCCGGCATGCGTCCGCCGGTGGAGAGATTGAGTCCGGCGTGGGCCCCGATGAACAATCGGCGAGGCGAAATTAGGATGTCTTTCCCATGAACCACCCCCTCT
>CAZRPT010000188.1:0-5023 GCA_964601985.1 uncultured Verrucomicrobiota bacterium
CCGAAAGACGGCTCAGACCCAGCAGACCCCGCGGGGCGGCGAAGGGCGGTCCGTTGTCGCTGCGGATCGCCCCGGGAAGGCCGAAACGCTCGAAGAGCCGCGCGAAACACGCCCTGATGGCTGCGGGGCGCGTGCTCTGGACCAGCCGCAGCTCCAGAATCATGCGGCTCGACTCGTCGCGCACCGTCAGCGGTTCGACGCGCAACCCTTCGGCGTCCTTCCACCAGCCCTTGAAGTCGGTCCCCGGTCCCTCGGATTTCCCCGCTCCCCAAGGGACGTTTTGCGCCCTTTTCGCACATAGGCCGCGTGTCCGCGCGCGGCGGGGTGTTCCGCTTTTCAGACCGGCCTGAGGGGGTTACGCGTCGAGCGTCAGCAGGCGTTTCAGGTGGGCGGCGCGTTTGAGGGGACTCACGAGGGCCAGCGTGAGGCGTTCCGGACGGAAGAAGGCCCGGGCCGCCGCCTGCACGTCCGCCGGGCGAACCGCCCGCAGCCGGCGCTTGATCCGGGCGGGTGGGATCAGGCGGCCCTGGTCGAGGATTTGCTCCCCCAGCCAGTTCATCCGGTTCTCGGTGCTTTCGAGGCCCAGGTCAATCTGGCCCAGCAGATAATCCCGCGCCCGTTCGAACTCCTCCGCGCCGGGCGGTTCCTCCCGCAGCCGGCGCAACTCGGTCATCACCAAGCGCAGGGCCGCCGCCACGTTGCCGGTCTCCAGCCCCACCGACACCACCAGATCGCCGGCGTCGGCGAAAAAGCTCACCGAGCTGCCCACCGAATAGGCCAAGCCGCGTTCCTCCCGCAGCGAGAGGAACAGCCGGGAACTCATGTTCTCGCCCAGCAAGGCGTTGAGCAGGCGCAGCTCGTAACGGCGCGGATCGCTCCGGGCGCAGGTGCGCACCCCCAGGGCGAACTGCGTCTGCTCGGTGCGCCGCGTGAAGAGGCGCACTTCGGGGCCGCGGGCATCGGTCGGCGCCGGTTCGAACGTCGCCGGAGACCCGACCGGCAGCCGGCGCGTCAGGGCGGCCGCCGCGCGGCGCGCCCGTTGTTCGCCCACGTTGCCCGCGATCGAGATGATCAGGTTGCCCGCCGTGTAATGCCGCCGGTAAAACCCCACCAACGTCTCGCGGGTCAGCCGGTCCAGCGAGGCCAGCGAGCCGGTCAAAGGCCGGCCCAACGGATGCTCCGGCCAGAGGGCGGCGTTCAACAGCTCCTGCACGTGCTGCTGGGGCTGGTCGAGGTACATCGCGATTTCCTCGCGGATCACCTCCCGCTCCTTCTCGAATTCCTCCGGCGCGAACACCGAGTTCGCCCACATGTCCCCCAGCACCTCCATCAACAGCTCGAACCGGCTCCGGGGCGCGCGCGCGTAATAGCAGGTGTGCTCCTCGCTGGTGAAGGCGTTGAGGTAGCCGCCCACCCCCTCGACCGCCTCGGAAATCTCCCGGGCCGAGCGCCGGCGGGTGCCCTTGAAAAGCATGTGCTCGATGAAGTGGCTGACCCCGTTCTCCGCCGCCGTTTCGTGCCGACCGCCCACCGCCGTCCAGAACCCCACGCTCACGCTGGTCATGTGCGGCATCGGCGCGAAGACCAGCGTCGCGCCGTTCGGCAGGGAGTGCATCGTGGACTGGAAGACCCGGGAATGTCCGCTCACCCCGCCAGCATAGAAAGCCCCGCCGCCACTGGCAACGACGCAGGCCGCCCCAAGGCCGGGCAAAAACCGGCGTGTTGGGAATGTCGGGACGGGGTTGGGAAATCCGAGAGACCAAAGAACCAAAGGAAATTCCGAATCCCGAAAGCAATCCCTCAGCCGCCGACGCGGGGAGGCGCAAAACCCGCGCTTGCGGGAGAAACGTGCTTCGCGCGCCCGGCCCCGCGGGCAGGATGCCTGCGCTTCTTTCGCCGAGACGACTCACGCGGCTGCTCCGGATTTTTCGTTGGCAACTCCGGGGCGGGAAGGGCAGGCTGCACGACGTTGAATTTGCCATGAAACTGCTTTCTGTTCGCCGCGACGTGATTGCGAAATTTCCGGCCCGGGGGTCCGCCCGGACCGCTTGGGGCCTTGTCGCCGGAGGCTTGCTGCTGACCGCCGGCTGCGCCTCGGGCCGCTATTTGTCCTCGTCCGCCTATCCGGTCACTCCGAAAACGAACGTCGTCGAGGTGCTGCACGGGCAGGTGATCAACGATCCCTACCGCTGGCTGGAGGACGACAACGCGCCCGCCACCCAGGCGTGGGTGGCGGCGCAGAACCGGGTGACGTTCGCCTATCTGGCCCGCATCCCCTACCGGGACCGGATTCGCGCGCGCCTGACCGAGTTGTGGAACTTCGAGCGCTACGGCGTGCCGTGGCATGAGGGCGGACGCTATTTCTACTTCAAGAACGACGGCCTGCAAAACCAGAGCGTGCTCTACACGCTGACCGCGCTGGACGCCGGGCCGCGGGTCCTGCTCGACCCGAACACCCTGTCCCCCGACGGCACGGTGGCGTTGAGCGGCGTGGCGGTGAGCCCGGACGGCAAGCTGCTGGCCTACGGCACCTCGGCGGCGGGGTCGGACTGGCAGGAGTGGCACGTGCGCGACATCGCCACGGGCGACGATCTGCCGGACCACATCCGGTGGGTGAAGTTTTCCGGGGCGTCCTGGACGAAAGACGGGCGGGGCTTTTACTACAGCCGCTTCGACGAGCCCGCCAAGGACGCCGCGCTGACGCAGGTGAATTATTTCCAGAAACTCTACTACCACCGCGTGGGCACGCCCCAATCCGACGACCGCCTGGTGTACGAGCGTCCCGACCGGAAGGAATGGGGCTTCGGCGGCTACGTCACCGACGACGGCCATTACCTCATCATCAATGTTTCGCAGGGCACGGACCCGCGGAACCGGGTGTTTTACCAGGACCTCACCCGGCCGGACGCGCCGGTGGTCGAGCTGCTGAACGACTTCGACGCGGCCTACAACTTCATTGACAACGACGGTCCGATATTCTGGTTTCACACCGACCTCGACGCCCCGCGCGGTCGGATCATCGCCATTGACACCCGCCATCCGGAACGCGCGAACTGGCGGGAAATCATTCCCGAGGCGAAGGAAACCCTGCGCGGCGCGAACGTGGTGAACCAGCAGTTCCTCCTGCACTACCTGAAAGACGCGCAATCGCTGGTGCGGGTGTTCGATCTCGAGGGCCGCCCGGTGCGGGAGATCGAGCTGCCCGGCATCGGCACCGCCTCCGGTTTCGGCGGCAAGCGCGGCGACACCGAGACCTTCTTCAGCTTCACCAGCTTCCGCCGCCCGGCGACGATTTACCGCTACGACCTGACCACCGGAACCCGCACCGTGTTCCGCGCGCCCCGGGTGGCCTTCAATCCGGAGGACTACGTCACCCGGCAGGTGTTTTGCGCCAGCAAGGACGGCACCCGGATTCCGATGTTCATCACCCACCGCCGCGACTTGAAGATCAACGGACGCGTCCCGACGCTGCTCTACGGCTACGGCGGCTTCAACATCAGCCTCACTCCGCGCTTCTCGGTGGCCAACCTGGTGTGGATGGAGATGGGCGGCGTGTACGCCCAGCCCACCCTCCGGGGCGGCGGCGAATACGGCGAGGAATGGCACCAGGCCGGCACCAAGGCGCGGAAGCAGAACGTGTTCGACGACTTCATCGCCGCGGCGGAATGGCTCATCGCGAACGGCTACACCCGCCCGGACAAGCTGGCCATCGCCGGCGGCAGCAACGGCGGCCTGTTGGTGGGCGCCTGCATGACCCAACGGCCCGACCTGTTCGGCGTCTGCCTGCCGGCGGTGGGGGTGATGGACATGCTGCGGTTCCACAAATTCACCATCGGCTGGGCGTGGACCTCCGACTACGGCTCGCCGGACAACCCCGACGATTTCCGCGCCCTGCTCGCCTACTCCCCCTACCACAACCTGCGGCGCGGCGTGGAATACCCCGCCACCCTCATCACCACCGCCGATCACGACGACCGCGTGGTGCCGGCGCACAGCTTCAAATTTGCCGCCCGGTTGCAGGAATACCAGCGGGGCAGGAAACCGGTCCTGATCCGCATCGAAACCAAGGCCGGCCACGGCGCCGGCAAGCCCACCACCAAACGCATCGAAGAAGCCGCGGACAAACTGGCCTTCACCGTCTGGAACCTCCATTTCCGGCCGAAACTGCCGTAGGGGGAGAATTGCGAAACTCTACAAGGAGGCAGTCATGAGCCGGCAGCCCCAATTTGCAGATGATGGGAAAGCCGGGTAGAGCATGCCCCCTTTTGAGGGGTGATAAGCGGGTCTGAACGGTCCGCCCGCCCACCGGGATTCTCCCGGCCGCCAGGCGAACCGCGTTCCGAGCCGGTTTGGCGCTTGGTCCGGGAGGATTCCCGGAGGACTTGACCATTCCTTGTCCCGGGTGGGCCGTGCCAGGTTGGCCAAGCTGGGGGAGTGCTGATCGGTGGTTGCTTTGTTCCGGAAGTCGGTGCGGCTCCGAAAACGGTCCCGGTCGGAGAACTCGTTCCCGGCCAGCCGGGGCGCGGTCTCCACGTCGCTCCGCCAAACGTAGTGGCGGGGCGGAATGCAGCGGTGCTCGGCCCCGTAATTCCGCGCTGCTCTGGGCGGTCCCTGGCCTTGGGCATGCTCCGGAAACTCACGGCCGGGGTCGGTCTGCCAGGTCAGGGACGTCGCGTTAATGCTGTAAGCCGGGACGTAGGCCGCCAGTTTTTGGCGGAGGAAGTAACGGTTGGTGGCCGTGCGATGCCACTCGAAGTAGTTGCCGTGCATCCTGTCGGGGTGTCAGCACCGCCAGCGAAACCAGCTCAAAAAAAGGGGGGGTGATCTGTCCGGCTCTCCTATTTTTCGCGAGAAAAGGGTTGACACTCCCCGGGAGAATCCGCATGCTGCCGGCGCACACGGAAACGTAAAGACACACAATGAGAACCAAACTACTACTGATTACGGCTGCGATCGGGGCCGCCAGCACGCTGGCGCTCAATGCGCAGGTTTACTCCGTCAACGCGGTGGGTTACATCAACTT
>CAZRPT010000189.1:0-17587 GCA_964601985.1 uncultured Verrucomicrobiota bacterium
AGGGGAAAGCCCGGCGGATTGGAAATCTGCGATACGGCGGGCTGCCAGCCTGCGCTACGGAGGGGGAGCGCCCGCGCCTCGCGTGCGCCGAGGGGCGCCCCCGCCCCTCGGTCCCCGCGAGCGATTTATCGTGGCCGCGCCGCTTCCGCCACTTGGCAGGGTTGGTCGGAAAACGCCGGGTCAGGCGACCCGGCCTGCAGGGGACGCGAGGAATTTCGGATTTCGGTCCTTCGGATTTCGGATTTCCCTCGGCCCTCGCTCCCCCGCTCCCTCGGATTTTCCCCTTTCACGCCAGCGGGCCCAGGCGGTCCAGCCGCCACACCGGTTCCTCGGCCTGGCGGCTGGCGGAAAGATCCACGCTGACCACGGCCACCCAGTCGTTCAGGCCCTCCTCGTCAATGAGCATCTGTTCGAGCCGCCACGTGCGTCCGTCTTCGGCAGGCTCGACGCGGGTGTGGCGCAGGTTGCGCGCCTCGGGATCGAACCGCAGCGGGCCGTGCTCAACCTGGAAGGCTTCAAGTGCCTCCCGCAACCGGGCTTCCGTCCACGGTTCCGTGTCCGGCGGCGGTGCGCCCGGACCGTTGGCCAGGCGGGCGGCGATGGCGTGGTCGCCCTGGCTCCAGGCGCGCAGGAAGGCGAACACCCGCTGTCGCACGGCGGCGGTGAAGCGACGACGGTCCGCGGTGATGTCCGGCGGCGCGAGCGGGCGGACCGGCGCGGTGGACCGGTCGGCCTCTTCCGGGGCGCGGTCGGAAGCGGTCTCGGCCGCGGCTTCGGCCTGGCGCATGCGTTCCCATTCCTCGAGCAGGCTGGAATCCACCTCTTGCAGGAGGTCGCGCAGGTAGAGTTCCATTTCCCAGACCTCCTCCGTCTTGGCGGGATCGGGCACCGTCTGGGCGAGCACCTTGTACACGCTGTTCAAATGCCGCAGCAGCAGCCCCTCCGCCCGTTGCAGCTCGTAATCCCGCACGTAATCGTCGAAGGAGCGGAACGTCTCGAACATCTCGCGGGCGATGGACTTGGGCCGGATGTTTTCGGTCCCGACCCAGGCGTGCGCCTCGGCGAAGGCGTTGAAGGTGCCGTAGATGAAGTCGCGTTTCGGCTTGGGATGTTCGAGCTTTTCCAGCTCGGCCATCCGCTGCTCGTAATCCATCCCCTCCGCCTTCATGGCGGCGAGGGCCTCGGCCTTCACCCGGTCGAGCTGTTTGCGCAGGATGAGGTCCGGATCTTCAAGGATGGATTCGACCAGGGTCAGCACGTCCAGCGCGTAATCCGGCGCCTCGGGGTCCAGCTTGGGCAGGGTGTCGAGGAGGTAGAGCGAGAGGGTCTGGTTCATCGAGAAATCCTCCTGCAAGTCCACGTTCACCCGCAGATGGGAACCGCCCTCGTCGCGCGGAAGGAACTCGATCACCCCCCGCGCCAGCAGCGACCGGAAAAGCTGCCACGCGCGCCGCCGGTGGGCGCGTTTCCGCGCCGGGGAATCGTGGCAGTCGCGCAGCAACTGGCGCATCGCCCGGCAGCCGTCGCCCGCGCGGCTCAACACGTTCAGCAGCATCCCGTGCGAAACCTGGAAGCTCGACGTGAGCGGCTCGGGCGGCGCGTTGATCAACCGGCGGAAGGTCTTTTCGTCCCAGTTGACGAAATTGCGCTCCGGCGGCTTGCGGCGCACGAACTTCTTCCCCTTCGCCGCCGCCTTGCGGGCCAGTTGCAGGTTTTCGATCACGTGCTCCGGCGCCTGCGCCACCACCCAGCCGCGGTCGTCGAACCCCTTCCGTCCGGCCCGGCCGGCGATCTGATGAAAATCGCGCGCGCTGAGGATGGCGGTCTTTTCGCCGTCGTATTTGCAGAGCCGGGTGAACAACACCGTGCGGATGGGCACGTTGACCCCCACGCCGAGGGTGTCGGTGCCGCAGATGATCTTCAGCCGGCCCTGCTGGGCGAGGGTTTCCACCAGCACGCGGTATTTCGGCAGCAGCCCGGCGTGATGCAGCCCGATGCCGTGCTTGAGCCAGGTGCGAATCTTCGGTCCGTACGGGCTGGTGAACCGAAATCCCTCCAGCGCGGCGGCGAGGGCCTTTTTCTCCTCGCGCGCGCAGACGTTGAGACTGGTGAAGTCCTGCGCGCTCTGGGCGGCCTCCAGTTGGGTGAAATGCACCACGTACACCGGCGCCCGGTCCTCCGCCACCAGTTGCTCCACCGTGCGGGCAAGGGGCGTCTCCGCGTAGGTGAACTCCAGCGGCACGGGCCGTTCGTCCGAGGAGACCGTCACCGTGCGCAAGCCGTTGCGCCGGGTCAGCTCCCGCTCGAAAAACGCCATGTCACCCAGCGTGGCGGACATGAGCAGAAACCGCGCCTGGGGCAGGGTGAGCAACGGGACCTGCCACGCCACGCCGCGCTCGCGATCCGAGTACCAGTGGAACTCGTCCATGATCACGTCGTCCAGCCGCGCGTCCGCCCCCTCGCGCAGGGCGATGTTGGCCAGGATCTCCGCCGTGCAACACAACACCGGCGCGCCGCGATTCACGGTGGCGTCGCCGGTGCTCAGGCCCACGTTGGGCGAACCGAACTCCTCGCACAACGCCCGCCACTTCTCGTTCACCAGCGCCTTGATCGGGCAGGTGTACACCGAGCGCTTCCCCTGGGCGAGGGCCTTGAACTGCAACGCCAGCGCCACCAGCGACTTGCCCGACCCGGTGGGCGTGCGCAGCAGCACGTTGTGGCCGGAATACAGCTCCAGGATCGCCTCCTCCTGCGCCGCGTACAGCTCCAGCCCGCGCTCCTCGACGTATTCGAGAAAGCGCTCCAGCAACAGCTCGTTCGTGGGCCGCTCCTGACGCGGCAGAAAATCGTACAAGGTCCTGGCCATGGAAAAAGACGGGCCCGACGACGTCCTCGCGGCGCGCCCCCCGGAAACCCGTCCCCGCAGCATAGCCGGTCCGGGGGAAAAATCCGAAATCCGAAATCCGAGAGCCGGCGCCCCAAACACGCCTTGAGCGGGGCAAAGCCGGACATTCCGCTTGTCCGCGCCTCGGGAGAACCCCAGACTCGCGCGCATGTCGCGTCTGATCAGCCTGCTGGGCATGCTTGTCTTCCTCGCCTTGGCGTGGGGATTGTCGCGTCACCGTTCCCGGTTTCCGTGGCGCACCGTGATCTGGGGGTTGGGGCTCCAGCTCGGATTTGGGCTACTGATCTTGCGCACCACGTGGGGACGGAACCAGTTCGACCTGGCCCAGCGGGCGGTGAACCGGCTCATCGGTTTCGCCCAGGAAGGCGCGCAAATGGTCTTCGGCCCGCTGGCGGATCAGGATTTTCTGGCCGCCCAATGGGGCGCCGCGCACGCCAGCATCTTCATCGTCACCGTGCCGGCCACCATCATCCTCGTCTCGGCGGTGTCGGCGCTGCTGTTTCACTGGGGGGTGCTGCAAAAACTGGTGCAGGCCGCCGCGTGGGTGATGCGCCGGGCGCTGGGCACCAGCGGCAGTGAAAGCCTGGCCACCGCCGCCAACATCTTCGTGGGCATGACCGAGGCCCCGCTGGTCATCAAACCCTATCTGGCCGGCATGACCCGCAGCGAATTGATGGCCCTGATGACCGGCGGCATGGCCACCATCGCCGGCGGCGTGATGGCCGCCTACGTCGGGTTCGGCATCAGCGCGGGCCACCTGCTGACGGCCAGCGTGATGAGCGCCCCGGCGGCCCTGATGTTCGCCAAGATCATGGAGCCGGAAACCGAGCCCAGCGAAACCGCCGACGGCGCCGCCGTGTCGCCGGAACGCACGAGCGTCAACAGCCTCGACGCCCTTTGCCGGGGGGCCACCGACGGCATGACGCTCTCGATCAACATCATCGCCATGCTGATCGCCTTCGTGGCCGTGGTGGCGGCGGCCAATTTTCTCCTCACCTACGGGCAGGAAAAAATCTTCGGCTGGCTGGGGCTGGCCTGGGAACCGGCCAACCTGCAACGCCTGATGGGCTGGCTCAACGCGCCGTTCGCCTGGCTGATGGGGATTCCGTGGCGGGACTGCACCACCATCGGACAGGTGCTCGGGGAGCGGCTCGTGCTGAACGAATTCATCGGCTACCTCTCCCTGCACCAGCTTCAGGCCGACGGCCAGGTGGCCGAACGCAGCATCACCCTGGCCACCTACGCCCTGTGCGGCTTCGCGAATTTCGCCAGCATCGCCATCCAGATCGGCGGCATCGGCGCGCTGGTGCCCGAACGGCGTGGCGACCTCGCCCGGCTGGGCCTGCGGGCCATGGTGGGCGGCCTGCTGGCCTGCTACACCACGGCGGCCTTGGTGGGGGTGCTGACCGGCTGATCCCGGCAACGAAAACCATTCGGCGCGGAGCGCGGAGCGCCCCAAACGCCGCCGGAAAACCCCGGCCCGTAAGAACCCGTCGAAAAACGCCGGGCGGGGGAACCCGGCCTGCCGTCACGGGACATTTTGCATCTTTCCCGGAGACCGCGTGCTTCCAGCCGGCGGGGAGCGGCGTTTGAGGAGGCGCAGGAGCGCCAGGCCGCCGAGGGCGCCGGCGGTGTCAATGAGCACGTCGCGGGCGCAGCCCTGGCGGGAGGGGATGAAGGATTGGTGCCATTCGTCCGAGGCGGCGTACAGGACACAGACGCCCAGCGCCAGCGCGGCGGTCCGGGCGCGCCAATGCCAGCGGCGGGGGTTGAAGGAGCGTTGCAGGGCCACCATCACCCAGCCCGCGAGGAGGGCGTATTCCACCACGTGACCTGATTTGCGGATGAAGGCCCGCAACGCCTCGATGGTCGCCTCGGAGATGCCGGGAATCAGCCAGCGCAGGAACGGGGCGAGAAAACGGGAGGTGTGGTCGGAGGAGAGGAGATCGGTCGAGCCGAGGAAGATCAGCCCCATCCACGCCAGCGCGGGCAGCCACCAGAGCCAGGCCAACCGCTCTTTGCCGCCCGGCGTCGCCGTTTCCGCGCCGGGTCCGTTCACGCGGCGCTCTGCTCCTCCAGCAGCGGGCGCATGGCTTCGACCGTGGCCGCGCCGGTGGTGCCGAGCTGGTGGATGACCACCGACGAGGCCAGCGCCGCCAGTTCGAGGGCTTCCCGCAGGGTTCCGCCGGCGGCCAGCGCGAGGGCCACGGTGGCGGTCACCGAATCGCCCGCGCCCACGATGTCAATCTCGCCCCGCACCGGCAGGGCGGGGACGTGGACCGTCTCGCCGTCGGGATCGGCGCCCACAAGCCCCTGCTCCGCGAGGGTGATGATGCAGGGGCGGCCGTTGCGCCGGGCCACTTCGGCGGCGGGCGCGGCGGCCTCGGCGGGGGATCGCGGCGGCGGCCCGTCCACCATCACGCCCAGCTCGGCGGCGTTCATCTTGAAGCTGAGCGGGGGGAACTCCCTCAAGCCGCGCCGGCTGTCGGCGATCACCGGCAGTTGGGGACGCGCCTCCGCCAGTTGTCCGACGGCCTCCCGCACCGGTTGGGTCACCACGCCGGTTTCGGCAAGGTCCACCTGCTCCAACACCACCACGGCGTCCACCTGATCCGCCAGCGCCGCGACGGATTCGGTCAGCCGGGCGGAGACTTCCTCGGGCGTGGGCGACCAGTTTTTGCTGTCGAACCGGTTCAGCTCGCGGGGCGGGCGGCCTTCTTCGAGGACCAGCGGCTTGCAGTAGGTGAAGGTGCGGCGGCGCGGGGTTTGGAGGAAATGATCCAGACGCACGCCCCGCTGGAGGCGCAAGGCCCGGCGCAGCTCCCAGCCCTCGCCGTCTTCGCCGCAAAAGCCCACCACGTGGAAGGAGGCGGCCCCGAGCGCGACGAGGTTGTTCAGGATGGTGCCGGCCCCGCCGGGTTGGGCGCGGACGTTCACCACGTTGTGCACCGGCAGGCCGGTTTCGAGGGAGGTTTCCCGTTTGGCGGGGTCAATTTCCAGATAACGGTCGAGGCAGAAATCGCCGATCACCGCCACCCGGAGGTCGGCCCACGCCGCGGTCAGTTGGTCGAAACGGTCGGGGTTCACGAGTCGGAATCAGGGGCCGCGGACGCCCGGCGGACGCGCTTCAGCCGGTGGAAGAGGTGGTGAAGGAAGGCCACGTTGTCGCACTGAACGTAGCGCATGTCGCCGCCCATGCGGGCGTAGCTTTTGCAAAAGCGGAGGTAGTAGGCTGGATTGTCGGCGGGCGGCTCGCCGGCGGACCAGTCCCAGCCGCCGCCGTCCTGCAGGTCCACCACGTAGATCGTGTGGTCGTGGACCACCGGGCGACCGGCCTGCAGCCGGAGGTTGTTCACGCAGCTCATCGCCTTCTCGAACACCTGCGGCCCCATGATGGCGGACCCGATCGAGAGCACCACCCCGCCGTCGAGGGTTTCCACCGCCGCCGCGAACCGGCGGAAGTCCACCGCTCCGGCGCGCCCGATGGCCGCCCCGTGAAACATCGGGTGGTTGGTGAAGATGTCGTAGCCGATGCCCGGATGGACGGTGAGCGGCACGTGATGCCGGAAGGCGTTGGCGAAGACGTTGGCGTTGCGGCGCGGGTGGAGCACCATCTGGATGCCCGGCTTCAGGTTGAACCGGCGCATGGCCACCAGCAAATCCGCGCGGGCCGCCGTGAGGGGGTCGTCCGGATGGGCGCTGATTTCGCGTGCCAGCTCGTCCGGGTCCGGCAGGGTGCAGCCGTCCTGAAAGATGAACCGCCCGAGGGCCTGTCCGTAGCCGTCGCCGCGGATGCCGCCCACCAGTTGGGCCAGGTTGAGGTAGCGGCCGGTCTCGTCCCACGTGCCGAAGCAGCCCTCGGCCACGTTGTCGCGGACGCTTTCGGTCGAGCGCCCGTGATAGGCGAACTCCCAGTCATGGATGCTGCCCGCGCCGTTGGTGGCGAGGTGCTGGAGCCAGCCCGCCTCCAAAAGACGGATGAGCAGCAACTGGCCGCCGTTTTTGATCAGGTGCGCGCCGTAGATGAGCATCACCCCCGCGCCGCGCTCCCGGGCCGCCCGGATGCGGTCGGCGCATTCCGCCACGAGGGCGTCCTGCGTTTTCGTCAACGGCGGCGGATCGTCCACCGGCTCCACCAGAATGTCCTCCAACCGGGAAAGACTGCGCCGCTCCTTGAGCGGGCGCACCGCCAAACGACTCAGGTCCAGAGGTTCGGATGCCTTCATGCCCCCAGCAGAATATCCAGCAACGGTTCCGCGTCACGAAAATCCGGGATCACCACGTCCGCGCCCACCCCGGTGAGGCGGCGGCGTTTCCATTCGTCAAACTCGCCGGAGCCGTTGTGGGCCTCGTCGCTCGCCACCGCCACCGCCAGGCCGCCGACTTCCTTGGTGTTCTGGATTTCCACGTAGCCGTCGCCGAAGGAGAGCAGTTGGGCGCCCGCGATCTGGTTCTCCTTCAGGATGCGCTCGATCACCATCGCCTTGCTGAACTGCCGGTAATCGTCGAGCGCGCCATAGATGTGGCGGCCGAAGTAGCGGCTCACGTCCAGCAAATCCGCCTCTTCGCGCACGAACACCTCGTCCGTGCCGCTGGCGAGATACAGCGGCAGGCCCCGCCGCTGGAGGGCCTCCAACAGCCCGCGCGCGCCGTGCACCAGCAGCTCGTCCGGCTGAATCCGCCCGGAACGCAGCCCTTCCAGCCGCCCCTCGATGCGCTCGTTCAACCGGCGCAGGTATTCGTGCTTGTACCACAACGGCTCGCGCGGTTCGCCGCCCCGTTCCCGAATGCGCCCGGCCAGCTGGATCATCTGGTAGATCGTCTGTTTGCCGTTGAGGCGCATGATGTCCTCGAAGGCGATCTGCTCCCGCTCCTCGCGGGTCTCGCCGGGCAACGGCGGCAGGAACTCGGCGAACATGGGGGTCATCACCTCCGGCCAGCCCTGCCGAATGAGCGACAACGTGCCGTCGAAATCGAACAGCACGTGACTGATGTCCGGCCGGGGCGCGAAGTCCCCGCGGAATTCGACCCGGCCGGTGAAGCGATCCGTGGCGATCATCGCGCCAGTGCTACCGGCATCCGTCGGCGCTGTCAATCACCGCCCGCCCCGCGGCGTCTCCCCAGCAAACCGGCCCGCCGAAATCGGCGGGCCGGTTGCGTTCGGTCACCTCCCGAGGAAAAGGAAGCGCCAACAATTCCGAAAGCCGGGATTCACGGTTTGGCCACCTCGACCTTCCGCGGCGCGTAGTAACGCAGCCATTTGATGTCCGGATCCCCTTCCGGTCCCCGACTGAAAATGGGATCCTTCTTGCCATAGGTGCAGTTGGGAAAATCCAGCACGTGGCCGTTCCATTTTTTGATCTCGGAATGGCCATCGGCAAAAGCAAACCCGCAAGCGCCGTTGTGGTAGTTTGCCGGCATGTCCACCACGATCCACGCCGGATAGCGGGGGGGGAAAAAGCCCGCGTCATTGATGCTGTCCGGGTGTTCGTCCATGTACACGTAGGTTTCCGTGGGACCGGGCATGACCAAATCGGTGGTTTTTCTGACGTGGTAATAGAACGCGGGATCCATGGGGCCTTGTTCCGCGTTGCCGTCGCCGATGAGAATGTTGCCGGCCACGCTTCGCACCCGCTCATTCCACCCCCTGGCCCGTTGCTGCGGGCTGATGTATTTGTCCGCCGGACATTTGTAGATGTTCTTCGAATTGCCGAAGTAGGCGGCCAGTTTCGAGTACCGCGGATCAATCAGGTATTGGATGTTGGTGTTGTCCGGACGCGTGCCCCAATCCAGCCAGCCCACCACCCAGGGCGCCTTCGGATCGTTCGGTCTGGGATTGGAAGCGGCCGACCCATGGAACGCGCCCGGATAGCGTTCATTGTTGTCGCCGGTGTACATGTGGCAGGCCAGCATCAACTGCTTGGTGTTGTTCATGCAGACGATGCCGGTGGCCTTGGCCTTGGCCTTGCTCAAGGCGGGCAGCAGCATGCCGGCCAGAATCGCGATGATCGCGATCACGACCAGCAGTTCGATCAGCGTGAACCCCGCGTGGGACTGGTGCGGTTGATTCAGGTTTGATTGTGCGCGTTTCATTGTTCCTCGGTTGCAGCGGGCGCCCACTCCATGGCTCGTGGACTCCCTTCGGTTTCTACTCCGAACGCCCCACTCGCTTCGCCTCGGCAGGGGCGGACCGCTGCCCCAAGTGAGTGACGTTCGGCGGAGGATAGCACATTCTTTTCCCGGCGGAAAAGTGTGCGTTTCAGAGCACGGGGCAAATGGTCCGTCGGGGTCTTCAATGATTCGGTGACCGGAAGCCGCTCCGGCTGGTCGAAAACGGGTTCTTCCCCGGAAAGCTTTCGGAACCGCGCTGACTCCGGCGCCACCGGTTGCCCGGGCGCAAAAAAAAACCGCGGACAAGTTTCCTTGTCCGCGGAAAAAGATTTGGCGACTACCTACTCTCGCACAAGCTATACAAGCACTACCATCGGCAATGCGGCGTTTGACGGCCGAGTTCGGGATGGGATCGGGTCGGACCACCGCTTTATGGTCACCAAAAAATTCGCAAAGAACACCGGGTTCTCTGAAAACTGCATACAGACGGGCAATCGGTTCGCCCAAATCCTCCCCCGCCGGAGCGGGGTGAATAAGCGATCAAGCCTCACGGCCTATTAGTACCAGTCCGCTGAACGCGTTGCCGCGCTTACACGTCTGGCCTATCAACCAGGTAGTCTGCCTGGGGCCTTCAGGGACTTGCGTCCGGGGAGACCTTATCTTGGGAGGAGCTTGGCACTTAGATGCTTTCAGCGCTTATCTCTTCCGCACATGGCTACGCAGCGCTGCCCCTGACGGAACAACTGCCATACCAGAAGTGCGTCATTCCCGGTCCTCTCGTACTGAGGAATGAACCCCTCAAGTCTCCTGCGCCCACAGTGGATAAGGACCGAACTGTCTCACGACGTTCTGAACCCAGCTCGCGTACCGCTTTAACCGGCGAACAGCCGGACCCTTGGGACCTTCTTCAGCCCCAGGATGCGATGAGCCGACATCGAGGTGCCAAACCGCTACGTCGATATGAACTCTTGGCAGCGATCAGCCTGTTATCCCTAGCGTACCTTTTGTCCGTTGAGCGATGGCAATTCCACATTCCACCATCGGATCACTTGGGCCTGCTTTCGCACCTGCTCGACTTGTTGGTCTCGCAGTTAACCCGGCTTGTAGCCATGCCCTCGACACACGGTTGCCAACCGTGCTGAGCCGAGCTTCGCGCTCCTCCGTTACCTTTTGGGAGGAAACCGCCCCAGTCAAACTGACCCGCAGGCACTGTCCCCCGCCTGGCTTCACAGGAATCGGGGTTAGAATCCTAATTAGGGAAGAGTGGTGTTTCACATTGCGACTCCGCGCCAACCGAAGCCAGCGCATCAACGTCTCCCACCTACACTACGCATCCGTAACCAGAACCCAATACCAGCTTACAGTAAAGGTGCATAGGGTCTTTCCGTCCTACTGCGGGCAGGCGGCATCTTCACCGCCATTACAGTTTCGCCGAGAACCTCTCCGAGACAGTCGCTCGGTCGTTACACGATTCGTGCAGGTCGGAACTTACCCGACAAGGAATTTCGCTACCTTAGGACCGTTATAGTTACGGCCGACATTCACGGGGACTTTGGCGCCGAGCTGCAGCCCGCCGAAGCAGGCCTGACAAGACACCTTAATCTTTCCGCATTGGTCACGTGTCACTCCCTATACGTCGTCTTCACGACTTAGCAGAGAGCTGTGTTTTTGGTAAACAGTCGCCAAGCGCAATTTTCTGAGGCCCCCAACCACGCATTGCTGCAGGGCCGGAGGCACCCCTTCTTCCGAAGTTACGGGGTTAATTTGCCGAGTTCCTTAGAGAGGTTTCTCTCGCGCGCCTTGGTGTATTTACACCCACCCACCTGTGTCGGTTTACGGTACGGGCGGCCCCGGGAACAACGGTTGGCTTTTCTCGGCGGATCGTCCAGTGATGCGCTTCGCCCGAAGGCTAGGCTCCCAATTCGATCAGGTAATCACCTTTCTCTCCGCGTCCCCAACCGCCTTAACCGGCGCCGGTGCAGGAATATTAACCTGCTGTGCATCGACTACGCCCATCGGCCTCGCCTTAGCTCCCGACTAACCCTGGGAGGACGAACCTGGCCCAGGAAACCTTGGGTTTACGGCGACCAGAATTCTCATCTGGTTTATCGCTACTCGTGTCTGCATCCTCACTGGCCAACGCTCCACTTTCAGTTGCCCTCCAGCTTCACGGCGTTGGTCACGCTCTCCTACCATCCGACGGACCGAAATCCATCGAATCCGCGGCTTCGGTATGCTGTTTGATCGCCAATCATTTTCGGCGCGACATCACTCGATGAGTCAGCTATTACGCATTGTTTAAATGGTGGCTGCCTCTAAGCCAACATCCTCACTGTCCATGTAACGTCACATCCTTTCCACTTAACAGCATTTGGGCACCTTAGCCGGCGGTCTGGGTTGTTTCCCTCTCGACAATGAAGGTTATCCCCCACTGTCTCAATGCCGGGGTAATGGGAACCGTGGCATTCGGAGTTTGATTGGTTTTGGTATCCTGGTAGGGACCCTAAGCCATTCAGTGCTCTACCTCCACGGTGTACTGGACCCGACTCTCGCCCTCAAGCAATTTCGGAGAGAACCAGCTATCACGGGGTTTGTTTAGTCTTTCGCTCCTACCCACAGCTCATCCGAGCATTTTTCAACATACATCGGTTCGGTCCTTCACTGAGTGTTACTTCAGCTTCAACCTGGCCATGAGTAGATCACCTCCGCTTCGGGTCTATCGCCCGCGACTGAAACGCACATTTCGCACTCGGTTTCCCTTCGCCTCCGCCGCAGAACGGCTTAGGCTTGCCACGGACAATAACTCGCAGACTCATTATGCAAAAGGCACGCGGTCATCCCGCCGAAGCAGGACTCCCACACCTTGTAAGCATGCGGTTTCAGGATCTCTTTCACTCCCCTAGCAGGGGTTCTTTTCGCCTTTCCCTCACGGTACTTGTTCACTATCGGTTGCCAAGGAGTATTTAGCCTTATCCGGTGGTCCGGACGGATTCACGCAGTGTTCCACGTGCACCGCGCTACTTGGGGTGACACCAAACCCTTCCTCCGCTTCGCTCACCCGACTGTCACGGTCTCTGGCGCAACTTTCCAGATGCTTAAGCTCGCAGATTCAGGGTCGAAAGGTGGCCCCGCTACCCCGGAGGGACAGGTCCCTCCGGTTTGGGCTGTTCCGCTTTCGCTCGCCACTACTGACGGAATCACTTTCGTTTTCTCTTCCTGGGGTTACTGAGATGTTTCACTTCACCCCGTATGGCCTCGACGGACTATGCATTCATCCGCCGATGACTCCGCATGACCGGAGCCGGGTTGTCCCATTCGGAGATCCCCGGGTCAACGCCTGCTTGCGGCTAACCGGGGCTTATCGCAGCTTGCTACGTCCTTCGTCGCCTCTTGGCACCAAGGCATCCACCACATGCTCTTAGTAGCTTGATCACAAAGTTCGTGGCCCGGAAGATTCCGGGCAAATCTCAACGAACTGTAATTGCCCTTAATATCTGTATGCAGTTGTCAAAGAACCCCCTGCCTCGGCAGGAAATCCGTTTCATGGTGGACCTGGCTGGACTTGAACCAGCGACCCTGCGCTTATCAAGCGCATGCTCTAACCAACTGAGCTACAGGTCCGCCGCGTGGGCCCGGATGGTGGAGCTGAGGAGACTCGAACTCCTGACCTATAGCTTGCAAAGCTACCGCTCTACCAACTGAGCTACAGCCCCTTTTAGGCGGCTCGCCGGTTGGGCGAGCGGCTTGGTCTGGCGCCGCCGGCGCGGGTTGGCCAAAGATCCACGCTTTGAAATCTGAATTGTGCGATAAGCCGGCCACGGTTCTCGCGAACCGATCGACCTTCGAGAGACGGCCGACAGGCCGCTCTCTGCTCCTTAGAAAGGAGGTGATCCAGCCGCAGGTTCCCCTACGGCTACCTTGTTACGACTTCATCCCAATCACCAGTCATACCTTCGGCACCTGCCTCCTTGCGGTTGGCGCAGCGACTTCGGGTACAACCGGCTTTCATGATGTGACGGGCGGTGTGTACAAGGCCTGGGAACGTATTCACGGCGCCGTTGCTGATGCGCCGTTACTAGCGATTCCATCTTCATGCCGTCGAGTTGCAGACGACAATCTGAACTGGGCCCGCTTTTGGGGATTTGCTCCACCTTGCGGTATTGCGTCCCATTGTAGCGGGCATTGTAGTACGTGTGCAGCCCTGGCCGTAAGGGCCATACTGACTTGACGTCATCCCCACCTTCCTCCCCGTTTAAGCGGGGCGGTCTGTTTAGAGTGCTTCCCGCCGAAGCGGGAGTGGCAACAAAACATGAGGGTTGCGCTCGTTGCGGGACTTAACCCAACATCTCACGACACGAGCTGACGACAGCCATGCAGCACCTGTGCAGGCTCCCCTTGCGGGGTCATCACCCTTTCAGGCTTTTACCACCTGCATGTCAAGGCCAGGTAAGGTTCTTCGCGTTGCATCGAATTAAGCCACATACTCCACCGCTTGTGCAGGCCCCCGTCAATTTCTTTGAGTTTTAGCCTTGCGGCCGTACTCCCCAGGCGGCACATTTAACACGTTAGCTACGCCACGGACGGGGTCGATTCCGCCCACAGCAAATGTGCACCGTTTAGGGCTGGGACTACCAGGGTATCTAATCCTGTTTGCTCCCCCAGCTTTCGTGCCTCAGTGTCAGGAATTGTCCAGGGACTCGCCTTCGCCACTGGTGTTCCTCTCGATATCTACGCATTTCACTGCTACACCGAGAATTCCAGTCCCCTCTCCAATCCTCTAGCAAGGTAGTTTCCAATGCCATTCCCGGGTTGGGCCCGGGGCTTTCACACCGGACTTACCCTGCCACCTACGCACCCTTTACGCCCAGTGAATCCGAACAACGCTCGGGACCTCTGTATTACCGCGGCTGCTGGCACAGAGTTAGCCGTCCCTTCCTCTTTCGCTACTATCAATCCGCCAAGTTGTTCACCCGGCGGCCTTGCTCACGAATGACAGGGGTTTACAAGCCGAAGCCCTTCATCCCCCACGCGGCGTCGCTCCATCAGGGTTGCCCCCATTGTGAAAGATTCTCGACTGCTGCCACCCGTAGGTGTCTGGACCGTGTCTCAGTTCCAGTGTGGCTGATCATCCTCTCAGACCAGCTACCCGTCATCGCCTTGGTGCGCCGTTACCGCACCAACTAGCTGATAGGCCGCAGGCTCATCGCAAAGCGCCAGGCCCGAAGGTCCCCGGCTTTAGACCCGGAAGGAGGCCCCTCCGGATCCACATTCGGCATTAGCTTACCTTTCGGCAAGTTGTTCCCAACTTTGCGGTAGATTACCTACGTGTTACGCACCCGTTCGCCGCTAGAATCATCCAGTATTACTACCAAATGATCCCCGCACGACTTGCATGTCTTATCCACGCCGCCAGCGTTCGTTCTGAGCCAGAATCAAACTCTCCGTTGAAAAGTTCGACTCCAAGCATTCTCACGCTTGGGTTGTTACTAAAACTCCGCTCGTTGCCGACCTCGCGGCCAGCCCGAGCAGGGCCGTTACTTATCGCACAATTCAGTTTTCAAAGACCGTCGCTCGTGAGAAAAACCGGCTTGCGTTTCAGGGGACAGCTTCCCCTTGCCGAACCGTTTGATTGACTCGGCAGCGCAGCCAGCAATCTCAAAAGCGAGGGCAGTTTAGCCTGACTCCGGGATTCGTCAACAGGTTTTTTGAAAAAAATTTCAAATTCCTCAAAAAAACTTCCCCCGCGGGATTCCCGCCCCTCGGAATCGCCGCCCTTGTTGATTCGCAACCCCTTCAAAACAAAGTTGTTGCGCAAAAACACATCCCTTCTCTTCCCCGGCCTCCGTCATACCGCAAAAATTCCTCAAAACGGCCTGGCCTCCGCTTTCCGCGCCTTCCGGAAACCGTTTTTCCGCCGTAAATCACGCAAAGCGGTCACTGATCAGCTTGATGCCGCGCTCCCGAATCAGGTGAATCGTGCGTGAAAACGGCGAATTCCGCGCCTCGCCGCCCTCAGCTTCCGGTAATGGCCCGCAATTCCGGCGTGGGTTGCGCCGTGGATGCAGTCACGCCGGGCCGCAAACCGGCCCCCACCCGTCGCCGGAACCCCGCGCCCGCCCTTCTTAAATCAAGCCGCGCCCCGCGCGTGGCGGACGAGGGCCGCGACGGCCACAATGGCCGAGGAGAGCAGGACGATGACCGCGCCGCTGGGCAGGTCGGTGGCCGCCGCGATGAGGAATCCGCCCAGCCCGCTCGCCGCTCCCAGCGCCGCGGACCAGGCCAGCACCCGCCCGCATCCGCGCGTCAGTTGAAAGGCCGCCACCGCCGGGTTGCTGATGAGGCTGTAGATCATCAGCCCGCCCACGGTCTGGAAGTTGACCGTCAACACCGCCGCCACCAGCACCAGCAGGCCCGGCCACACCACCGACACCCGGATGCCCGCCGCCTCGGCGTCTTCCCGCGAGAAGAGGAGGGCGCGCAGTTCCTTGAAAAAGAATCCCACGTAGGCCGTCAACGCCAGCGCCGCGACCAGCATCCAGGCCACGTCCCGCCAGCGACAGAAATTGAGACTGCCCCAGAGCAGGGCGCGCACGTCGTTGTCGCTCCGGCCCAGGATGCCGTAGAGCCCGAGCCCCAGAAACGCCAGCCCCATCGAGGCGGAGAACAGGAAGCTGAGCACGAGGTTGTCGTCCAGATGCAGCCGGCGCGGATTGCCCAGCCCCAGCGCGAGCGCGGTCGCCACCGCCCCGATCAAGGCGGGCAGCAGCAGCGCCGTCCCTTCCGCGCCGAGCAATCCGCCGAACACCGCCCCCGCCAGCGCGGCATGGGCCACGCACACCCCCAGAAACGGGATGCGCATGCCCACGATGAACGTGCCCACCACGCCGCTCGACGCGCCGGCCAGCGCGCCGCCCACCAGCACCGGCGCCCAGAACACGAGGTCAAGCATCGCCGCCTCCGTGCGTCAGGGCGGCGCGTTCCTCCCGCGCCGTCGCGCCGACCGGCGTCACCGCGTGCCGCCCGCCTTGATGCGCCACCCGCAGGCCCGCTCCGTAGAGCCGTCGCACGCGCGCCTCGGTGAACACCGCCTCCGGGGTGCCGGTTGCCGTCAGCCGCCCCCCTTCCAGCAACGCCACCTGCCTACAGGCCGGCGGGAGCGCTTCGAGCTCGTGGCAGACCAGCAGGATGGCGACGCCGGTTTGCGTGAAGAGCCGCTGGATGGTTGCGACCAATCGCTCCCGCCAGCCCAAGTCCAGGTGGGCGGTGGGTTCGTCCAGCAAGAGCAGCTCCGGTTCCTGCGCCATCGCCCGGGCGAGGATGGCCTTGCGCTGTTCGCCGCCGGACAGCTCGCCAAAGGCGCGCCCCGCCAAGCCTCCCAGCCCCAGCCGCTCGATCCACTCGTCCACCGCCGCCCAGTCGCGCGCGGACAACCGCCGGCCCCAGCCCACGCGTCCGGTCCGCCCGATGGCCACCACCTCGCGCACCGTCAACGGCAATTCGCTCCGGGCGGGCAGCCGTTGCGGCACGAACCCGATCCGTCGCCGCAACCGCGCCAGGGCCCCGCCGCGCAATGCGGTGACCGGTTCCCCCAGCACGCGCGCCCGGCCGCGCGCCGGACGTTCCCCGCCGAGGCAGACCCGCAGGAGGGTCGTCTTGCCCGCGCCGTTCGGCCCCATGAGCGCCGCCAGCCGTCCCGCCGCCACTTGGAATCGCGGCACGTCCAGCACCACGCGCCCCCGGAGCCGGACCCGCAACCCCTCGATCTCGATGCCGGGCGGCTTCATGACCCGGCGGCCTCCCGCAGGGCGCGCAGGTTGGCGCGGACCAGGGCGTCGAAGGAAAGCCCCGCCGGGCCGGGCGTGGGGAAGTTTTCGAACACCACCACCCGCGCGCCCAAGCGTTCCGCCAACGCGTCCGCCGTGCGCCGGCCCTCGGGACGGTTGGCGATCACCCATCGCGCGCCGGCCTCCCGGCCCCGGCGGATGGCGGTCTCGATTTCGCGGATGGACGCCGTGTCCGCGCCGCGAAAAACGCCCACGACCCGCAGCCCCAACCACGCGCAAAAATCCCGCTGATGCGTGCTGGCCAGCACCGGCGTGTCGCGCCAGCCGGCCGCGCGCGTCGCACGTTGCGCCTCCTTCGCCAACGCCGCCAGTCGCCGCGTGATGGCCGCCAGTCGCGCCCCGGCCCGGTCACGCCCCAGCAGCCCCGCCGCCACCAGCGCCTCGGCGGTTTGCCGGCAGGCGGCCGCGTAACTCGTCGGCTGCGCCATCCCGCCGGGCACCCGCACGGCCGCCACCCGGGGACGTCGTCCCGCGCCCCCGGCCAGCCTGGCGTCGAGCCCCTTTTGAAAATCGAACCGCAACAGCAGGACGCACCCGCGCAACGTCCCGGCCTGACTGGGACGCAGATCGAAATGACCGGGACAGGAGCCGGGCTCGGACAACCGCAACACGGGCGTGTCCGCCCCCAGCAAATCGCGCACGGCGGCTTCGAGATAGGAGGAAGTCACGGCCACGCGCGGGCCATTTTCCGTCGGCGCCGCCGGTCGGCAACCAGTCGCGCACACCA
>CAZRPT010000190.1:0-4729 GCA_964601985.1 uncultured Verrucomicrobiota bacterium
GCCGTTTTGTTTCAGTGGGAAAAAGATGGCGTGCCGATCCCGGGCGCGACCGCTCCCCGGCTCGTGATTCCGGCGGTTCGACCGGAAGACGCCGGGGAATACCGGGTGGTGGCGGAGAATGCCTGGGGACAGACCGACAGCGAAGGGGCCGTGCTGGAAGTGAAGTGGCACGGGGGCACGGTCTATTTCGCCAACAAGGTGATCATTGCGGGGATCAACGCGCCGGTGTTCGAGGCGGACGGGACGACGCCGCTGGCGGGGCCGCAATTCGTGGCGCAGCTCTGGGGCGGCCCGACGCCTGATTCCCTCACGCCGGTGGGGGCCGCCGTGAAGTTCAGGACCGGCAAGCGGGCCGGCTATTGGAGCGTGAGCGATGCGGTCCGAGTCATTGATTCAGTCCCGGCCGGAGCAACGGCCTGGGTGCAAGTGGTAGCCTGGGAATCGGCCTTTGGCGACACCCTCGAAGCCGCCCGGCGGGCAGGCGGGCAGTTCGGCTCCTCCCAACTGTTCACGGTGGCCACCGGCGGGGGCGGCATTCCTCCCGCCCTGCCGGCAAACTTGACGGGGCTGGAGTCCTTTGCGCTCCAACCCGGTGTGCAGCCGCCGACCTTCCTGCGGCAACCCGACGGCGGCGTTTTCTTCGTCGGCGAGACCGTGATGCTGGAAACGGAGTTCACCGGCACGCCCCCCTTGGCGGCGCAATGGTGGAAGGACGGCAAACCGCTTCCCGGCGCCACCAATGCCACGCTGGCGCTGCCGGTGCTGACGGAGGCCGAGGCCGGCGTTTATGTGCTGGTGGTGCAGGGGCCGCTGGTGGAAACGCGCAGCGACACCGCCCCGGTGTGGGTGGCGCCGCTGCCTTCCGGGAACGGCGGCATGCTGCGGTTCGCCAACTATTTTCCGGAAGCCAACCTGGATGCGCCGGTAGTGCTCAGGGACGGAAAGGAGCGGGTGGCCGGCACCAAGTTTGTCGCGCAACTCTGGGTGGGAACCACTCCGGAGGATGTGCAGCCGGTGGGCGAACCGGCGCCGTTCGGGTTGGGGAAGTTCGCCGGTTACTGGCAGACAGAAGCCGGGTTGGGAATCCGGGTGCCGGGGGTGGCGCCCGGTGAACCGGTCTTCGCGCAGGTCCGGGTGTGGCCCTCGCAAAAACCCGATTTTGAAACGGCCCGGGAGGCCGGCGACCTGGTGGGGTTCTCGGACATCTTCGAAGTGGTCACCGGCGGCACGGCGGAGCAGCCCCTGCCGGCGCCATTGACGGGACTGAACTCCATTCGCCTGGGACAAATCCCGTGGTTTGTGGACATCCCGCCCGGCGGCACCTGGCGGGCGGGAAAGCGTGTGCAACTGACATTCAAAGTGCGGAGTTACGATCCGATTGTTTATCAATGGCGCAAGGACGGCGTGGATTTGCCCGGGCAGACGAAGCCGAGTCTGTTGATCCCATCGGCGCAAATCTCGGACAGCGGGGATTACACCCTCTGGGCCAGCAATCGCATTGGCGCGGTGGAGAGCCCGCCCGTTGCCGTCGTGATCGAATTAATCCCCGGGGTGGTGCTGTTGCAGAACCGAATAATCCAGGGGGACCGGTGGCTGTTGGCGCCCGTTTTGCTGGAAGACGAATGGACCCCGGTAAGCGGGACGAATTTTTGGGCGCGCCTGTACGCCGGGCGTTCCGCGGACGCGCTTCAGCCCGTGGGACCCGCAGTCCACTTTGGAGTGGGGGAAAACGCGGGGTACTTCGAAAAAAACGTGGCCGTCACCCTGCCGGGGATCAGCGCCGACGAAATGGTGTTCCTTCAAGTGCGGGCGTGGGAGGGGCAGCATCCGGATTATGAAGCGGCGGCGGCGGCCGGGGAGCGAATCGGCGCCTCCCAGGTGCTCAAATTGCGGGCCGGCAGTCCGGACCAGCCGGCCTGGCTGGAGGGATTGGAAAGTTTCACCCTCCAACCCCAGCACCCGGTTTTTGTTCGTCAACCGGCCACCCTGTCTTTGATCGCCGGCGAGGACGCTTCTTTCACCGTTCAAGTGGCGGGCGTCGAAGCGCCGCGGTTCCAGTGGGAACAGCGTCTGGAGGAAAACGGCGAATGGACGGCCATTTCCGGCGTCACCAACACCTCCTACACCCTGCCCGAAGTCACCCGGGAAATGGACGGCCGGGCCTTCCGGGTGACGGTAACCGATCCGAAGGGGACGTTGACCAGCGAACCGGCCCAACTCATCGTCTCACCGGTGGAACCGCTGGGCGACCAGAAGGGCGAGTTCCAACTGCGCCTGGCGACGGACAGCGGCCCCCGATACACAATCGAGTTTTCCCCGGATTTGTTCCATTGGGAACCGTTGACCACAATCGAGAGCGAGGATTCCGTGTTGGTCTTGCAGGAGAACCCGGACGTGCGGGCGGGCTTGCGGACGCGTTTCTACCGGGCGCGGGACGCGGACACCAGCAAGATGGCATCGAAAAACATCGCCGGTTTTCTGCGCGTGTTGCTGCGGCCCGGCTTGAACCTGATGGGCGTGCCGATGGTGGTGCCGGACAACCGGATATCGGCCATTTTCGCCGATGCCCCCACCGGCGCCGTGGTGTACACGTTTGACGCGAAACAGCAGGAATGGACAATCAACAACCACGAGTTCGGGGAATGGCATCTGCCGGAACAGCGCCTGCCGCTGATGGCCGGCTGCTTTGTGGAGCTTTCCCAGGAAACCGCCTACGAACTGACGCTGGCGGGGGACGTGCCGACCGGCCAGTTCGAGTGTCAACTGCCGCACGGTTGGTCAATCCGCAGCACGCCGCTGCCGGTGGCGGGAGTGCTGGATCGGAATTTCTTCCTGCCGTTGCAGTATCTGGATGCCGTGGCGTTCTGGGACGCGGTCAGTTGGGAGATAAACGTGTACATGTTCATGAACGACGGCTGGCCAAGTGGCGCGCCCGTGGCCCAGCCCGGCGAGGCGTTCTGGGTGTTTCGCCACGTCCCCGCCACTTGGTCGGTGACCTATCGTCCCGATTTGGGAGGCGAATAGGATGCGGGGGCGCCCCTCGGCGCACGCGAGACGCATGCGCTCCCCCCCCGTAGCGCAGATTTCCAATCTGCCCGGCTTTCCCTTTTACGCGGCGGCCGCTTTTGCTCGTCCGCCCGGCCGGCTGGAAGCCGGCGACACGGCAGACTGGAAGTCTGCGCTACGGAAGCGCCGCCGCGTTGCTTCGGGGGCCGCGGGGGGAAAACCGAACGCCCCGCGGCATGCCACGCTGCGATACGGTCCCGCCCGAGCGGGACCAGCCTGCGCTACGGGTGGAGACGCTTCTCTTTCGGATTTCGGAATTCGGGATTCGGATTTCCTTCGGTCCCTCGCTCCCTCGCTCCCTCGGATTTCTCCGCTACGGTTTCGCCGGCGGGGCGGCGGTTTCGAGCAGCGGCTCCAGTTGGTCCAGCAGCTCCTTGAACAGGTCCATGGCGTCCTCGATGGGTTTCGGGGTGGTCATGTCCACGCCGGCGAGTTTGAGCATGTCGAGGGCGTAGCGGCTGTTGCCCGCCTTGAGGAAGGCCATCCAGTCGTCCACCGCGCCCGGTTCGTGGGCCAGGATGCGTTTGGCGATGGCGGCGGCGGCGCAGTAGCTGGTGGCGTAGCGATAGACGTAGAAATTCCGGTAATAGTGCGGGATGCGGAGGCATTCAACATCGAGTTCCGGATCCATCACAAACGCCGGACCGTAGTAGGCGCGATGGATTTCACGGGCGCGGGCCATGAGGGCGTCGGCGGTCATGGGCTCGCCTTTTTGGGCCATCTCGTGCGCCGCCAGATCGAACTCGGCGAACTTGGTCTGCCGGAACACCGTCTGGCGCATGTCTTCGAGCATCTGGTTGAGCAGGAAGGCGCGTTCCCGGGGATCTTTCGTGCGTTCGAGCATGACCCGCTTGAAGACGATCTCCGCGGCGGTCGAGGCCACCTCGGCGGTGAACATCGGGTAGCCGGCGTACACCGGCGGCTGGCTTTGGCGGGAGAACTGGCTCTGCATGGCGTGCCCCAGCTCGTGGGCCACGGTCGAAACGTCGTTGAAGGTGCCCTTGAAGTTGAGCAGGACGTAGGGCGGCGCGAGGTAGGTGCCCATGTTGTAGGCGCCGCTGATCTTGCCGCGGTTTTCGAAGACATCAATCCAGCGCGACCGGAAGGCCTTTTCCATCATGGCGGAGTATTCCGGACCGAACGGCTTGATGCCCGCCAGCACCAGCTCGCGCGCTTCTTCGAAGGTGTAATGCTTCTCCGGCGCGTCGGCGAGGTTCACGTAGAGGTCGTAGAAATGCACCCCGTCCACGCCCAATGCCTTTTGCTTGATCCGGGTGTAGCGGTGCAGCAGGTCGAGGTGGTCGCGAATGGCCCGGATGAGGTTGTGATACACGCTGACCGGCAGGTTCTCGGCATCAAGCGAGCGGGCGAGGCTGCTGTCGTAGTGGCGCGCCTTCGAGTAGAACCAGTCGGTGTTCATCGTGCCGGCCAAGGTGGCGGCCAGGGTGTTTTTCACGTCGAGGAAGCTGTTGCAATAAGCCGTGAAGGCGCGCCGGCGGTAGGCGCGATCCTTCGAGTAGAGCGCCTGGTAGAAGGTCGGCGTGGTCATCTCGACCTCCTTTCCCTCGGGATCCTTCACCTTCCGCCAGCGCAGCTCGGTGTTGGTGAGCAGGGAGAAGGTGGCGCCCGGCGCCGAGGTGGCTTGGGAAGACATGGCCAGAAT
>CAZRPT010000191.1:0-7841 GCA_964601985.1 uncultured Verrucomicrobiota bacterium
CCTCCGGCGGGTCGGCTTCGGCGTCCCGCCGAAGCCTCCCCCGCGTCCCGCGTTCGCGGCTGCTTCAGCAACGTCACGCGCGTGGGAACGCCCGGGGCCACGAAGGACGCACGGTCGGAACAAAGAACCCTTTTCCTCCGCCTCGGGGAGCCGGGCGGGACGCCCGGCCTGACCCGCGGGACGCGGGTGCTACCTGGCGCGGCCGCGGAAATCGGTCGCGGGGGACCGAGGGGCGCGTGCGCTCCCCCCCGTAGCGCAGGCTTCCAGCCTGCCGTATCGCCGACTTCCAGTCGGCCAAGCTTTCCCCTTTACGCGGCGGCCGCTTTTGCCCGCCCGCTTAGGCCGGCTGAAAGCCGGCGATGGGCTCGCGCATGCCCCGCGCTCGGCCCTGCGGGCCTTTGTCCTGCGGGACGAATCCCTTTCGCCGCCCCCCCGGCGGCTCAAGTCAGCAGACTGGAAGTCTGCGCTGCCGAAACGCGCTTTTCTTTCGGATTTCGGGATTCGGATTTTCCCCGGCCCTCGCTCCCTCGGTTCCCCGGATTTCCCGCGCGTGAGCGGGGCTCATTGGGCGGGGCGGTTGGGTTCGAACATCAGGCGGCGCAGGCTGAAGGCGTCCCGGCCGGAGTGGAGGAGCCAGGCGTCGCGGCCTTGGGGATCCATCCACGCCGTGGGCAGGCGCGCGCTTTCGCCGGGGGCGGCGTCCCAATGCGTGCGGTAATGGACCGTCGTCCACGGGCCCCACGGTTCCGGGGCGTCGAAGAGGGCCAGCCCGCCTTGGAAACGCAGGTCGCCCGCGCCGCCGTCGTGTTTCAGCCGGCCCGGCGGCAGCGTCATGACGAGCAGGTAACGCTTCCACGGCGCGCAGTAGCTGACGGACAGCCGGTGGCAACGGCCCGGCAGCCGCAGCACCGGCGCGCGGTCCGCCGCCGTGGCGCTCCAGCGGGGGCGCCCTTGCGCGTCCCGCCCGGCGTAGAATTCCCACGCCGCCTGTTCCCGCAACCGGTCCCGGGGCGCGCGCGCCAGCACCACGGCGTCGCCGGGGCGGTAGGCGGACGGGGTGTCCGGCGAGAACACATAAACCCGGTCGTCCCGCGCGCCGGCGTAGTTCGGACCGAAATTCAAAAAATCCGGACACCCGAAGCTCTCGGTGAAGCGCCAGTCCGCCCAGGTCCATGCGCGGGCGTGATTCGTGGACCAGGCCAGGCAGGCGTTGGTGGCGTTGCGCGCCAGCAAGTAGAGCGTTCCGTCGAGCATCAGCAGCCCGCCGGCCTTCAGCCCGCGCGGGCCGTCGCCGCGTTGTTCGCCGGTGGGCGACCGGAGGTTCTCGGTGCTCAACGCCCACGGCCGGCCGCGCAGCCGGGCGAAGCCGAGACTCAGCTTTTCCGGCACGAACGGCGCGAAGCCGCGCCCGTCGCCGTACGCGGTGTAGAGCCAGCCGTCGTCGCCCGCCGTGAGGGGCCAGTTGTCGCTGCCCGTGCCGCGTCGTTGGATGGTGCTCGCGGGCGCCCAACGGATCCGAAGCGCCGGGCTGGGCGGGAGCGGAGCCGCGGCGGGGGCGGAGGGTTCCGCCGCGAAAAAGGCCGCCATCAGGGGCGCGAACAGATGCCGCTCCGCCGCCGCCCAGAAGGCTTCCGTCGTTTCGCCCGGGCCCAGCGCCCGCCCGTTGCGGACGACGATCAAATCAAGGCTGGGCACGACGAGCAGGATTTGGTGCTGCGCGCCCGCGCCGGCGAAGGCGTCCCGGGGCAGGCTGGGCCAGCGGCCGTCGGCGTTCGACCACCAGCCGATCCCGACCGCGCCCGGCAGGCCGGCGGAGCGGGTTACCGCCCGGCAGGCCGCGCGGCTCAGGATGCGGCGTCCGTCCCAGTCTCCTTCGCGCAACATCAGCCGGCCCACCCGCGCCAGCGCCCGCGCGGTGAAATTGCCGCCGCCCCACGCCGCCACCAGCGGGAGACCGTCCACCTCGAACACCTTGCCGTAACCGCACGACCATTCGCCGTCCGCGATGCCGATGGGGCGGAACACCCGTTCCCGCAGGAGGGTCCGGAGGTTGGCCGTTTCCGCCGGCGGCCGGTCCGGAAACCGGGCCGCCAGGGCCGCCGCCGTGCCGTAGCTCAGCATGGCGATGCCGGGGTTGCTGTACTGGAAGTCCGTGCCGGGCGGGAACAACAGCGGCGCCGCGTCGCGCGCCAGGGTGAACGGATCGCGCGGGACGGGGCGGCGTTTCCAAAAATCCCCCTTCCAGCCGGTCAGCCGGTGGTGCGGTCGGCCGGCCGCCTCGGCGTCGTCCAGGCCGGACGTGTGCGAGCCGAGGTGGCGGAAGGTGATGCGGCGTTTTCGCGGATCGGTCCGCCACCGGGGAATCCAGCGGCTCACCGGGTCGTCCAGCGTGAGGGCCTTTTCGTCCAGGGCCAGCGCCACGCCGAGCCCGCCGATGACCGCCTTGGCCAGCGAAGCGGTGTAATGCAGCGCCCGCGGGCCGTGCCCCGGCGCGTACCATTCCGCGAGGAGGCGGTCGTCCCGGATCACCAGCAACGCCTTGCTGCCGCGCGCCGCCAGGTTGGTTTGCCAGCGGGCCAGCGCCGCGCCGTCCACCCCGTGCGCCGCGGGCGGGTCGCTTCGCCACGCGAACTCGTCCGCCGCCCCCATCGCGCTTCCGCAAAGCAGGATCAGCCAAAGTCGGGAAATGTTCATCGCCCCTCCAGCATAGCGTGATGGAGACGGCCCGGCCACTGTTCCGGACGCGGAAGGGGAATCCCGGCGGGACCGGGGAAAAATTTTTCCCGAAAGGACAGTTTATTAGTTGACAGTTTTAGCTAAAAAGCTAATAAGCAGCGCCGACATGGCCAACAAATCTGCCATTGCCCAATTCGAAGTGTCCGCCGAGGTGTTCAAGGCGCTGGCGCATCCGGCGCGGTTGCTCATGGTGGACGAGTTGTCGCGCGGCGAACGATGCGTGTGCGAGCTGGCCGCGTTGGTCGGCTCGGAAATGCCCACGGTCTCCCGCCATCTGGCGCAGTTGAAGCATGCCGGCATCGTCGAGGACGACAAACGCGGCGCGCAGGTCTTTTACAAATTGAAGACCCCCTGCGTGATGAGCTTTTTCCAATGCGTGGAAAAGTTGCACCGGGCCAAATATCAATCCCTGACTCTCCCGGCATAAGAGACGCCCGCCGGCGCGACGGCGGGGGTTTTTCATCTTTGGTTTAGCTGGTTGGCTAATTGAGTAATGGGCTTCTTCGGGAAGCTGGCTGATGAAAAAAGGCGGCGTTTTTTCCTGGTCCGAAGCCGGAAGGCGGGAGGCGAAAATCCTCGGCGCGATGGTCGGGGTGTTTCTGGTGGCGTATTTCCTGCCGCTGTCGGATCCCAAGATCCGCGCCGCCCTGCTGGAGGCCTTCAAGCTGCTGCAATGGTACGCCCGCAATCACACCCTCGCCTGCGTCGTGCCGGCGCTGTTCATCGCCGGGGCGGTCACCACCTTTTTGTCCCCGCAATCGGTGCTGCGCTATCTCGGTCCGACCGCCAAAAAACCGCTGGCCTACGGGGTGGCTTCGGTGGCGGGCAGCGTCCTGGCCGTCTGCTCGTGCAGCGTGCTGCCGGTGTTCGCCGGCATTTACCGCTTGGGCGCCGGGCTGGGGCCCGCCACGGCGTTTCTGTATTCGGGGCCGGCCATCAACATCCTCGCCATCTTTCTCAGCGCCCGCGTGCTGGGATTGCCGATCGGTCTGGGCCGGGGCGTGGGCGCGGTGGTTTTCGCCGTGGTGATCGGGCTGTTGATGGCGGGAATCTTCCGGGGCTCCGAAGGCCGGCGCCAGGCCGCGGCCGTCTCCCCCATCGCGTCGGAGCCCCCCCGGCGTTCCCTGGGGCGGACGACCGCGTTCATGGCCGCGCTGGTGGCGTTTCTGGTGTTCAGCGACTGGTACAATCCGGGCGACGTGACGGTGCGAACCACCGCCGGACAAACCTTTCCCGCCGTGACCCTGCAGGAAATGGAGGGGGAAATCCGGTTCCAACTGAAAGCGGACTGGAACGGCCACGGCGCGGGCGAACAGGTCACCCTGCCCAAAAGCGAGCTGGCCGCCGTGCAAGAAGCCGACACCTGGATCCTCTGGGTGCATCACCGCAAATGGTGGTTCGCCGGCGCGATGGGACTGGCGGTGCTGGCGATGACGTGGCGCTGGTTCGAGCGCGACGAAATCAACACGTGGATGGTGAACACGTGGGATTTCGCGAAACTGCTCGTGCCGCTGCTGTTCGGCGGGGTGTTCGTGGTGGGGTTCATCAGCCCGCTGATTCCCCCCTCCGTCGTGGCCGGCTGGGTGGGGGACAACTCGCCGCGGGCCAACCTCGCGGCCAGCGTCATCGGCGCCTTCTGGTATTTCGCCACCCTGACGGAAATCCCCATCTGCGAAGCCCTCGGCCGGCTGGGCATGCACCCGGGCCCCATGCTGGCGCTGTTGCTGGCCGGCCCGGCGGTCTCCCTGCCCAACATGCTGGTGCTGCGCGGCGTGATGGGCGCCCGCAAGACGCTGGCCTTCGTGGGCCTGACCATCGTCATGGCCACCCTGACCGGCATGGTGTTTGGCGCGCTGACGGGCCGCGCCTGAGCGGCGAATCTTTTCTGAACCCCAATCCTGAAACCCGACGAACCGAAAACATGATCACCCTCCAAATCCTGGGAACCGGCTGCGCGAAATGCCACACCCTCGCGCGTTTCACCGAACAGGCCGCGCAAGAACTCGGCCTCGATTACGAGCTCGAAAAAATCACCGACCTCGATCAAATCATGGCCCTGGGCGTGATGATGACCCCCGCGCTGGCGGTGAACGGCGCCGTCAAAGTGGTCGGCAAAATCCCCAGCCTCGCGGAGCTGAAAAAAATCCTCGGCGAAGACGCGAAACCGGCGGAAGCCAGGTGATTTCCGGCCCATGATTTCCGGCGCGCTTCTGGCGGTCATGGGGCTGGTGTTCGCGCTGGCCTTTCTCTTCTCGATGCTCGGACTGGGCGGCGCGCTGCTCTACGTCCCGCTTTTCAAGTGGTTCGGCTACGACTTCAAGAGCGTGGCCATCCCCACCGCCCTGTTCCTCAACGGACTGACGGCCCTGTCGGCTTCGAGCTATTACCTGCGCAGCAAGATGGTGGACGTGAAGGGCGCCCTGCCGATGATCGCGACGTCGTTCCTCGGCGCGCCGCTGGGCGCGTGGTGCACCCACCAGGTGCCCACCGACGTGCTCATCCTGCTGTTTTCCGTCGGGATGATCGTGGCCGGAAGTCGCATGTGGCTCACTTCCGGGCGGGCCGAATCCAAGGCCCTGGCGCCCTTTCGCCAACGCGTCCTCACCACGGGCCTTGCCGGTTGGTTCATCGGTTTTCTGGCGGGCCTGCTGGGCATCGGCGGCGGATTTCTGTTCGTTCCGGTCCTCCTGGCCCTGGGCTATCCCACCAAAAAAGCGGCGGCCACCTCCTCGTTCATCGTGATCTTTTCCTCCTTTTCCGGATTTCTGGGCCATGCGGCGGAGGGCCATTACCACTGGCCGCTGCTGGCGGGCTGCGCGGTGGCGGGAGTGTCGGCCTCCCAGCTCGGCGCCCTGGTGATGCGCCACAAAATGAAGGCGTGCTGGATCAAGCAGATTTTCGGCGTGGTGCTCATCGGCGTGGCGATCAAGCTCGCCTGGCCCATCCTGTTTTGACCCATCCCACAAAAAACAAATCCAACCAATGAACGCAGAACACCTGAAACTCATGGAGACCCTGGGCGCTCAAGGCAAAGCCTTTGGCGAGTTCGGGGAACGTTATTTTACCGCGGCCTTCCTCATGCACGGCCACCTTTGCGGCGGTATGCCGCTGGGATTTCGCGCGGGGGTGGCCGCCCTCAAGGCGCTGGGCCGCGAGCGGGAAGCGGACATGGGCCAGATCGCCCTGGTCGAGACCGGCCTCGGCCACGCCGCCGGCTGCTTCGCCGACGGGGTGCAGTTGAGCACCGGCTGCACCTTTGGCAAGGGCCTGATCCGGCGGACCGGCTACGGCAAATGGGCGGTCACCCTGGTGGTCCGGGCCACCCGCCGGGCCGTGCGTGTGTCCGTCCGGCCCGAAGTCATGGAAGCTTCTTTCCAATCGCCGTTCATCCAACTGCGTCGCGCCGGCACGCCGCCCTCGCAGGTGCCCCTCGAAGTCAGCCGTCCCTTGGTGGAAAACCTGCTGGCCCAAAGCGATGAAGCGTTGTTTTCCATCGCCCGGCTCGAACAATATCCTGTGCCCGCCAGCCCGCCGTCCACCTTCGAGACGGTACGCTGCTCGGTGTGCGACGAGCTGGTGGCCGAAAACAAGATCCGACTCAAACATGGCCAGCCGGTCTGTGCGCCGTGTTCGGGATATGACGGGTAAGAACGTAACGCGCGAAGCGAAACAAACCGAAAGAACTGAATGATGACGCAAAACCAATCCCTCGGCTTCATCGGTGGCGGGCGGGTGACCCGGATCCTGCTGGACGGGCTGCAACGACAAAACGCCCTGCCGGAAAAAGTGATGGTGTGCGATTGCGACAACGAAGTCGCGGGCGCTCTGAAGTCGCGGGTTCCCGCCGTGGAACTGGCGCCCGATCTTCCCACGGCGGCCGCGCAAGACCTCGTCTTTCTCGCGGTTCACCCACCCATGATGCCCACCGTCGCGGAGGCCGTCCGTCCCCACCTCAAGCCGGATGTTGTGGTGGTCTCGCTCGCCCCCAAATTTACTTTGAGCCGGTTGAGCGAGCTGCTTGGTGGCTTCTCGCGACTCGTCCGCCTCATTCCCAACGCTCCCTCCTTGGTGGGCGCTGGTTACAACCCGGTGGCCTTCGCCCCGGACCTGTCGGAGCCGGACCGGGCCGTTCTCCTGAATCTGCTCCAGCCCTTGGGCGAATGCCCGGAAGTGGACGAAGCCAAACTCGAGGCCTACGCCGTGCTGATGGCCATGGGGCCGACCTACCTCTGGTATCAGCTCCAAACCCTGCGCGAACTGGCGGGGCAATTCGGCCTCTCCGACGCGGAAATCACGCCGGCCCTCAAACGCATGGTCTGCGGCAGCGCCCGAACCCTGCTCGACTCCGGCCTGTCCCCAGCCGAAGTGATGGATCTCATCCCCATCAAACCACTGGCGGATTTGGAATCCGTTGTCACCGAGGCCTATCGCCAAAAACTCACGGCGCTGTACGAAAAACTCAAACCGTGATTTCCGCCGCGCGACCTCCGGGCAGGGCCTTTTCGCCTGTGGAGGAACCATTCCGGCAGGATGGAAAAAAACGACGCGGGATTGAGCGCAAGCGATGCTCCGGGAAAGCCTGTCCCCCTTTTTCCGCATGGTGCCCCGGGGTGGCTGTGGTTTAACAACGCCCGGTTTTTCGGCACGGCCTGATGCCGGGCAATGAGGTTGTCGAGAATCCAGTGCGCCTTGCCGTGGACGACCCAGGTGGCTTGGTTGTCCCCCATGCCGTGCTGGAGGTAGAGGGTGGGATACCGCCGTCCCGCCGCCACCCCGGCGGCATATCCGGGCGGGGTGTACACCCGCAGCTTCCTCACGAGGCCCAACGGGCGGGAGCGATATGTGTGCAGATGCACCACGCCGTGCGGCACGGCCTGAAAATCCACCCAGGCCGGCGGATCGGCGGGCAGGTGCAGCATGCTGGTGCGCGGCCGGCGCATGGGTTTGATGGCCGGGTTGCCCGCATGGCGATTGTCTGGTTAATTGATTTGGGGCGGGGGAGTTTTGAGCAGGCGCAGGGCGGCCCGGGGTTTGGCGGCGTGGTGGTGGAAGCCGGCGTAAAAACTCCCCCGCCCCAAATCAATTAACCAGACAATCGCCCTGCG
>CAZRPT010000192.1:0-1775 GCA_964601985.1 uncultured Verrucomicrobiota bacterium
TTTCAAGTTTCAAGGAGCGGTCCCGGTTCGATCGGGCCGGGCCGCAAAGTGCGCGGAAAACGTCCGGGGAACTGACCCCTTGAAACTTGAAACTTCCCCCTCCGAAAGGACCTGAACGCCGAAAGGGGGAAGCAGGCGCAAGTGTTCAGTTTCAAGTTTCAAGGAGCGGTCGCGGTTCGATCGGGCCGGGCCGCGAAGTGCGCGGAAAACGCCCGGGGGACTGCCCCCTTGAAACTTGAAACTTCCCCCTCCGAAAGGACCCGAACGCCGAACGGGGGACAAAGCCGCCTCCGCCCCGCCGCTTCAGGGGCGGCGAAAAGGGGGGGGTTCGGATTTCGGGATTCGGAGTTCCGCCGGGGTTTCGGGCCCGAGGGATTCGGGAGTTCCGCCGGGGGCGGGCTTTTTCGCCTTCGCGCGGCGGCGGCGGACGCGGGGGGCGAAGAGTTCCAGTTGCGGCTCCTTGATGAAGTCGTGGTGCTTGAGCACGCGGATGATCTGGAGCAGGTCGGATTTCTGGTAGTTGCGGTGGGGCTTGGTCCGGCGCACCAGCTCGGCCAGCACGGCGCGGAAGGGGAGCACGATGTCCACCCCCTTCGCGCGGAGCAGGTCGAGGCTGGCCCGGCGCAGGGCCTGGTCGCGGGGCAGGGCGGGCACGACGAGCAGGCGGGCGGGTTGCGGGCCGGCGCCGAATTCCCGCCGCGCCCGGCGGAAGATGGCCGGCTCGACGAAGCGGAACACCTCCGGCGAGGCGTTCAGCCGGGCCACGCTGAAGGTCTCGGTGTGCCAGCCCTTCACCACCACCACGGCCCGTTCGAGCCGCAGCAGTTCCTCCACCGTCGGCGCCAGCGGCACGGGGCCGCCGTCGGCCGGACGCGGGTTCCACACGAAGAAGTCAATCACCTCCGCGTCGCGGTTGCCGGGGGTCACGTGCTTGCGCTGCTGCCGGACGAGGAACCCCAGCAGCTCGAAGAACTCGCGCACGATGGTTTCGCTGACCGCCGCCATGCCGGACTCTGTCGTTTTATTGGGGGATGGCCCGGAGGATGGCCTCGTCCGGGACGCGGCAGCCCCAGACCGTCCGGCCCAGCGCCTCCGCCAGCACGAATTTCACCTCGCCGCCGCGCACCTTTTTGTCCAGCCGCATGGCGTTCATCAGCCGTTCCCGCCGGGTGGCGGTGAGCGGGTAGCGCACCGGGAGGCCGGTCCGTTCCAGCAGGGCGGCGATGCGCTCCGCGTCCCGGGCCGGCAGGCCGGTGAATTCCGTCGAGAGCCGCGCCGCCGCGATCTGGCCGATCGAGATGGCCTCGCCGTGCAAATAACGGCCGTAACCGGAGATGGCCTCGATGGCGTGGCCGACCGTGTGGCCGAAGTTCAAAATCGCCCGCAGGCCGCCTTCCTGTTCGTCCTGCTCGACCACGTCCGCCTTGATCCGGCAGCAGCGGGCCACCACCGCCGCGAGGGTCTCCGGGTCGCGGGCCAGGAGGCGGTCCCCGTCCCGCTCCAGCCGCCGGAACAGGGCGGCGTCCCGGATGATGCCGTATTTGATGACCTCGGAGAGGCCGGCCCGCAGCTCGCGATCCGGCAGCGTGTTCAGGGTGGCCAGATCGCACAAGACGAGGCGCGGCTGGTAGAATGCGCCCACCAGGTTTTTGCCGGCCCGGAGGTTGACCCCCACCTTGCCGCCCACCGAGCTGTCCACCTGCGCCAGCAGGCTGGTGGGCACCTGCACGAAGCCGATGCCCCGCAGGTAGGTGGCCGCCACGAATCCCGCCAGG
>CAZRPT010000193.1:0-6668 GCA_964601985.1 uncultured Verrucomicrobiota bacterium
CGAAAATCGGCCGCGGGGAGCGAGGGGCGGGGGCGCCCCTCGGGGCACGCGAGGCGCGTGCGCTCCCCGCCCCCGTAGCGCAGGCTTCCAGCCTGCTGTATCGCAGATTTCCAATCTGCCGGGCTTTCCCCGTTACGCGGCAGCCGCTTTTCTCGCCCGCCGGGCCGGCTGGAAGCCGGCGAAACAGCAGACTGGAAGTCCGCGCCACCGAAACGCGCGCGCTTCTCCTTTCGGATTTCGGGATTCGGATTTTCCCCGGCCCTCGGGGCCTTCGGTTTCTCGGGTTTCCCTCCGGCCTTCGGATTTTTTCTCGCTCCGCGGGGTCAGTCCGCGGCGGCGTCGGGTTGGGTTTTTTCGTCAATGACCAGCACGCCCAAGGGGGCGAGGTCGTAGTTGCCGGTGTACACGGCGCCGGTGAGGTAGTCGTGCACCGGTTTGTAGAAGTGGAGCCGGACGGGGCTGGTTTGGTGGTTGATGACGAAGTAAATCCGCGTGCCTTCTTTCCGGCGCATGCTGACTTCGACCTGCTCGGGCACCTTGAGGAGGGGCGTCAGTTTGCACCGGCTGCGCAACCAGTCCACGAGGTCGAAGTAGAAGGGCTGGTCGCTGGTGAAGCCGATGTAAATGGCCTGGCCGAGGCCGAATTCGTTGACGGTCATGGCCGGCCGGCCCGCGTAGAAATCCTTGGAGTAGCTGCCGAGCACTTCGCATTCGTGCGGCTCGATGATGTCGCACCAGAGGCGGGCGCCGTGCACGTGCCGGACCGGGAAGCCGCCTTTGAACACGATGTGGTTTTCCTCCCCCGGCGGGATGGGGTCGAATTCCTGGACCTCCAGGCCGAAGAGGTCGGTCAGGTCGTGCGGGTAGCCGGTGTTGGGGGCGGTGTTGTGTTCGTCCACGAGGGCGGTGTTGCAGGTGGCCACGAGGGTGCCGCCGTTTTGGACGTACAGTTTCAAGAGGTCCGCCTCGCCGCCGGCCAGCAGGTGGAGGGAGGGGGCGATGACGATTTTGTAGCGCGACAGGTCCTCGGTGGGGCGGGCGAAGTCCACGGGGATGTTGCGGTCGTGGAGGGCGTGGTAAAAGCGCATCATGTGCTCGCGCTGGTTGAAGTGCCGGTTGGGCTGCATCGGGAATTGCAACGCCCAGACGTTGTCATGGGAGTAGAGGATGGCCACCTCGGCTTCAACCTTGGTGCCTTTGATGATGGGGGCCAGCAGTTTTATTTCCTCGCCGATCTGGCTGATCTCGCGATAGACCCGGTTGTCGCCCCGCCCGTCGTGGGTGAGCACGCCGCCGTAGAATTTTTCCGAGCCGATGCGCGGCGAGCGCCAGAAGAAGTAAAGCACGCCGTTGGCGCCCCGCGAGATGAGCTGGTAGGTGAACAGGCGCACCACGCCGGGGCGGAGCAGGGAGTTGACGTCCAGCCAGTTGACCTGTCCCGCTTTTTGCTCGATCACCCAGAATCCCTCCGTGTCGCCGCCCGGCAGTCGGATGCCGGATTTTTTGAGCGACCGCATGATGTCGAATTCCACCGCGTTTTCGGAGGGGGTGTTCTCCATGGTGGGGTAGGTGTCGAGGGAGGCGAAGTCCAGGGCCTCGGCCATGTCGAAGTGGTCGTAATGGCGGGTGAGGGCGCGGAAGTTGGTGGTGACCGGGAGGTTGGGGGTCAGCTCGTGGAGGAGGTTGGCCTGCATGCGCACATAGGCGACGCAGGTGTCGCTGGCGAAGCGGAGCCAGTCCAGCAGGAGGGCGGGATTGTGGACGGTGGGGGCGCGCATCGGCATGGGCACCTCGGCGAAATCGCTGACCACCTGGCCCCAGAAGCGCAGCCCCAGGCAGTCGTTCAGGCGCTCGACGGTCTCGTATTTCTGGCGCAGCCACATGGCCCAGTCCTGCTTGGTCTCTTCGTTGAAGGAGAACTCCGTTCCGTGACCGCCGATGCCGTTGTCCACCTGCCACGCGATGAGCTGGGGGTGGTTGCCGAGGGCGCGTGCCAGTTCGGTGACGATTTTCCGGGAGTATTCCCAGTAGATGTCGCTGTTCATGCTGTAGGCATGGCGCGTGCCGGGGTGGAGGATATCGCCGTTTTCGGTGACGGGCAGGATTTCGGGGTGCTTGCGCGCCAGCCACAACGGCGGGGCGGCGGTGGGCGTGCCCAGCACGACCTGGATGTCATGCGCCTGCATGATGTCCATCACCCGGCGCATCCAGTCGAAGTCGTATTCCCCCTCGCGGGGCTCGTAAAGGCCCCAGCAAAACTCGCCCATGCGGACGACGTTGACCCCGGCGGCCACCATCAACTGCGCGTCGCGCTGCCAGCGGGCTTCGGGATGTTCTTCGGTGCCGTCGTAGGGGTAAACCCAGTGTTCGGGGTGATAATCAACGCCAAAATACATAAGCCTGTCGGGTCCGGGTGTTGGGGCCATCATACCCGTCCCGCCTCCGAGCGCAACTGAAAAGGTGGCGGGTGCTTCGGCGCTTCATCGCTCCCTCGCGGCCGGAGGGAAGGGAGATCCGAATCCCGAAACTTCTCCGCGCGGAAGGCGTGATGCTCGGCAGCTCCGGGCAACGGCCGGGGGAACGAGTCGCGTCCCTGCAGGCCGGGTTCCCCAACCCGGCGTTTCCCGACCGACCCTGAAGGAGCGGGACCGGCGCGGCCGCGGAAATCGGCCGCGGGGGGGGCGAGGGACGGGGGCGCTCCCTTCGCAGCGCAGATTTCCAATCTGCCAAGCTTTCCCCGTTACGCGGCGGCCGCTTTTCTCGCCCGCCGGGCCGACTGGAAGCCCGCGTGGTTCGCGAAATGCCCGCCCCACCTGGCGCTCCTTTGCGGGACGCTTTTTTTCAGGCCGCCGCTTTGCCCGGGGTTTCCCGGAAGTAGGGGATGGTGCGTTTGAGGCCTTCCTCCAGCGAAACGCGGGGTTCCCAATCGAGCACCCGCCGTGCCAGCGCGATGTCCGGCTGGCGCTGCCGGGGGTCGTCCTGGGGGAGCGGCTTCCGGATGAGGCGCGATTTCGCGCCGGTCAACGCGATGACCTGCTCGGCCAGCTCCCGGATGGTGAACTCGACCGGGTTGCCGAGGTTCATCGGCCCCACGCATTCCTCCTGGTTCATGAAACGCACGAAGCCTTCGATCAGATCGCTCACGTAGCAGAAGGAACGGGTCTGGGAGCCGTCGCCGTAGATCGTCAAATCCTCGCCGGCCAGCGCCTGGATGATGAAGTTCGAGACCACGCGCCCGTCGTTCGGCTGCATGCGCGGGCCGTAGGTGTTGAAGATGCGCGCCACCCGGATGTCCACGCCGTTTTCGCGGTGATAGTCGAAGAACAGCGTCTCGGCGCAGCGCTTGCCTTCGTCGTAACAGGCCCGGGGCCCGATGGGATTGACCAGCCCGCGGTAGCTCTCCGGCTGGGGATGCACGTCGGGGTCGCCGTAGATCTCGGAGGTGGAGGCCTGAAAGACGCGCGCCTTCACCCGTTTGGCCAGGCCGAGGCAGTTGATGGCGCCCATCACCGAGGTCTTGACCGTCTTGATGGGGTTGAACTGGTAATGCACCGGCGAGGCGGGGCAGGCGAGGTTGTAAATCTGGTCCACCTCGACCTTGAACGGGTCCACCACGTCGTGGCGGATCAGCTCGAAGTTCGGATTGCCCAGCAGATGCCGGATGCTGGCCTTGCGGCCGGTGAAAAAGTTGTCGAGGCACAGCACCTCGTGTCCGTCCCGCAACAGCCGGTCGCACAGGTGGCTGCCCAAAAATCCCGCTCCGCCGGTTACCAGAATGCGCATGATGGTTTCAGGTGGCGCGCGCGCCGCTCTCCGGGCCGCGCCAAGGCGCGAAGCTTCTCCGACGCCCCCTCCCAAGGCAACGGAAAACCGCCGGTTCGCTTTTGGCGGGCGCAAGATGCTTGTTTTCAGGGCCGTTTTTCTTATGCTGGCCGGCGGTGAAAACGAAGCTGCTGCCCATCCTGTTGATGGTGGTGTTTGCGCTGACGCGGATTCCGGGGCTCATGCCGCCGAATTTCAGCGCGGCGTACGCGCTCTTGTTTTGTGCCGGGGTGTATTTCACGGGGCGCATGGCATGGTGGTTGCCGCTGAGCGTGCTGCTGGTCACCGACCTGGGCATTGACGCCTACTACCAGTTTTTCCGGGGTGTTGACGCGTTTCAGCCCTACCAGTTCATCCCCTACGTGGGGTACGTGCTGCTGATCCTGCTGGGGCGCCGGTTCAAGCCGCAATGCTCCTTCCTGACCCTGCTGGCGGGCGGCGTGCTGGGGGCCATCCTGTTTTACCTCATCACCAACACCCTCGCGTGGTTCTTCAATCCCTTCGGCAATCCGGAATACACCAGGACCCTCGCCGGCTGGATCACCGCGCTGACCAAGGGCACCGCCGGATATCCGACCACTTTCGAGTTCTTCCGCAACACCCTCACCAGCGGCGGGCTGTTCACCGGTCTGTTCGTCGGCGCCATGAAGTTGAGCGAGGCCATGGAGCCGGAGGAGGAGGGCGAGGAGGAAGAGGCCGAGGATGAGGAGCCCGCCGAGGGCGAACCCGAGGAAGCCCGGGCCTGACCGGCGCCCCGCCCATGAGCCGTCTCGGTCTGATCGCCGACACCCACAATTACCTCGATCCGGCCGTTCCGGATGCCTTCGCGGGGGTGGCGCACATCCTGCACGCCGGCGACATCGGACGCCCTGCCTTGCTGCACGACCTCGAACGCCTCGCGCCGGTCACCGCCGTGGCGGGCAACACCGACGGCCCCTTCGGCTGGCGCGAGACCGAAGTGGTGGAGGCTGGAGGGCTCAAATGCCTGCTCCGGCACATCGTGGATCCCCACGCCTTGGCGCCCGCGTTTCGCGAGCGGCTGAAGCGAGTTCGCCCGGACGTGGTGGTGTTCGGCCACACCCACCGCCCTTTTTGCGAACGGCGCGACGGAGTGTGGTTCGTCAATCCCGGCTCCGCCAGCCGGCCCCGGGGCGGCCATGCGCCCAGCGTGGCCCTTTTGCACGTGGAGCAGGAGGGGCCGCGGGTGGAGTTCGTTCGCCTTCCGTGAGCCGGCGGGCGCGAGTTTTCGCGGAGCCGCGGGCGGGGGGCGGGATTCATCGCCGGCTGGCCAAAACGGCGGAGGACGCTACCTTGAGCGCCGTGCGGAAAACCTCGAACCCATCGAACGTCTCCGGAGCGGGCGGACGGCGCGCGCCCGCGTCCTCCCCGCGGGGGCGGCGCGCGTCCTTCCCGCCTGCCGGGCAAACCGCGCGCGTTCGTGTCTTGCGCCCATGAACGGAAACGATCCCATCGCGGCCATCAGCACCCCGCTGGGCGAAGGCGGCCTGGCGGTGGTGCGGGTGTCCGGAAAGGGCGCGCTGGCGGTGGCGGAGCGCTGTTTCCGGCCGCTGGGCCGGCGCTCCGTTCGCCCCTCCGAAGCGCCGACGCACACGGTGCAGTACGGGCGCATCCTGTTGAACGGCCGGCCCGTGGACGAGGTGCTGCTTACCGTGCTGAAGGCGCCCCGGAGTTACACCGGCGAGGACACGGCGGAGATTTCCTGCCACGGCGGCCTGCTGCCGGCCCGGCTGGTGCTCGAGGCCCTGCTGGCCGCCGGGGCGCGCCCGGCGGAACCCGGCGAGTTCACCCGGCGCGCCTTCCTCAACGGCCGGCTCGATCTCGCCCAGGCCGAGGCCGTGGCGGACGTGATCCACGCCCGCACCGAGCTGGCCCTGGCCGCCGCGCAACAACAGCTCGCCGGCGCGTTGTCCCGCCGGGTGCGGGAGGCGCGCGACCGGCTGCTGCACGTCCTCGCCCACGTCGAGGCGCATCTCGATTTCCCGGAGGAGGACATCGCGCCCGACACCGCGACGCAACTGCGCGTCCGGCTCGATGCCGCCCTGGCGGACATGGACGCCCTTTTGCGCACCGCGCGCGAAGGTCGGCTCCTGCGCCGGGGCATCCGGGTGGCGCTCATCGGCCGCGCCAACGCGGGCAAATCCAGCCTGCTGAACCGCCTGCTCGACCACGACCGCGCCATCGTCGCGCCCACCCCCGGCACCACCCGCGACACCATCACCGAGACGGCCAACCTGCGCGGCCTGCCGGTGGTGCTCACCGACACCGCCGGTTTGCGCGCGGCGGGCGACGCCGTCGAGCGGGAGGGCATCCGCCGGAGCGAGGCGGCCCTGGCCGAGGCGGATCTGGTGCTGCACGTGCTGGATGCCGCGGAACCGCTGGCCCCGGAGGACCGGGAGCGCCTGGCCGTGCCGCCCGCCAAACCGTGGATCCTCGTCCGCAACAAGACCGACCTGCCCGCGCGCCTGGAACTCCCCGCCGACCTTGCCGTCCGGGTGGTGGACACCTCCTGCGTCACCGGCGCGGGCATCGAGACGCTGAAGGACGCCATCAAGGATGCCGTGTGGCGCGGCGAAACCCGGGCGGACATGACCGAGGTGATGATCAACGCCCGCCATCAGGACGCCCTCCAACGGGCGCGCGCCGCGGTCCGGCTCGCCCTCGACGCGCTGACCCGGGGCGAATCCCTCGATTTGGTGGCGCCGGACCTTCACGCCGCCGTCAACGCCCTCGGCGAAATCACCGGCCAGACCACCACCGAAGACCTGCTCGACGCCATCTTCTCCCGCTTCTGCATCGGAAAATGACCCCGGCCCGCGCGCGCGGAA
>CAZRPT010000194.1:0-17146 GCA_964601985.1 uncultured Verrucomicrobiota bacterium
GCGGACGGACGCCTGACACACGGAAACCGCACTTTTGCATCAACGACGCCGTCAGTTTACGCCTTTCCCCCCGCCCCGCCAGTCACCAAAACTGGGGACAAAAGGGGACACGGGAAGGGGACCCGAAATCCGCGGGACCGGGAGGAAGTCCGAGTTCCGCGGGCCTGAAAGCCGAAGTTTTCGCGCCGGCGGCTACGGGTTACGCGGGGAGGCGGTCGCGGCGGACGGGGATGCCGTGGCGGGCGAGGTGTTCCTTGACCTGGTCCACGGTGTATTCGCCGAAGTGGAAGATGCTGGCGGCCAGGACGGCGTCGGCGTGGCCGTGCTCCAGCACCTCGACCAGGTGTTCCAGCTTGCCCGCGCCGCCGCTGGCCACGACCGGCACCCCGACGGCGTCGCTGACGCGCCGGGTGATTTCGATGTCGTAGCCCGCCTTGGTGCCGTCGGCGTCAATGCTGTTGAGCACGATCTCGCCCGCGCCCAGCTCGACGGCGCGTTTCGCCCATTCCAGCGCGTCGAGGCCGGTGTCGCCGCGGTCGCCCCGGGTGCGCACGGCCCACTGATCGGGGCCCACCCGGCGGGCGTCAATCGAGACCACGATGCACTGGCTGCCGAACTTGGCCGCGCCCTGGGTAATGAGCCCGGGGTTCGCGAGGGCGGCGGAGTTGATGCTGACCTTGTCCGCGCCGGCCTGGAGCATCCGGCTCATGTCATCGAGGGTGCGGATGCCGCCTCCGACGGTCAGCGGCATGAAGCACCGGCTGGCCACCTGTTCGATGACCTCGACCATCGTGGCCCGCTCGTGCGCGCTGGCGGTGATGTCGAAGAAGACCATTTCATCGGCGCCCTGGGCGTTGTAGCGGAGGGCCAGCTCGACGGGGTCGCCCACGTTGCGCAGTCCGCCCGCCTCGGCCTTGCCGAATTGCACGCCGCGGGTGACGTGACCGTCGTGAACGTCCAAACAGGGAATGACGCGTTTGGCCAGCATGGAGGGAGGTTAAATCCGAAATCCGAAATCCGAAATCCGAAAGGGGGCTTGGGGCGCGCGGGGCTTGCCCCTCCGGGGAGGGCGAAGCTCGGCGACGTCCGGGCTTTTCGCGACGGGGGTCGCGCGCGGTTTTTTCGGCGGCGACGGCATTGTTCGCTCGGGCATCAGCGGGCGAGGGCGGCGGCCAGTTCGGACCACAGTTGCACGCTCATGCGCGCGCCGGCATCGAAGTTGCGGAGGTCGAACTTTTCGTTGGGCGAGTGGGCGTTGTCGTCCGGAAGCGCGAGGCCGAGCAGGAGGGTTTCGGCGCGGAGGACGCGCTTGAAATCGGACACGATGGGGATCGAGCCGCCTTCGCGCAGCAAGACCGGCTCGTGGCCGAAGGCGGACTTCAGGGCGCGCAGGGCGGCGTCGGCCAGCGGGTGGTCGGGGTCGAGGAGGTAGGGCGAGCCGCCGTGGCCGATGGTGGTCCGCAAGCGCACGGTGGGCGGGCAGAGGGCTTTGAGGTGGCGCGCCACGAGGCGGGCGATCTTGCCGGGCTGCTGATCCGGCACCAGCCGCATGGTGAGTTTGGCGCCGGCCCACGCGGGGACGATGGTCTTGCTGCCCTCGCCCTGGTAGCCGCTGGTGAGGCCGTTGATTTCGAGAGTGGGCCGGGCGGAACGCTGTTCCCACGCCGTGTAGCCGGCCTCGCCGAACAGCTTCGGCACGCCGAGGAACCGGGCGTATTGGCGCTCGTTGAAGGGCAGGCGGGCCAGTTGCCGGCGTTCGCGTTTCGAAAGCGGGCGGACGTCATCGTAAAAACCGGGCACGGTGATGCGACCGCGCGCGTTCCGCAGCTTGGCCAGCATCTGGCAGAGGGCCATGGCGGGGTTTTCCAGCGAGCCGCCGAAGATGCCCGAGTGCAGGTCGCGCGAGGGGCCCAGCACCTTGACTTCGAGCGCCGCCACGCCGCGCAGGGCGTAGGTCAGCGCCGGCAGATCGCGCGCGGGCATGCCGGTGTCGGAAATCACCACCGCCGCGCAGCGGAGCGCGGACCGGTGCTCCTTGAGGAACGGGATCAGGTGATCGCTGCCGACCTCTTCCTCGCCTTCGATGAGGAAGGTCAGGTCGCAGGGCAGTTCCGTGCCGGTTTGCAGGAGGGCCTCGACCGCCTTGAGGTGGGCGAAGTGCTGGCCCTTGTTGTCGGTGGCGCCGCGGGCGTAGAGGGCGTGGCCCTCGATGCGGGGCTCGAAGGGATCCGAGTGCCAGAGCTCCAGCGGGTCGGGCGGCTGTACGTCATAGTGGCCGTACACGAGGAAGTGGGGCCGGCGCGAGCCGGACCGGCGCGGCGTGCGGGCGGTGACGATGGGGTGGCCGTCGGTGGGATGCAGCTCGGCCTCCAGGCCGATTTGCCGGCAGTGGTCGCGAATCCAGCGGGCGCAGCGGGCGACGTCCTTCCGGTGGTCCGGCTGGGCGGAGATGCTCGGCAGGCGGAGGTATTCGCACAGCTCGGCGAGGTGACGGTCGCGATGGGCGGCGAGGTATTCGAGCGGAGTCATGGCGGTTATTTTCTCAGAGAATCCAGCAGGCCGGGCAGGAAGGGCAGGGGAGTGTTGGTGGCCGGGGCGTTCGTCTTGTTTCCTGCACCGGAGACTCCTTCCAGGAGGTTGCCGATGGTTTCGATGGTTTTGCCGGCGTCGCCTCCGAGGGAGCGTCCCAGGGCGCCGGTCAGCAGGCCGGAGAGCCGGGCGGAGTCCACGCGATTCGTAAAGGCGCCCAGCGTGCCCTCCACCGTGAGGAAGGGCGGGAGCCGCACGAAACCGGGCTGGCCGGCGGCGGGGAGGTTTTTGAAGCCCAGCCGCCGGACCACCCGTTCGTTGAGGGCGAGGCGAACGGGCAGATGCAGCGTGGAATTGGTCCAGGGATCCGCCAGCTTCACCCGGCCCTGGGCGTTCAGGAGGAAGAGGTCGCCCGCCACGGAGAGGTCCTTCAGGTCCAGCGTGTCGCCCGCAAGGGTCGCGCGCCCGCCGAGATGCCGAAGCGGCGAGCGGAGCAGCTCGTCGGCGTGAAGCAGCGTGGCGACGGGAGTGAGAAGGCCGCGGGTCCAGCGGGGCAGCAGGCGGAAGGTGAGGTTGGTCAGGTTGACTTGAAATTCGCCCGTTGGGGCGTCGCCCAGGGAGCGATAGACCAGCCGGGTGTTCAGCTCGCCCAGATAACGGCCCCGCGGGCTGCCCAGAAACGCCACCGACATCGGCTCGAGGGGCAGATGCTGGGCCTGCAACTGGAAGTCGCCGGGCGCCGTTCCGGCGAGCGGATGCACCGCCGAGAGGCGCAGCCAGCCGCCGCCCACCTGCACGGAGCAGGGGTCGAGGCGCGCCAGTTCATTGGTCATCACGAGGCGCGCCACGAGGTTGCTGCACACGAGCCGGCGAATCACCAGCTTGCCGACGTTCAAATTTGCCACCAAGGGGGGCACGGCCGCGGCGGCGGGGGAAGCCGTTTCCGTGGCGGGCGGGGGGGGAACGGGCGTTTCCGCGGAAGCCGCGACAGGGGAGGCTGAGGGGGTGTTGGTGCGGTAGAAATCCACCAGGGAGGTCAGGTCCAGCGCCGGCGCTTGCAGGGTGATTTGGCCGGGCTCGCGATTGGTCTCCGCGAGGTTGAGGCGGCCTTTCATTTCGATGCGGTTTCCGGCCTTTTTCGTGGCGGGCAGGCGCACGACGTTGGTCAGGATTTCCACCAGGCCGTTGTTTTCGACGAGCGCCAGTTCCCCCCGCAGATCGAGCGGGTAATGGCGCAGGCCGGTGCGGCGATCGAGAAAGGTGAGGTGCTTGGTTTCCACCCGCGCCGAGCAGGTGCGGCGTCCGGTGGGGGAGATTTCCAGTTGCACGTTGCCGTCCAACGAGCCGTCCACCAGCTCGAAGTCCGGCAGGTGCGCCGCCAGAAACGGCTGCACGGCGGGGGGATTCAGGTTGGCCAGCACCAGATCGAACCGGCCCTCCCGCGAACCGGGGCGATAATGGCCGCCCACGTAGGCGCTGCCGGATTGGAGCCCCCGGCCCGAGGTGATGCCCACCTGCCGCAGGGAGATGATTTCCGGCGTCCAATCCAGGGAGCAGTCCAGTTGCAGCCGCTGTTTTTGGAACCGGTAGCGCTCCAGCCGCCCGGTGAAGTCATCGAGCACCGCGCTGACGGCGATCATCCGGGCCGGGCCGAAAAAGCGGACGGTGCCGTCCATGCGCATCGCGCCCGCTTGGGCCTCGATCCACGGCGTGGGAAAATGCGTCGCCAAATCATGCGGGTCGGCGTGGGCCTCGAACTGGGCGCGCAGCTCGTCATTGCCAAATTCGTAACTGGCGGACCCCTCGAGATGCAGCACGGGCGAGCCGCCCAAGGCGACGTCCACCGCGGCCTCCTCCGCGCTCAGGGAGAGAAAATCCTTGAACAGGATCAAGGTTTCCATCCGGACCTCGGCATTGGTCACGCCGTAATCTCCGGCCCGGAAGGTCAAGCCGCTCACTTCGTTGGTCAGCCACGCCCGGACGCGCCGGCCGTCGTCCTGGTTGGTGACCACGCCCTGGATGTTCAAAATGCCGTCCGGCATGCCGGGACCGAACACCGGGCGCCAGCGGGCCAGGTCAAGGTGGTTGAGTTCCACCTCCACCTTGGATTCGTTGATGCTGGGCCGGATGCTCGGATCCCAGAGCAGGTTGATGGCCCGGGGCGCGTGCAGGCGGAGCAGGACGCGGTCCCCCTCGCGGGCGGTGAGGCTGAAGGCGCGAATGTCCGCCGCCTTCAAGCCCAGTTGCACCCGGCCGTCCAGCTTCAGCTTCAGGTCCACCTCCGGCGCGGCGCCGCGGGGCGTGCGGAGCCCCAGGCGGGAAATGTCCACCGTGGTGCTGGCGTTGATGACCTGACCGTTGCTCGAGAGGTCCACCAAGGCGTCGCCGGCGATCCGCGCATGGCCGAACGCCAGCCCGAAGGGGCTCCCCAGCAGGTCGAGCACCTCGTGGTTCAAATCACGGAGGCGGAGGCGGAGGCGCATGTTTTGGCGCCGCCAATCCACCGGTCCGCTCAGGGTGAGCCGGCCCAGCGAAGTCTTTCCGCGCTGGAAGCGCAGCTCGCATTTGCGAATGCTGTTCTGGTCCAGCTCGCCTTCCAGTCCGCCCACCAAGCCGGCCAGCCGGGCGTAGCTGCCCTTCGCCTGGCGGGTGACCAGGCGGGCGCCGATTTGCGCGTTCACCGGCTGGAAGGAGCGGGACAACGTGAGCCGGGCGGTGGTTTGGAAATCAAACTCGATTCGTCCCGCCTGATTCGAGCTGCCGGGCGCGGGTTGCCGCGCCAAAGCCACCTGGGCGGCCAGTTTCAGGGTGGCTTCCCGGTCGTTGCCCAGGTTGCGCAGATCCACTTGCGCGCCTTGCAGCAGGACGCGCGTGCGTTCGCCGTTTTCGAGCCGCTGTTCGTAATCCAGCGTGCCGTCACTCACGGTCACCCGGCCGACCAACAGCTCCTCGGGCAGCCGGGGAGGGGGACCGCCGCGGGAGTCGGACTTCGTCAGCGCGGCGAGCGAAGTCGTCCCGTCCGGGAAGCGGATCACGTGCAATTCCGGCGCCACCAGGCGAATCTCCGGAATCACCCAGTGATCCCGCAGCAGCCCGATCAGCCCGTAACGCGCCTCCAGCTCCCGGGCGGCCAGCACCGTTTCCCCGGAGGTCGAGCAGACCTTCAGGTCCGTGAGGCGCAGCCGGGAAAAGGGGCTCAGGGAAATCTCGCCCACGCTCACCGTGCCGTTCACCGAGGCGGCCAGCCGGGGCACCACCACCCGCCGCAGGAAAAAGCCGCTGGTCAGCAGAAAATACAGCGCCACCAGAAGCGCGATCACCATGCCCAGCCGCGGCAGCCAGCGCTTCCAACGTCCCGGCTCGGCGAGCGGGTCGTCATAATCAAATTCACGATCTTTGCGAGCCATATCGGATAAGTCATCGCGGCGCGCCGCCCGGCGGGGGAATCCCCGGCCGACGCTCCGCCGTCCCCCCAGCCTACCCCGCCAGCCGGTCGCGTCAATGCAAGCGACGCGGCGTCCGAAAATCCGGGATGGGAAAAGAGGATTGAAAGCGCCTGCGGGGTCTTTTATAATGGGGGTTGGTTTTTTATGAAAACAGGTTGTTGCGCAATGGGGTCCGTTTCCTCCCGTGCCGGCGACGGCGCCAGAGGGATGGCCTTCACGTTGATCGAGCTGCTGGTGGTGATCGCCATCATTGCCATTCTGGCGGGCATGCTCCTGCCGGCCCTCGCGAAAGCCAAGGCGACGGCCCGGCGGGCGAAATGCATGAGCAACCTGCGTCAGGTGGGCATCGGCATGACCATCTACGCGGATGACAACGAAGACCGGTTGTTGCCGGTGCGTTTTCACGAAGTGCAAATCGCGCTGCAGCCGCCCGAGCGGGAGGCCACCGTGCAGTTGGGGTTGGGCGTCAGCACCAACGGCGCGCAGATTTGGACCTGTCCGGACCGGCCCACCTTTCCGCAGTACGAACCGCAGTATCCGCAGTGGATCATCGGCTACCAGTATTTCGGCGGCATTGACAAATGGAAGAATCCCGCCGGCGTCTTCCGGTCGCGCAGTCCCGTCAAGTCCACCACCTCCCAGCCCGGTTGGGTGATGGCGGCGGACGCGGTGATGAAGATTAACGGCACGTGGGGCGGGGGACGGGACACGGCGTTCAAGGACATGCCGCCGCACCGGGGCCCGGGCAAAAAGCCCACCGGCGGCAACCATCTCACCATGGACGGCGCGGTGCGTTGGTATTCCTTCAGCAAAATGCTGTTCATCCACAGCTGGAATCCCAATGGACCGCGGGACGCCTATTTCTACCAGGAGGACCTCGGTCCCCGGTTGAGCCGGTTGGTGGACAAAATCCGTCCCCGGTAGGGAAGGAGAAGGCCGGTTGCCCCCCGCCCGGGCGGCGGGCGGGCAGGCGCGGTCCGGCGCTTGGTTTGCGCGCCGGGGGAGGGGAGGGGCGCATTTCCCGCCGGGGGGAAGTTGCCGGAGGCGGCGGAATGTTGCATGGTTCTCCCGTGGGCGTGACGGGCGCCCGCCCCGATCGGTCGAGCGGTCGCGGCAATTTGGAGTGACGGCCATGGCGCACAAATCGTTGAAGGGTCAGCTTTTGTTGGATGGGGGCAACCTGGCGGGATCTTTTTTTCACCGGACGGTGGTGCTGATTTGCCAGCACGACCCCGAGGGCGCGTTCGGCCTGGTGCTGAATCGCGAAAGCGGCCACCGGGTGGGCGAGGCGCTGGTGGCGGATCTGGCGGAGTCGCTGAAGGAGCAACCCCTCTTCGTCGGCGGTCCGGTGCAGCCCAGCGCCATGAGTTTTCTCCACAGCGACGTGTTTCTGCCCGAGGCCAACGTGATGGAAAACCTCCGGCTGGGGCATTCGCTGGATGATTTGATCGAGATCAGCGAATCTTTTTCGCCGACCAGCAGGGTGAAGTTGTTCGCCGGTTACGCCGGATGGAGCCCGGGTCAGCTCGACGCGGAAATGGAGCGGAACGCCTGGCTGACGCATCCGGCTTCGCTGGACCTCGTTTTCAGCGCCGATCCGCGCGAGTTGTGGCGCAAGATTCTCCGACAAAAGGGCCTCCGCTACCGGCTGCTGGCCCAGTCACCCGATGATTTGAGCTGGAATTGATGGCGGCGGCGGGGCGGGGCGGCGGCGCATTCCGGTTGGAAAACGGCGGGGTTCGACGTATGCTGGGCCCCTCGTTATGCAGAAATTTTTGCTTTTTGCGTCCCTCGGAACGGGTCTGGCGCTGCTGGTGGGCTGCTCGGAGTCAAGCGCTCCGGCGTCCCCGGAAAACCGCCCGACGAAACCCCAATCCTCCGCGACCCCCGCTTCCGGCGCGACGGCCGGCGCTTCCAACGCCGCCTCCCCGGCGGAGGCGGTGGCCCAAGTGGCCCAGGCCGTCCTGGGCGATCAGGCCAAAAATCTCCAACCGGAATCCCCCGGCGTGCCCCCGACCGGCAGCAACGCGCCCGTGGCCGCCCAGGTGCTCCACGAGGTGGCCAAGGGCAAGGAGGCGGACTGGAGCGGGCTGGTGAAGTCGCTGGCCGCGAATCATTCGGACCAACTGCTCGGCGGTCTGGGCGGGGATCTGGGCAAGATCGCCACCACGCTCAAGCAGTCTCTGGAAAACCGGAAAGATCTCTCCACCACGGTGGATTCCGCCGTGCGGGCGGTGTTGAAGGACCAGCATTCCGAGGCGTTGGCCCTCTACGACAAGCTGAGCGCGGCCCGGTTGACGCCCGGCCAGCAGAAACTTCTCGCGGAAGTGAAGAACCTCACCGCCGCCTTCTGGGTGCAGAAGGACCTTTCCGCGTTGGACGGCGCGCAGGGCAAGGTGGCCTCCGTGGTCAAGGCGCTTCGCCAGGGCGACGTGACCGCGGCACTGCCCACCCTGAAGGAACTGGCCCAAAACGCCGCCCTGACTCCGCGGCAAAAGGAGCTGCTGGGCGTCCTGGTGAAGGAGTACGCGCCCTCGGTGGCGGAGGCCGCCGAAACGGTGAAAAAGAAGCTTCCCGCCCTGCCGGCGGGGCTCAAGCCCGGACAATGACCCGTTTCGCCTCCCCGTTCCGCCGAATTGCGCCATGACCGCCTTTTCCTTGACGATTCCCGCCTCCCTGTGGCTTGCGGGCGGGCTGTTCGCCGCCCCCCCCGTTGCGCCCCGCCCGGCTCCGCCTTGGACGCTGGGGCCCGCTCCGACGGCGCCCGCCGCGCCCGTCGCGCCCGCCTCCGTCCGGGGGCTGAGCACCTCGGACGACCCGGGATTCACGGTGGACGCCTCCAGCCGGGAGGCGGTGCGCCAGTTGCACCGCTCCGTGTACGGCGCGAGTGAAAACGTGCCCCTGGAGTGGACCGGCAACGCCGCGCTTTGTCAGCCCGGCGCCACGGCGGCGGCCTTTCAAGAGGCCGTCACCTGGCGGATCAATTATTACCGCGCGCTGGTGGGAGTGCCCGGCAACGTGACGCTGGATTCCGACCTGGCTCCCACTTTGCAGTCCACCGCCTTGATCATGGGAGTGAACCATTTCATCGGCCACGACCTGCCGGATGACGCCCATTGCTACACGCCGGAAGGAGACGAGGCGGCCGGCAAATCCAATCTGGCGGTGGGCGCGACGGGCGCGGCGGCCATTGACGGCTACATGCTGGATCCCGGCGAGGGCAATGCGGCCGTGGGCCACCGGCGCTGGCTGATCCTGCCGCAAAACCGCGTCATGGGCACCGGCGACGTTCCGGAAAGCGGCGATGTGTGGGCCGCCAACGCCCTTTTCGTCCTGGGGGACGACATCTGGGATCCCCGGCCGCCCGTGCGCGATGATTTCGTGGCCTGGCCGCCCTCCGGCTACGTGCCCTATTCCGTGACCCCCCTTCGCTGGTCCTTGAGCTACCCCGACGCGGACTTTTCCGCCGCCACGGTGACCGTGACGCAGGGCGGCGCCCCCATCGCCGTGACGTTGGAGCCGCTGGCGCCGAACCGCGGCGAGAACACGCTGGTGTGGCACTTCCAATCCGTGGACCCCACCGACGTCCGCGCCCGCTGGCCCCGGCCGGCGGCGGACACCACTTACGATGTCACCGTGGCTCAGGTGCGGGTCAACGGCGAGGCGCGGTCGTTTCATTATCAGGTCACCGTGTTCGATCCGGACGTGCCGGGCCCCGACACCGTGCTGCCGGAATTGAGCGGTCCCGACACCGCCCCCGTGGGCAGCGCCACTCCGTACACCTACACCGCGCTGGCCAACATTCCCGCCTTTCAATGGCTGGAAGCCCGCTCCGCCCTCGTCACGGAGGTGGAGGGCGCGGACGAGGACCTCGGCCCCTTCGTGCCGGACACCTCGCCCGGTTACGATCCCCGCGCGCAAAAACCGCAGTTCCAGACCTCGAAGTGCTTCCTCCTCACGCACTCCGTGCCGGAGGACCAATATCTCACGCACGAGAAACGGCTGCTGCCCGGGGCGCACGGCAAGCTCAAGTTCGAGACCCGCCTGAGCAACGCCACCGACGCGCAGGTGGCGCAGGTGCAGGTCTCGCTGGATGACGGTTCCTCGTGGAAAACGGTCTGGAGCAAGGCGGGCAACGCGGACGATTACCTGGGCGACCTCTGGTTCAATCCCGTGGAAATCTCCCTCGCGTCTTACGCCGGTCACCTGATCCGGGTGCGCTTCGTTTACCATTACGTCTCCGGCGGTCTTTACATTCCGTGGAATCCGAACCTCGACTGGCGCAGCGGCATCGGTTTTTACATCGAAGACGTGGCCTTCGAAGACGTTCAGGCGCTGAGCGAGGAGCGCTTTCACCAGGTGCTGGCGCCCACGCCGGTCTCGTTCAGCCCGGAAAACACCGGCGCCTACCAACTGGCCATTCGCGGTCTGTTGTTCGGACAATTCCCGCTGGAGTGGGGGCCGGTCAAATCCGTCACCGCCGTTCCCGGCGGGGATCTCACGGTGCGATTCACGGGCGTCCAGGTGGTGGGCGGGCAGTTTCAGGGCGAGCTGACGCTGGATCCGCCCCAGGCGGCGCCGCAAATCACCGTCGAGCACGCGCCCGCTCCCATCGGGCCGTGGCGGGTGGATGATGCGGCCAGCGTGATGGTGGTGACGCCCGGCGCGCGGTATCGCGTCCTGCGGCCCGCCGCCGACGGCGCGGGCTTCCTCCGCGTGCGGGTGCGGTGAACCTCGGACCGGAAGACGCTTTCCCCTTGGGCGGTCGCGCGATGAAACTGAAAGTCCATGCCTACCACGGTTGCGGCACCTGCCGCAAAGCCCTCAAGTTCCTCGAAACCCACGGCATCCCCCACGAGGTCATTCCCATCCGGGAACGCCCGCCCTCCCGGGCGGCCCTGAAGCGGGCGCTCCAGGACGCGGGCGGCCTCCGCCAATTGTGCAACACCTCCGGCCGGGAATACCGGCGGCTGGGGCTCAAGGAGCGGCTGGCGGAGATGTCGGAGGCCGAGGTCCTCGACCTGCTGGCCGGCAACGGCAATCTGATCAAGCGTCCGTTTGTCGTGGCCGGACGCGAGGCATGGGCCGGGTTCAACGAGGCCGGGTGGCGGGCCCGCCTGGGCCTCCCGCCGGAATAATCTCCCGTCGTCACCGGGCCGGGGGGGCGGAACGAGAAACCGCCCCCCCCGGTGTGCCCGCGAAAAACCGGGGCGCGCGGGCGCTCAAGAGTCCTTCTCCACCCATCGCGCGCTGGACAAATCGCCTTTCGCGCGGCAGTGTTGGGGTGTCCTGTTTTGGGGCAACTTTATGAGTGACGAGTCAATGAATAATTTCACTCCCAGAGCGCAACAAGTGCTGGCTCTGGCCCGCAAGGAAGCGGACCGGTTCAACCACAATTTCGTGGGCACCGAGCACCTCCTGCTGGGGCTGATCAAGCTCGGTCAGGGGGTGGCGGTCAATGTGCTGCAGAAGATGGGGCTGGATCTCGAAACCGTCCGGATGGAGGTCGAGAAACAGGTCGGGACCGGCCCGGACCAGAAATTGATGGGGAGCATCCCCTTCACCCCCCGCGTCAAGAAGGTCCTTTCCCTCTCGGCCAAGGAAGCCGCCGCGCTGAACCACACCTACGTGGGCACCGAACACATCCTGCTCGGGCTGCTGCGCGAAGGGGACGGCGTGGCCGCCCGCGTGCTCAAAAGCCTCGACATTGACCTGGAACAGACCCGCACCGAGGTGTTGCGCGAGCTGGATCCGAATTTCAACGAAGAAGAAATGCCCTCCGGCGGGGAAAAATCCGGCGGCAAGGAGGTCAAGACCCCGGCCCTGAAGGCCTTCGGGCGCGATCTCACCGCCATCGCCCGCAAGGGCGAGCTGGACCCGGTCATCGGCCGGCAGGACGAAATCGAGCGGGTGATCCAGGTCCTCTGCCGCCGCACGAAGAACAACCCCGTGCTGCTCGGCGAAGCCGGCGTGGGCAAGACGGCCATCGTCGAGGGGCTGGCGCAGGAAATCGCCCGGGGCAACGTGCCGGAGCTCCTGCGCAACAAACGGCTGATCACCCTCGACCTCGCCCTCATGGTGGCGGGCACGAAATACCGCGGCCAGTTCGAGGAGCGCATCAAGGCGGTCATGGACGAAATCCGCCGCGCCAGGAACGTCATCCTCTTCATTGACGAGCTGCACACCATCGTGGGCGCCGGTTCGGCGGAGGGCACGATGGACGCCTCCAACATCATCAAGCCCGCCCTCAGCCGGGGCGAGATGCAGTGCATCGGCGCCACCACGCTGACGGAGTACCGGAAATACATCGAAAAGGACGCCGCCCTCGAACGCCGCTTCCAGAGCATCAAGGTCGAGCCGCCCTCCGTCGAGGAGGCCGTGCAAATCCTGCAGGGGCTCAAGCACAAGTACGAGGAGCACCACAAGATCACCCTTACCGACCCCGCCATCGAGGCGGCGGTGAAGCTGTCCGACCGCTACATCACCGGCCGCTACCTGCCGGACAAGGCCATTGACGTGATGGACGAAGCCGGCTCCCGCGCCCGCATCAAGGCGATGACCCGCCCGCCGGACGTCAAGGATCTCGAAGCCGAGATCGAGCGGCTCAAGGCCCGCAAGGAGGCCGCCATCAAGGAGCAGGATTTCGAGGGCGCGGCCAAGATGCGCGACCAGGAACGCCAGACCAAGACCAAGCTGGACACCATCCTCGAGGAATGGCGCAGCAACCGCGAGGAGCAACGGGTGGTGGTGGACGACGAGGCCATGATGCAGGTGGTCTCCAAATGGACCGGCATCCCCTTGCAGCGCATGGGCCAGAACGAGATCCAGAAACTCCTCGCCATGGAGAAGGACCTCAACCGGATCGTCATCGGCCAGCAGGAGGCCGTCAGCGCCCTGTGCAAGGCGCTGCGTCGCTCCCGCGCCGATCTCAAGGATCCGCGCCGCCCCATCGGCACCTTCGCCCTGCTGGGCCCCACCGGCGTGGGCAAGACCCTCCTCGCCAAGACCCTCGCCGAGCACATGTTCGGCGACGCCAAGGCGCTCGTGCAGCTCGACATGAGCGAGTACATGGAGAAGTTCAACGTCTCCCGCCTCGTGGGTTCGCCGCCCGGCTACGTGGGCTACGAGGAAGGCGGCCAGCTCACCGAAGCCGTCCGGCGCAAGCCGTATTGCGTGATCCTGTTCGACGAGATCGAAAAGGCGCACCCGGACGTGATGAACATGCTCCTCCAAATCCTCGAGGAGGGCAAACTCACCGACAGCTTCGGCCGGCAGGTGGATTTCCGGAACACCGTCATCCTGCTGACCTCGAACGTCGGTTCGGCCAGCCTGAAGAAGCAGACCCAGATCGGCTTCACCCCGGCCTCCGAGGAGGTCACCTATGACCGGATGAAGGAAAAGATCCTCGAAGAAGCCAAAAAGGTCTTCCGGCCCGAATTCCTGAACCGGCTCGACGACGTGGTGGTCTTCCGGTCGCTGACCAAGCCGGACTTGGTGGCCATCCTCGACCTCGAAGTGGGCAAGGTGATCGAGCGGCTCAAGCACCGCAACCTCCGGATCCAGCTTGACGATCAGGCCAAGGACTTCCTCGTGGACAAGGGGTTTGATCCGGAATACGGCGCCCGGCCCATGCGGCGGGCGGTCGAGCGCTACCTCGAAGATCCGCTGGCCGAGGAAATCATCCGCGGCGAACTCCAGGAAAACGAGCCCATCCTCGTCACCGTCGAGGGCGACAAACTGGTGTTCAAACAGTCCGCCACCTCGGAAAATCCGGTGGCCGGCTGATGCCGCCGCCCGCCATTGCGGCTTTGCCCCCGCCGGCCATCCGTTCCCGGGTGGCCGGCGTTTTTTTTTGCGGGAGGGGGAGGGAGCCGCTGCCGTGGCGGAGCCAACGGAGGAGGCGCGATTTCCCCGTTCTTCCATCCCCCCTTCGGAGCCTGCCTGAAAATGCCGGGGTGGGGAACCCGGCCTCCAGCCCGGGGGTGTTGGGCGTCCTTTCTTGCAGGCCGCGCGTCCCTCCGCGGCGAAACGGCCCACTTTTCCGACAGGCGCTCAAGAAACCGCTTTACGGGCGGGGCGGAGTTTGGCCATGCTCAGCGCATGAGTCGCAAGCAAAGCATCGGTTTGAGCCGACGCCAGTTCTTGGGCCGCGCCGCCGTGGCGGGACTGAGCGTTCCCTTCTTCACCCGCAACCTCCTCTCCGCGCCGCCGAGCCGGATCGTGCGGCACGCCAGCTTCGGCGCCGCCGGCATGGCGGCTTCGGACATCGGGCAGTTGACGCGGAACAAGTTCCTCCAGCTCGTGGCCGTGGCGGACGTGGATCTGAACCGCACCGCCAACATCCGGAAACAGTTCCCCAAGACCCGCATCTACCAGGACTGGCGCGAGCTGTTGGACAAGGAGGCCGGGAACCTGGACTCGGTCAACGTCACCGTGCCGGACCACATGCACGCCGCCATCGGCATGAGCTGCCTCCAGTTGGGCAAGGCGGTGTACGGCCAGAAACCGCTGACTCACGACCTCTACGAAACCCGCCGGCTCACCGAAGTGGCCCGCGAAAAAGGCCTGGTGACGCAGATGGGCATCCAGATTCACTCGACCCGCGATTACCGGCTGGCGGTGAAACTGGTCCAGGACGGCACGATCGGAAAGATCAAGGAGGTCCACACGTGGAGCAACAAGAAGTGGGGCGACCCCAACCCGCGCCCGGACCGCAGCGATCCCGTCCCCGCCGGCTTCGACTGGGATCTCTGGCTCGGCGTGATGGCCAAGCGGCCCTTCATCGGGGGCGGCTATTACCATCCCAGCAACTGGCGCAAACGCCTGGACTTCGGCACCGGCACCTTCGGCGACATGGGGTGCCACATCTACGATCCGGTCTTCTCCGCGCTCGCCCTCACCGCGCCGTTGTCGCTGCGTTCCGAGGGCCCGCCGCCCAGCAAGTTCAACTGGGGCATCAACGCCAAGATCCACTACGTCTTCCCCGGCACCCCTTACACCGCCGGCGACACCGTCCGGGTGACGTGGTACGACGGCGACCAACGCCCGCCCGCCGAGGTCAAGGCGCTGCTGGAAGGCGACAACCTGCCCGGCCAGGGCTCGATCTTCATCGGCACCGACGGGGTCATGCTCCTGCCGCACATCGCCAGCCCGCAGCTTTATCCGGACAAGAAGTTCCAGACCCTGCGCATGCCCAAGGTCACGACCGCCAACCACTGGGCCCAGTTCGCCGAGGCGGTGCGCGACAACGGCAAGACGTGGGCGGGCTTCGACTACGCCGGCCCGTTGACCGAGGCGGTCCTGCTGGGCAGCGTGGCCTCGCGGTTCCCGAAGACCACCCTCCAGTGGAACGCGAAGGAACTCCGCTTCACCAACGTGGCCGAGGCCAACCAGTTCATCCGCCGCCCCTACCGCGCCGGCTGGCGGATCAAGGGGCTGTAAGCCTCCCGTTCCGTTTTCCTTCCCCGCGGCGTCCTCCGGGACGCCGCTTTTTTTTTGCGACGGGCAATCCAAGGGGGGGAGACGGCGAAATCTTGCGCCTTCCCGGGAGACGCGCCACTCTGTGGCATGCCAATGCTGTATCGTCATTTCGTGTGCCGTTGGGTGGCGTGTTGTTTGGGGCTGGCGCTTGGAGGGGCGGGTTCGGCGGCCGCGGCGCTGCCGACGGTGACGGAAATCCCCAAACCGGACGTCGGGGGAAAGCCGGAGGTGTTTCCGCGCCCGCAAGCCACCGTGCCGGAGGGGTTCAAGGAACTGCCGTTCGTGGACCCGCGCCCGTTGCCGGCGTTTACCGCGGCGGAGCGGGCGCGCGGGTTTCTGCTGTTTCAACGCCCCATTACCCGGCCGGTGCACCCCCACACCCATCCGGCCTCGTGGGAGCGCATCGAGCATGTTTCCGGCTTTGCCACTCCCGGCGAATTCGAGCCCCTGACCTTTTCCCTGCTGCCGCTGCGCGAGCTGAAAAACCTGCGCGTGCGGGTGTCCGAACTGAAAAGCGACACCGGCGCGGTGATCGGCCGGGAACATCTGCGGCTTTACCTCGTCACCTGCTGGAACATCCGCTATCCGCGTTACACCTCGGAAAACACCTATCGTCGCTTGCCTGAACTGCTGGAGCCGGTCACCGTCAACCCCGCTCCGCGGGGCGTCTGCCAGCGGTACTGGGTGCGCCTGCACGTGCCCGAAAACGCCCGGCCCGGTTGGTACCGTGGCGCGTTCACCATCTTTGACGACCGCGGCGAACGCGCCGTGCGTCTGCCGATCCTCTTTCGCGTGCTGGATTTCCGGCTGAAAAAGGATCCGCGCAAACGTTACTCGGTCTATTTCAGCCACGTTTCCTATCAATATCGCAATTTCCCGCCGGAACAGGTGGAGCCGGGGCTGAAGACCGAATTTCGGGAGATGCGCAATTACGGCCTCGACATGTTCCCCACGGCCGTCATCGGCGCGCGCGAAGCGAAGGACGGCCGCGATGAAGTCTATTTTCAAGACGAGCACGCCGTCGAATTGATGAAGGCCGCCGGATTTCGCGGGCCGATCCCCCTCAGCGGCGGCGTGTGGTATTTTTATGGCAAATATGTCCCGGGCGGCAAAATCGGCAGCCACTGGCGGGTGACCCAATTCCCGTCGGACGACCGGATTTATCAGGCCATCGAAACGGCGTTCCGCGAATTCCGGCGCAAATATGAACAAAAAGGCTGGCCGGAGATGATCTGCTGTCCCCTGGACGAGGTCGCGCCCGAGTCGGCCGAATTCGCCGCGAAGGTGTACGCCGCCATCCGGCGCGCGGGCCTGAAGACCTACATCACCAAGGATCCCACCGCCAGCGACGCCGGCATTTACCGGCGGGCAAACGCCGTGGACGCATGGTGTTCCCAGCCCTTTTCCTGGCCGTACGACAAAGTCGTCGCGGACGCCGCCCACGATTACTGGTGCTATCCGAACCACAACGCGGGCGAGGTGAAGGATCGTGTCACCATGCAGAAGGGCGGGCGGATGACCTATGGCTACGGCCTGTGGCGCAGCGGCTACACCACCCTGATCCCGTGGCACTGGCGCTGGGTGCCGAATCGCGACGATCATTTTGATTATCTGCGCGGGCGTTCCGTGTCCGGTTGCGGCAACCGCATCACCAAGGACGGTGTGTTTATTCCCGCCGTTTACTGGGAATG
>CAZRPT010000195.1:0-16959 GCA_964601985.1 uncultured Verrucomicrobiota bacterium
GAAGCAGGCCCAGCGGTTGGAGGGCCTCCTGGAGGAAGCCCAGAACGGCTTCGCGCCGTTCGACTTTCCGACCAACCTGACCAGCGGCAAGTTCAAGGAGGAGCTGCTCAAGGCGATTTACGACCTGACCCGCCGGGCCGAACGCTCGGGGGTCAAGCTGGGCACCAACTTCGCCTTCAGCTTTGCCAGCCTGCGCACCCAGCTTTCGGTGGACAGCCGGGACATCCCCCTCCTGGCCCGCCAGCTGGCCCACGTGAAAGCCATCAGCCGGATGCTGATTGACGCCCGCGTCCTGACCATTGACGAGATCAAGCGGCCTTCGATCACGCCGCCCCAGGAGGAAAGCACGGACACCGGCGCCGGATTCGCGCCCGCGCCCGCGCCCGTGGTCACCACCACCCCCGCCCCGGGGACGGGCGAGGACACCAGCGAAGATTACTGGGACCGCCGCCCGATCACCAACGAACTGGCGGTGCTCTACCCCTACTCCTTCACCTTCCACGCGTTCACGAAAGAACTGGCCGACTTCCTCCAGGCCCTTTCCGCCAGCCCGCATTGCTTCATGGTGAAGAACATCGCCGTGGATCACATGAGTTCGTCCCTGCTGAGCCGTCCGCGTCCGTTGATGGGCTACGGCGTGTATGGCGCGGCGGCGGCCATGCAGGGCGGCATGGACGCCGGCATGGCCAGCCGCTACGGGCTGGGCGGCGGCGAGATGAACCGGTACGGCTTGGGCGCGCCGGGCATGGGGATGGGCTCCGGGCCGGTGCGCCGCGGCAACAAGACCATCCTGCTGGAAGCCCACCCCCTGCGCGTGCGGGCGTGGATTTACGTCGTGACCCTGCTGCCTCCGGATCAACAGGGCATGGCGCCGCCTCCGCCGGCGACGCCCGATCCCTATGGCGGGAACGCCATGGGCGTTGATCGCTACGGCATGCCCCTCACTGATCCCACTTATACGCGGTAGCCGCCATGGAATTTCTCAAAAACCACTACGAGAAGGTCATCCTCAGTGTTGTCTTGTTGGGCCTGGCGGTCGCGGCGGCTTACCTGCCCATTGAGGTTTCCAACGTGCGCCAGTCGTTGTTGACCGCCACCGAGACCATCCGGCGGCGGCCGGTCAAGCCGATCGAGGATGTGGACACCTCGACCAACGAGATGATCCTGCGCCGGGTGAAGAACCCGCCGCCCGTCACCTTTGCCCGCCCGGGGCACAACGTCTTCAACCCGGGCCGCTGGATCAAAGCCCCCGACGGCACCCCCATCCTCGAGGAAGACCTGGGCATCCGGCAGCTCCGGGTGGTGGCGATTCGTCCGCTCTACACCCGCATCATCTACCGCGGCGTGCGCGACAGCGGCCAAACCGTGCGCTACAAGCTGACCGAGGTGCAACAAACCGCCACCAAGCCGGCGAAACAGCGCGGCATCATGCGCTACATGCGCCCCGGCGAGGGCACCGATTTGTTCGTGCTCAAGGCGGTGGAGGGGCCGGCGAAGAACCCCACGGCGGTCCTCGTCGAGCTGGTGGAGGATGGACGCCAGGTGAAGATCACCGCCGACCATCCCTTCGAGGAGGTGGCGGGCTACGCCGCGGACCTCCGGCAGGAAACCACCAAACGCCTTTACAAAAACCAGCGGGTGGGCAGCCGCATCGTTTTGGGCGGCGAACGTTACAAAATCGTTGCCATCGGTTCGCGGGACGTTACACTCGCCAACGTCGATACGCTGGAACGGACCACCATCCGTCTGAATAATGCCGCGCAATAAGCCAAACGGATTTATGCTTTTTGTCCCAATCAGAATGACCTCCATGATTCGCATCATCCCACTCCTCTCCAGTGTAGTCCTGTTAATGACCGCCGGAATGGCGGTGCGGGGGCAGACCGCCACCACCAAATCGGTGGAACAAACCGCGGCGGAGGAGGCGGTGCGCCGGCAGGAAAAAACCATCCTGTTGCGCACCACTCTGCAGCAGGCTCAGGCCATCCGCGCCAAGGGGGACCTGGCGGAAGCGGCGCGCCTCTACGAGCAGGCGTGGCAGTTGGTGCAGGACATCGGCGACGCCTCCATCGAAGTCGAGCGCCAGCAGACCATCCAGGGGTTCACCTCGGTCTATCTGGCCCTGGCCGAGCGCTCCTTCCGGCGGGCCCAGTACACCGACGCCAACATCCAGGTCACCCGGGCCCTGCGGCTGGCGCCGAAGGACGAAAAAGCCCAGGCCTTGAAGGTGAAGATCGAGAAGGCCATCAAGGAGCAGGAAGGCCGCGTGCCCACGCCGGAAGTGCAGGCCATGCTGCCGGAGGCCAACAAGGAGAAGGTGGCGGTGGAAACCCTCGTGCAGGATGGCCGCCTGCTCTACGAAATGGGCAAGTACGACGAAGCCGAGGCCAAATTGAAGGAGGCCTTCCGGCGCAACCCGCACAACGAGGCGGCCAATTACTACATCCGGCTGGTGGACGAGGCCCGTTACAAGATCGAGGCCCGCAAACGGGAACTCATGGCCAAGAACAAGGTGATGGAGGTCGAGCGGGCGTGGGCCCCGCCCCCCACCGGCGAGGAACTGGGCATCCAGAACCCTTTTGCCCGCACGAACACCGTGCATACGGGGCCGGGGCGCCGCGTGATTTTTGACAAATTGGAGCGCATCCGCCTGGACACCGTCAGCTTTCCGGGACTGCCCTTGTCGGAAGTGATCAAGTGGCTGGATGACGAAGTCCTCGCCCGCGATCCGGAACGCCAGGGCATCAACTTCATGCTGGCCCCCTATGTGGACAAACAAACTCCCGCCCAGCAGCAGGCCGCCATGGGCATGGGAGCGGGCGGCGGCGCGATGGACGCGCGCTACGGCATGACGCCGGGAGTCGGCGGAGGCGCGGTGGACCCCATCACCGGGCTGCCGCTGACCACGGCCCCCACGCAGGAGGATTTCGAGTTGAGCGAGGTGGTGATCCAGATCGAGCCCCCGCTCAGGAACATCAAATTGAGGGACCTGCTGGACGCCATCGTGCTGGTGGCGGACCACCAGATCAAATACACGGTGGAAGAATTCGCGGTGGTGTTCAGTCGCAAAGTGCCGGAGGCGGAGGAGCTGTTCACCCGCCTCTACAAGGTGAATCCCAACACCTTCATGCAAGGCTTGGCCGGCGTGGTGGGTGAGCCGTTCCAAGGTGCCAACTTGGGCAGCAACGGCGGCGGCGGCTACGGTGGCGGCGGCGGCTACGGTGGTGGCGGCGGCTATGGCGGCGGCGGCGCGCTGATGGGCGTCATGGGCCAGCAGACGATGGATTACGCCAACATGATCGTGCGCGCTTACTTCACCGCGGCGGGCGTGGATCTGGGCGGCCCCAATGTCCTGAACACGGCCGGCGGCGGCGGTTACGGCGCCGGGGGCGGCGGTTATGGCACGACGGGCGCCGGATATCAGAACGCCCAGGGCAAGGCCGTCTTCTTCAACGATCGCACCGGCGATCTGCTGGTGCGGGCCACGCTGCGGGACCACGACATCATCGAGCAGGCCATCCAGGCCCTGAACCGCACGCCGGATCAGGTCACCATCGAGGCGAAATTCGTGGAAATCGGCCAGGACGACGCCAAGGCGCTCGGCTTCGACTGGTTCCTGGGCAACACGCTGATCGGCGACGGCAAACTGGGATTCAGCGGCGGCACGGCGCCCTCCTACGCGGGCCGCGGTTCGCAGGCCAATCCTTCCGGGGTGTTCCCGGGCAACTTTGGCATTCCTTACGCGCTGCCCAGCCAGTCTTCGGACCAGAAGGTGACCTCGGGATTGCGCACCTCGGACGTGGGCGGCACGGCCATCCCCTCCGTGGCCACGTTGACCGGCATTTTGACCGATCCCCAGTTCCGGGTGGTCATCAAGGCGCTGGAGCAACGGGGCGGCGTGGACATCATGGCCGCGCCGAAGGTGACCACCGTGAGCGGTCGCCAGGCGCAGATCCAGGTGACCGACCTGCAAACCATCGTGACCTACAACCAGGCCGGCGGGTTCGGCGGCGGCACCAGCACCTATGGTGGGGGTGTTGCTCCGGTGGGAGGCACGACGGGATATTGACCGGACTTTTCCTCAACTCATCTGATTTAGACGCAAAATGCAGCAAACCAGCATGAAAAAACTCATTGGCGCGGGCCTGATGACCGTGCTCATGGCGGGGGCGCTGGAGGTGACCGGCGTGGCGCAGGTGGTCAACCAGGCGCCCACCCTGGCCGCCATTCAGCCCACCACCACGCCCATTCCCCTGGGGCCGAGCCTGGACGTGATTCCCTATGTTTCGTCCGACGGCTACACGGTGCAGATGAATCTGCTTCCGACGTTGACGGAATTCCTGGGCTACGATGATCCGGGCGCCTTCCAGACCATCGTGGGTCAGGCGGTGGCGCCCACGCCGCTGCCGCGTTTCCGCATCCGGCAGGTGGTCACCAGCTCGATCGTCTGGGACGGCCAGACCATCGTGATGGGCGGCCTGATTTCCGAGAAAGTCACCAAGACCCGCGACAAGGTGCCGGTGCTCGGCGACCTGCCGCTGGTTGGGCGGCTGTTCCGGAGCGAGGCCAGCTCCAGCAGCAAGAAGAACCTCGTGATCTTCGTGACCCCGACGATCATTGATCCGGCGGGCAACCGGATCCACGATCCGGAGGATTTGCCCTACGATCCGAACAAGGTTCCGGAGCAGGTGCCGTTTGCCCCCACGACACCTCCGCCGACGAGCAAATAGGCAACGCCCCGGCGCCGGAACATGACTCAGCGGGGGGGCGGCGCGGACCGTCCCCCCGGCGTTTTTCCGGGGCGGGGGCGCGGGCCCGGGGGGAAGGTGTGTCGTCATGGCAGCCAAGCGCAAACAGCCTTCTGAAAGTTCATCCGATGCGGGTGAGCGGCTGCTGTTGGTGGACGGCCATGCCCACGCCTACCGGGCTTTTTTCGCGATCCGGGGACTCACGGGGCCGGACGGACGGCCCACCAACGCGATTTTCGGATTTCGCAAGGCCCTCGAAAAACTTCACGCCGCCCTGTCTCCCACCCACGTGGCGGTGATTTGGGACGGGGGGCTGGCGGCGGAGCGCACGGACGCGCTGCCGGAGTACAAGGCCAACCGTCCGGCCATGCCGGAGGCCCTGGCGGAGCAGTTGGATGACATCGCGGCCTGGGTGGAGGCGCGGGGCTGGGCGTCCCTGTGCGCCGATGGCGTGGAGGCGGATGACTGGATCGCCGCGCAGGCCCGGGACGCCGAGGCGGCGGGCGCCGACGTGTTGATCTCCAGCAGCGACAAGGATTTTTTGCAGCTCGTGACGCCGCGCGTCCGGGTGGTGGACCCCCGGGAGCGCGAAATTCGTCCGCTGGACCCGGAAGCGGTGCGTGAGAAGACCGGCGTGCGGCCGGACCAGATCGTGGACTGGCTCAGCCTGATCGGGGACAGCGCGGACAACATCCCGGGGGTGCGGGGCGTGGGGCGCAAGACGGCCACCGCGCTGTTGCAACGGTTCGACTCCTGCGCGGGCCTCTATGCGCGTCTGGCGGAGGTGACTCCCGAGCGGATTCGACAGGCCCTGGCGGATTCGCGCGAGCTGGTGCAACGGAACCGGGAGCTGATCCGGCTGGCGCCGGAGGCGGCGGTTTGCCGTCCCCTGGACGAGCTGGCTCCCCGGGAGCCGGATCGGGACCGGTTGGCGGCGTTGTACGAGCGCTGGGGATTTCGCGCCGCGGTCGAGGCGCCGGCCCCGGCGCAATGTGAACTGTTTTAGCGCGGACCATGAAGGAATCAGGCGGCGCAAGGCGGGGCGCGGAACGGCGGAAGGCGGTTCCGCGGTGGGGAAGATTGGCGCGGACTGATGCGACAATGGCAAACAACTTGCTGGGAAACGCGCCCGGGATCGCGCGGACCGGAAAGGTTTTTCCGGAAAGCGCTCCGGGGCCGAACGGGTAAATTTGCTGCGATGAGACTCTTTTTGCGAAGAAAGCATGGACAAAGAAAAGGCCCTTTGTTAGAAAGCCGCGACCTTATGCTATCACTGATACGCGTCGCCGGGCGGTTCGCCTTGATCGGGGTGGCCGCCTTGGGAACAGCCTTGCTGAACGGCCAGCCCGCTTTCTCGCCGGAGCAGGGGGAGTATTCGCTTTCCCGGGGCATGGTGGGGGACCAAGCCCGTCCCTCCGTGGCGTTCAACGCCTTGGGAGGCTATGTGGCCTGGCAGGATTACTCCCTGGACGGCCAGGGGCTGGGCGTGGGCGCGCGGGCGTTGAACAACACCCTTTCGCCGGTCTCCTCCCGAACCTTCCGGGTCAATGAAACGACCGCGGGCGATCAGGAGAACATCCAGGTGCGCCTGCTGCCGGGCGGGGGCGCGGTGTTCGTCTGGCAGGGCGGCCCCACCGGCGCGCAGGACGTGTTCGCGCGGGTGATCGGCGCGGACGGCCTCTTCCGGACCGGCGAAATCAAGGTCAACACGTTCACCGACGGCAACCAGGGCGATCCCCGCGTGACCGTGCTGGCCGACGGCTCGCTGGTGGTGGTGTGGACCAGCTGGGGCGAGGACGGCCACATGAACGGAGTCTTCGGCCGGCGGCTGGCGGCGGACGGCACGCCCCGGGGGGATGAGTTCCGCGTGACCGTGGCGACGCGGTTCAATCAGCGTTCTCCGGCCGTGGCCGCTCTGCCCGGGGGCGATTTTGTCGTGGTCTGGGTCAGCGAGCAGCAGCGTTACGAGAACAGCGTGGACATTTTCGCCCGTCGTTTCGACGCCCAGGCAAGCCCGCTGAGCGGCGATGTCTTCGTCAACGTGAGCACCAACATCTGCGCCAACCCGGCGATCTGCGTGACGCCCCAGGGGGATTTTGTCATCGCGTGGAGTTCCCGCTCGCTCGGCAGTCCGGCCGAGGATTGGGACGTGCTGGCGGCGGCTTACGGGCCGGACGGCGCCTCCCAGGGGCTGCCGGTGCGGGTGAACGAGTACGTGCTGGGGCCGCAGTTCGCGCCGCAACTGGCGGCGGTGGGCAACACGCTGCTGGTGGCGTGGACCAGCCGGCATCAGGACGGATCCCGGGAGGGGGTGTTCGGCCGGTTTTTGCGCGCGGACGGGCGCCTGTTGGGAAGTGAATTTCAGATCAACACCCTGGCCTCCAACCAGCAGATCCAGCCGGCGGTGGCGGCGGACGGTCAGAAGCGCTTTTTGGCGGTGTGGTCCTCCTTCGTGGGGCTGCCCGCCAGTTTCGAGCTCCTGGCCCAGCGTTATGCCGCGGCGGCGCTGCTGCCCACGCCGAACGCGCCGTGGGTGTCCGCGTTGGATTCGTATTCCCTCATGGTGAGCTGGCCGCCGCTGGCCGGTTATCCCGAGGGAGTGCGGTATCACGTGCTGGTGGATGACGAGTCCACGCCCCGCGTGACCCGCGATCCTTATCTCGTGTTGACGGACCTCATGCCGGGGAGCGCGCACACCGCCCGGCTGGCCTACGTCCTGGCGGACGGCGAGGCTTCCGCGTTTTCACCGGCGGCCGGCGGCCGGACGTGGGGGCGCGATCGCAATTTTGACGGTCTGCCGGATGACTGGCAGGCGCGGTTCTGGCCGGGGACCACGAAGTGGCCCGCCCCCACGGAGGATTCCGATGGCGACGGGGCGCGCAACGTGGACGAGTTTCTGGCGGGCACGAATCCCACGGCGGCCGACAGCGTGCTGCGGGTGCGTTTGACGCCGACCGACCAGGGGTTGCTGGTGAGCTGGACCGGGGTGCCGGGCAGCGTTTACCAGCTTCAGACTTCCGCGGACCTCGGCCGGTGGGAGAATGTCCAGGAGCCGCGGCTGGCGGTGGAGGACACGGTCAGCGTGGTCATCCCGCCGGCGGGCGCCGCCGCCTATTATCGCGTGATTCGGATTCGCTAAGCACGTTATGCGACAATTGATGAAAAAAGCCGCCGCCGGTCTTTTGTTGGCCGGGTTGCTTCCCTCCGCGCAGGCCTTTTCCCTGCTGGGACCTTTCCCCGGATGGCAGACCGCCACGATCGGCTATCAACTGGCCTCGGATTTGGGCGGGCCGATGAACATCGGTGAGGAGTACCGTTTCAACTTCCCCACCATCACCTACGCCTTCGATCCCTCCTTCCTCAATTATTTCGGAGCCAAGGGCGTGGCCGAGGTGGAAAAGGCCATGGCGATCTTGAACGCCCTGCCGCCTTTCTCCCTGATGAGCGAGGATCTGCATGAGTTTCCCCTCAACACCCGCCGGGTCAATCACCAGGCGGCGGCGCTGTATTTGTATGACCTGAAGTCGCATGTGCTGGGCACCATGCTGGAGCAACTGGGGCTGGCGCCGGCGGAGCGCTACGTCTGGACGTTGCGTTCGCGGGTCGTGATCAACAACGTGCCCTACTACTCGGTGATCCAACGGAGCTTCGACCCGGTGACGCAGGTGGCCAGCAAATACGTGAACGGGGTGTTGTACACGTACCAGATTTTGCAGACCTATCCCACTCCCACCTGGGAGGCGGTGTCGCAGGCGGTGGATCCCACCCTGCCCACGGTGACCTCCGTGTCGGCCTACAGCATGTTTGGCGGCACGGTGATGGCGCCCGGAGCGACGGTCAACGCCAGCCCGGGGCTGTTTTACACCGGGCTGACCCGGGACGATGTGGGCGGGTTGCGGTATCTTTACCGGCGCGACAATTACAACGTCTCATCGGCGCCTCCGGGCGCCGTGCGCGCGCCGGTGCGGGTGATGGAGGGGGGCAGCAAAATTCTGGACGAGGACTCCGGCACGCCATGGGGGCCGCCGCCGTTCGGCGGCACCAATACGGTGGGCACCAACAACCTGCCGTTGCTTTCCACCGCGATTCGCCCCGGGATGGACAAGTTGAATTTCGTGCGGGTGGATTTTGATTCCCTGGTGGGCGCCTGGGTGACGGTGACGAATCGTTACACGGACATTGTCATCACCAACGGCGTCCGGAGCGAGCAGGTGGTGGACCGGGTTTTGGCGGCGCCGGATATTCTTTTCACGGCCAGTGATCTCGGCATGGCGGGAACCACCCCGGCCACCGACGCGCGCACCGTCAATTTCCAAAACAACGCGACCTTGAACGGCAATCCCGGCCAGGGCGAACTGGCGGGCCCCGGCACCCTGGTGCCCGGCCAGGTGATTACGTTCAGCAAGCTGGGGCAGAGCCTGCTCAATGTGGGGGGCGGCGGCGAGGTGGACGCTTCGCTGGTGAGTTGGTGGGGATCTTTCGATGGCACCACCAACGAGCCGTACGTCTATCCGCAGGGAACCAGCATCGCGGCCATTGAGCGGTTGGTGGCCACCCGGGTGAGCGAGGGCAACAACCCGTGGTCGGCGCCGCCGTTGTTCGTCGTGGGCGTGGCCAGCGGCAACACCAATTTCGTCCAGCAGGGAGGCACCATCGGAAACAACAACACGGCAAACACCGGCAATACCACCGGGGGCACCACTCCCTGAAGACGACGGCCCATTTTGGCATTGATTTTGTGATGAAGCGGATTCTGACGTTTTTCCTTGGCGGCTGCTGGGTGGCGACGACGGCGGCGTGGGCGGGGCTCAATACCATCCCCCTGTACGTCAACTGGAGCACGGTGACCAACGTGCCCCAGGTTGACGCGCGGGCTTTTGCCAATTACGGGCAGTTCGTGGTGGGGACGGAGGGCGACCTCTACGACTTCATGAACGTCCTGAACTACACGAACCGGGGCGTGATGCTGTCGCAGCCGGGGTTTCTCTTCAATCACATTGACGACCAGGGCGCGCGTTCCTCCGCGGACCAGTTCGTCAACGAGCTGGGGGGCTCCATCCAGGCCTTTGCCATGGGGCGGCTGGAAGAGGGAGCGGCGCCGGCGGGGATTTACATTGATGCTGATCGCGTGGTCAATCGCGGCAGCCTGATCACCAGCGCGGACGGTTTGGTGCAAATCGTGGGGAAGGACGTGGATCTGCGGCGAAGCGGCGCCGGCGTGATGGGCATTGGCACCTTCCTGCTGAATTCGGAGATGGGTTTTCACTCGCTGATCACCTCTTCCTACATGCCGGATGCCGGGATTCGGGATTTGTTTTGGGGCGGGGGCGAACAAATTCCGCGGTTCGCCTCTTCCACGTTGATTCCCGCCATTGGCGCTCTGGGAGGAAACGCCCCCCAGCATACGATCACGAACATGCTGGGCCCCACGATCAACGGATTCACGCTGCCGGATCCGTGGACGGCCGTTTACACCAACGCGGTGGATGAGACCAACTGGATCATTCAGGTGGTGCTGGTGGCGAAGGAGGACACCAACCTGAACACCGTGGCGCGGTTTTCGCCGAGCACCATTCCCACGAACTTTTTCCGGACGGTGAGCGTGCGGTTTGGCAGCCCGTTGACCAACAATCTGGGGCAGTTCGACCTCGGGGGCGGCGAGCGTCTGCCGGAGAATTTTGACGCGCAGTTCTTCCTGATTGACCGGCTGGCTTCGGAAACCAACATCAGCATGTTGACCAACGTGCTCACGCAGGGGATGCCGTTTCGTCCGGCGGCGCTCGAGATCAACCGGTATGGCGGCGCCGGCGGGGATCCGCCCAATGGGAACGCGTTCCGCACCAATCTGGCGACGTTGGTTTACAACGCCGGCGGCGAGGCCGTGACCAACATCACCACGAACTTCGTGGAGACGCCCGTTCCGCCCAACGGCACGAACTTCAGCATGGAGATCGTGACCAACATCGTGACGACGGCGGGCTATTCCCATGATGTGGTGACGAATCTCTACGTGGCCGCCGGCGCCTCCGTGACCAACATGGTGCTGGAAACGCCGAACGTGCCCGATGCCTCTCCCACCAACATGGGGGGGCGGGTGAGCATCATCGCGGACCGGCTCAATCTGGAGCGGGCGCACATCCGGGGTGAGGGCATTGTGACGGTGCAGGCCAGGCATCTGGTCAGCACCAAGCTGCTGAGCATGGACGTCCCGCACCTGCATTACGACGTGGGCGCCACCAACGGCATGCTGGAGCTGCAGAATCTGGTGGTGCCGGAGGTGGAGCGGCTGGCCGGTTTCCTTCAGACGTGGAGCGCCGTGTGGACCAATCAGTTGATGATCATCACCAACGCGATCACCAATTCCACGACCACCAACATCACCGTGGATGACAGCGGCGTGCCGACGGTGACCGTGACCAACGACCCCGGCACCAACGTGATTACGACCAACGTGATCAACGTGGGCATCCACGTGCTGTTTGTGGATGCCTCGATGGTCAACACCCGCTATCCCACCTATGTCAGCGGGTTGGTGACGCACAGCACCAACGTGTATGTGATGGACACCACGCGGGTGGTGGAGCAACTGGCGGTGGACGCCACGAGCCTGTCCGTCGGGCCGCGGGGCGGAATGGTCTTGGGCGATCGCCAAGGCGCTTCCGCGAATACCATCACCGACTGGAAGGCCGTGCATTTTCCCAACCTGCGCTTCCTGACCAACGAAGGGTTCATCAGCGTGCCCGACCAGATGATTGCGGGCGCGGACCGGGAGGTTCCCTACGACGTGATGGTGGTGAAAGGCACCAATGAAGCGGGAGTGCACCGCTACCGGGTCAGGAAACTGGTCAACGGCGGTCTCATCCAGAGCCTGGTCGGGCCCATTCGGATTGAGGCGGATGCGTTCACCATGGATGGCGGGCGGATTGCGTCGCAAGCCGATCTGGAAATCGTGGCCAACACCCTGCGGCTGCGGCACAGCACCAACACCGTGGTGCGTCGCTTGGTGCTGGATGTGGCGGACAATTTGACGGACAGCGGTGGGGACGCCGCCGTGCGGTTCACCGCCGGGTTGGGGGTGCAGTTGAATCGCAAGCCGGCCCTGGGTTCCCTGCTGGGCACCACCTTGGAGCTGTCCGCCGCGCGGTATCAATACGTGGAATCCAGCTGGGCGGCCGAGGATCGGGGCGCCACGGCGGAAGGATTCACGGACAACGTCGCGCTCGGACGGTTGATTTTGAACCCGGAGGAAAACGCCACCGTGATGCTGGGCGGAACCGGCGGGCAAAACGGCATGTATGTGGATTATCTGGAATTCGGCCCCAGCGCGCTGCTGGATTTGAATGGCGAAGTGGAGGTGGATCCCAGCCTGACGGTGTATTTCGCCGCGGCCAATTTGGACGCCAGCATCGTGACCAACGCCTTCCCCGGACGGATGATCTGGGTGAAGGATTTTGTCGGTCCGCGGAGCGGGGTGGACGTGCTGCTGCCCACGGGGGAGACCATCCGGGTCAACCGGGGCTTGCGGGAAAGCGCGGTGATTGATTCCGACGCCGACGGCACCGCCAACGGGTTTGACTTGAGTCCGTTTGACGGGGTGAAGATCACGGATTTCCGGCTGGAAAACGGGACGGTGGTCCTGACGTGGCGGGCGGCCGCCCACACCCGCTACGAAGTCCAGGCGACCCCGGAACTGGGCGCGGGAGCGCAGTGGGAGGTGGTGCGCGAGTACGACAACACCGAGGACGACATCACCCTGGTGACCATCGAAGACGCGACGCCGCCGGAGGCCGAGCAGCGTTACTACCGCGTGGTGTACTATCCCTGATCCGGAATTTGCCGGGGGTGGCGGTCGCAAGCGGCCGCCGGCCGCCAGGTGCTTTGACTAATTGCGACTATGTTGTTGATGAGACGTTTCACGTGGCTGATGGCGATCGGATGGCTGGGCGTGACGGCTTGGGCCGCGGGATCCGCGCCGGTGCTGGTGGATCTGGGCGGCCGCAAGGCCCATCCCACCCGGATTCTGGCCCGCTTCAAGAATCCCCGCCAGGCGCTGGCGCCGGCCACGCTGGCCACCCTCAAAGAGGTGGGGTTGACGGTGCGGCGGCAGTTGCCGCTCGTGCCCGGAGGCGTGGTGCTGGAGCTGGATCGCCCCCTCGCCCTGCAAAGTGACGGCCGGCCGGATCTTCAGGCCCAGGCGGAGCGGCTGCGGTCGCGCCTCGAGGTGCTGCGCGCCTCCGGCGTGTTTGCCTATGCCGATCCGGATTGGTGGGTGCGCCCGGCCCTCACCGAACCCACGGGGGACAGCGCCTACCAGAACGGCCTCCTTTGGGGACTGCGCAACTTGGGCCAGTTCGACGGCAAATTGGGCGCGGACGTCCTGACCAATCCCGACGACAGCACGCAAAATGCCTGGGACACCACCACGGGCTCCACCAACGTGGTGGTGGCGGTGATTGACACGGGCATCCGCTACACCCACGACGATTTGCGCCGCCAGATGTGGCGGAACCCGAACGAAATCCCCGGCAACGGCGTGGATGATGATCAGAACGGGTACGTGGACGACATCTTCGGGGTGAACACCATCACCGGCGCGGGCGATCCGTGGGACGATGACGGGCACGGCACCCACGTGGCCGGCACCATTGGCGCGGAGGCCAACAACGGTCACCCGCACGTGGGGGTGGCGTGGCAGGTCCGCCTCATGGGCGTCAAGTTCATGGGCCCCCGGGGCGGGTTCACGGCGGACGCGGTGGCGGGCATCAATTATGCCGTGGAGGAAGGCGCCCGGATTCTCAACAACAGTTGGGGCGGCTACGGCACGAACGAACTGCAACTGCTGCGGGACACCATCATCAACGCCAGCACCAATGGCGTGCTGTTCGTGGCGGCGGCGGGCAATGACACCAATGACAATGACCGGGTGAGTTTCTTCCCCGCCGCGTTGGATGTGGACAACATCATCTCCGTGGCGGCGCTGGACCGCAAAGACGATCTGGCGTGGTTTTCGAACTATGGCGCCACGTCCGTGGACGTGGGCGCGCCGGGCGTGGAGATCTATTCCTGCGGCAACGGTTCGGACAGCGATTACCTCTACGAATCGGGCACCAGCATGGCCGCGCCCCACGTTTCAGGCGTGGCGGCGCTCATCTGGGCGGCCTTTCCCGATGCCCCGATGTCCGAGGTGCGCGAGCGCATCGTGAGCAGCGTCGTCCCGGTGCGCGCCTTGCGCGACATCACCGTCACCGGCGGCCGCGTCAACGCCTACCGCGCGTTGCTGGCGGGGGAGGATGGCAACTTGGAGGTGACCATTGATCCGCCGGATCAATCACCGGTGCTCTTTTCCACCAATCTGTTTCCGTTTCCGGTTTTCGTGAAGGTCAACGACCTGTTTCCGATCACCAACGCGACGGTATGGGCGGAAATCCAGGGAACCACCAACATCGTGGACTTTTTGAACGACGGCGTGGCGCCGGATGTGCGGAGCAACGACAACGTGTACACCGGCGCGTTCGACTGGGAGCCCTACACCCAGCCGCCGTTTTCCAACGTGGTGCAGTTTTTGCTGAACGTGACGGCGCCGGACAAGAATCCCTACACCAACCTGATCACGTATCACATCGTGGCGCCGCCGCGCAACGACGGCTTTGACTCGCCGGACAAGATTCCGGGAGCGGGGGCCTACGGCAATACGCTGGTGGACGCCTACAACCAGTATGCCACGCTGGAAGAAAACGAGCCCTGGCCGGCCGGCAACACCAACGCCGCCCGCTCGTTGTGGTACACGTGGTCGCCGGCCTTCACCAGCACCGCCATCGTGGACACCGCGGGCAGCTCGTTTGACACGACGGTGGCCGTGTACGTGGGACCGAGCTTGCTGTCGCTGACGAATGTCGCCGCGGCGGACAACATGGAAGACGGCCGGGAACAGGCCTACGTCCGCTTTACGGCTGTTCGCGGCACGACCTACCACATCCAGGTGACCTGCGGCAATCCGGACGACTACGGCACCTTGCGCCTGCGGGTGCAGCCCAACGGCCAGCCGGACTGGGTGGCGCCGGTGCCGCGAATCACCTCCCCCGCGGCGGGTGAATTGTTCACCACCGGCCAGGTCGAAGTCCAGGGATACGCCTTTGATCCGGAGCCCAATGCCTCCGGCGTCCGGGAGGTGCTTTTCCGGGTGAACGGCGGCACGCCCCAAACGGTGACCGGCCTGACCAACTGGACCGTGCAGGCGAACCTCGTCGTGGGCGTGAACGAGCTTTCCGTCTATGCGCGGGACTGGTCCGGCAATGTCTCGACCCCGTGGAGCATCAAGGTGCATTACACCCCCAACGAACCGGGGAACGACGTGTTCGGCGTGGTGTTGAGTCCGTCCAGCCCGTTCTACCTGAAGGACGATTCCGGAACGGTCACCGCGAAAACCGACACCGCCACCAAGGAATATGGCGAGCCCCTGCACGGCGGCAATGAAGGCGGCCACTCGGTCTGGTGGACGTTCAAGGCGCCGGAATCCGGCGAGTTGAAGCTGGACACGGAAGGTTCCGATTTCGACACCCTGCTGGGCCTCTACACCGGCGACCGGGTGAATCACCTGGTCACCATCGCCGGGAACGATGATGCCACGCAGGACGTGCGCTACAGCGGGCTCACCCACGCCGTGCAGGGCGGGGTGGAATACCGCATCGCCGTGGACGGTTACGGAGGCGACTTTGGCGTCGCCACCCTGAATTACCAGTTCACCCCGGCCGTGACGCACACGGTGACCCTCACCAGCACGGAGGGCGGCACCACGCTCCCCGCCCCGAACGTGTTCGACATGAAGGATGGGGCGTCGTTGCGGGTGACCGCCGTGCCGGACGACGGCTTCGTTTTCTCCGGCTGGCGGAGCAACGTGGGCGTGCCGCCCAACAATCCCTTGCTGCTCCGCGTGCGCGAAGACCTCGAACTGGAGGCGGTCTTTGTGGCGCGGTACTTCAGTGACGATTTTGAGAGCGGCGACTTCTCGAAGCTGCCGTGGCAGTTCGGGGGCGACCTGCCGTGGGTGGTCACGGACCAGAACGTCGGCTATGGCGCGTGGTCCGCGCGCTCGGGCGCCATCGGCAACTCCCAATCCAGCGTGTTGCGCCTGGAGGCGGATTTCCGCGGGGGCACGGGCAGCTTTGCCCTGCGGGTCAGCTCGGAGGCGGACTGGGATTACTTCAAATTCCTCATGGACGGCAAGGAGGTGGATCGCTTCAGCGGCGACGTGGACTGGTTCCGTTATGAATTCCCCGTCCCGGCCGGCCATCACGTGCTGGAATGGCAGTATCTCAAGGACACCCAGGGCGGCGAAGGCTTGGACACGGCCTTCATTGACAACGTGGATCTGCCGCTGGTGGTGGCGCCCGACCCCGCGCAACCGCCGCTGCTGAGCATTCAGATGCTGTTTGGCGGCCAGTTGCAACTGATGCTGGAAGGGCAGACCAACCAGGTGTACGTGATCCAGGGCGCCGATTCGCCGACCGGCCGGTGGAAGTCGCTCACCACCAACGTGGCCACTCAGGGCCGGATTTACTACGTGGATCCGGACGCGCGCCGGGAGGCGGTGCGTTTCTACCGCGCGCGCACCCAGTAGCCGGATCCGAAATTCTTTTCCGCCCGCCCGACGGCATCCCCGTCGGGCGCTGTGCGTCGGGCCCTTTCCGGCCTCGATCCGGACCGCGCCCCCGCGGCGAAAGGGCGGGCGAGGCCTTCATGACCCAGTGGTTTTGCTGTCGCCCGGACGGCAGGAGATTCCTTCCCCTCCGGCAGCTTGGGCAACGCCGCCATCAGCCGTTCGGGAGCCGGTTCGCGGTTCGGTTTCCGTCTCAATCGGGGGCAGCCTTGGAGCAATCCCGACAAGAGCGGTCCCAACGCCTCCGGCAGCTTCAAAAGATGCGGTGTCAACACCTGCATGCTCGACAGGGCCGGCATCGGGGGAACGCGCGATCCGGAGCGCGACCCGGACTTCAGCCGGGATTACGCGGCGGTCCCGAGCGGTGACGGGAGGTTCCCGCCCGCGCCCGCGCCCGGTTCGAGGAGATGTTGTGGCTTGACCCGGAAAATTCCGCCGCGCATTACAATCTGGCCCTGATCGCCGATCAACCGGACGATCCGGAAGCCGCGGCCGAACATCGCCGCCCGCATGAAATGCACCGACCGGATGACAACGCCCGCGACCGCGCCATCA